>NC_018868.3:3665876-3983051 GCF_000305785.2 Simiduia agarivorans SA1 = DSM 21679 | reverse complement strand
GGCCGGCTATTGCTGCTGGCGTTGATCGCCGCGCTGTTCATTGTGCCCTGGTCATTGATTCAATTCGGCGCGCCGGACACCACACCCTTCTCGCCCGAACAGGGCAAACAAGCCCCGCCACCGGCACACCCACTTGAACACTGGCTCGCCACCGGCCCGCTGCACCCGGCGCACCAGCAGGCCCAATGCGGCGACTGCCACACCCAGGCTGGCGGCCCGGTAGAAAACCACAGCTGTTTTGCCTGCCACGACATGCAACGGCATTTCAGCAAAGAAAAAACCGGCGTCCACCCCCAATGCATCACTTGCCACCTGGAACACAACGAACCCGCCAACCTGATCGAAGGCGACAGCCGGCTCTGCAGCCAGTGCCACAACGATATGGCGGTGGTTGCGCAGGTGCTGACACCGGGCAGCCAACACGCACTGACCGCCTTTGCCCGCTTCGAAGGTCAACACCCGGCATTCAGCCGCGCGCCTGCCCCGCCATTCAACTTCAACCACCAACAGCACCTGGACCCGGGCCTCGACGCCGACGCCGCGCCCCTGACCTGCCTCAGTTGCCACCAGTGGGCAGATGGCAATCCCGCACCCGTGCGGTTTGACAACAGTTGCAGCCAATGCCACAACACCCGCGATCCGCGCGATCAGATCGACTGGCCTCACGGCAACCTGGCCGCCATGCAGGTGTTTGCCACCCAACAGGGCTTAAGCCCCGCGCGGGTGCAAGCCGTGGTCAATGCCAATACCTGTCGCTCGTGCCACACCGCCACCCTGGCCGACGGCAACCTCGACAGCCTCACGGATCAAAGCCCATGGCGCTATCAGCCGGCGGCATTCAAGGCGCGCTTTTCACACAAACGGCACGAAGGCCGGCTTCAATGCGCCGATTGCCACGCCGCCGCCACATCCACGCAAAGTTCGGATTCGCTGCTGCCGGTAAAAGAAAATTGCAGCCAGTGCCACAATCAACAGGCGCCAGCGCCGCTCGACCAATGCGCCACCTGCCACCAGTTTCACCGTGTGGTGTGGCCGGCCACAGAGCCGCGTTGAATCTGCTAAACTGGCGCCCTTCTGAGAGGTGCCTGCATGAAAGTTTTTGGCGTAACCGGCTGGAAAAACAGTGGTAAAACCACCCTGGTAGCGAAACTGGTGCGCACGCTGGCGGATCGCGGCTTCACCGTATCCACGGTCAAACACGCACACCACCGCTGCGATGTGGATCAACCCGGACGCGACAGTTACCTGCACCGCGAAGCCGGCGCAGGCCAGGTGCTTCTGGCCTCCAGTCAGCGCTGGGCGCTGATGACCGAATTGCGCGGCCAACCCGAACCCACACTGGATGAACTGCTGACACACCTGGACCCGGTGGACATTGTCATAGTGGAAGGCTTCAAGCTGTCCGGGCACCCCAAATTACAGGTTATCCGCGCCGGCAATAACCGGGACCGGTTGCCCGACGACATCAGCAATCTGGTGGCCATCGCCACCGACGATGAACAGATAAACCCCACCGAATACGGCTGCCACGGCCCGCGCCTCGACCTCGATGACAGCGAGGCCATTGCCGATTTTGTGGCCCACTTTACAGGACTGTCCCATGACTCACGCCAATGATTTTGTCGCGCTCAATATTGCCATCCTGACCGTGTCGGACACCCGCAGTCTGGACACCGATACCTCCGGCCAGGCCTTGGTGGATGCACTGACCCACGCCGGCCACACACTCGGCGCACGCGAAATAGTGAAAGACGATATTTACCAGATCCGCGCCGCAGTGTCCGGCTGGATCGCACAGCCCGATATCCAGGCGGTGCTGATCACCGGCGGCACCGGCTTTGCCGGCCGCGACTCGACCCCGGAAGCTGTAACACCACTTTTGGACAAAACCATTGAGGGCTTTGGCGAATTGTTCCGCTCGGTGTCCTATGAAGAGATTGGCACGTCCACCATGCAATCGCGCGCGCTGGGTGGGCTGGCGAACTACACAGCCATTTTTTGTCTGCCCGGTTCCACCAATGCCTGCAAAACCGGTTGGCGCCTGATTGAACCGCAACTGGACGCGCGCCACAAACCCTGCAACTTTGTTGCGCTTCTTCAACAAAAATCCCGAGACTGATCATGACCCGTATTGCCGACTTACCTGAAGACACCCAACAGGCGCTTGAAGCCGCCAGCTTCCGCCGCTTGCTCGCGCATCTGGACAGCAACAAGGACGTGCAGAATATCGACCTGATGATCCTGGCGGATTTCTGCCGCAACTGCCTGGCCAAATGGTATGTGGCCGCCGGCAAAGACGCGGGACTGACGCTGGATTACGAAGATGCCCGCGAACGCGTGTACGGCATGCCTTACAGCGAATGGAAAGAGCATCACCAACAACCTGCTACGGCCGAACAGATGGCCGCGTTTGAAGCGCGGCAAAAAGCCAAATAAATAAGGATTTGCGATGGCAATCAGCATCAGCGAGTTATACATCTATCCGGTAAAAAGCCTGAAAGGTATATCCCTCAACACCCGCCGTTGTGATATCCGGGGACTGGAAGACGACCGGCGCTGGATGCTGATTGACGAGCACAACCGCTTTGTCACCCAACGCCAATGGCCGGCCTTGGCCCGACTGCACACCCGGCTGGATCAGGACGCGCTCACCCTCAGCGCCGGCGCTGCGGAAATCCGCATTGCCCGCAGCGAACCGGACAGCCCGATTGAGCCGGCCACCATCTGGTCTGATCAGGTACAGGTCAAAGCGGAAACCCAACCGGTGACCGCGTTTATCCAGGACCTGCTGCCCGATCTGCCCGCCCTGCGACTGGTGCGGCTGGCCGCGCAACGGCCGCAAGCCAAGCCGCAATACCAGGGCGAAAACACCCACACGGTGTTTGCAGACATGGCGCCACTGCTGGTGGCCAACAGCGCCAGTCTCGATGCGCTCAATCGCGCGCTGATTGAAAAAGGCCTGGCACCGGTGCCCATGAACCGATTCCGACCCAATGTGGTGATCAGTGGTATCAAAGCGTTTGCCGAACATCGCCTGCAGGGCCTGCAACACAACCACTACGCACTCAAGTTCAGCTATCCCTGCGAACGTTGCGTAATGACCACGGTGGATCAGGAAACCGGGATCAAACACCCGGACATGGAGCCCTATCGCACGCTTGCATCCATCAATGCCATGCCCGCCTATGGCGAAGGCGAACACCACAAACCTGCCAACCCCAAAGCGCCGGCATTCGGCGAAAACGCCCTACTGCATGCGCCGGCAAACGCCACCCTGTCCGTGGGCGATAGCCTCTGTGCGTGGAAAAACACCTGAGCCAAACCTGCCGCGCTGAAACGGTTTTTATTGCCGGCGCGCAGTCTGCCGGATGCGTTCGGCGGGAATGCGCAGCTGGGTGAGCAGGTACTCTTTGAAGTCCTGCTCATAGGGCATCTGCGCCAGGGCTTTTTCCATGCACAAGAGCCAGGCATCGCGCTCGGCTTCATTCACCACCAGATGGGCGTGCACCTGCGGAATATTGATCGGCCCGTAAGTTTCCGAAAACAGGCGTGGGCCACCCAGCCAACCGGCCAGAAAACGCGCCAGCTTATCGCGCCGGACCGGCTGCGGGTCGGTGTGCATGTGATGAATGTTTTCCGACTCGGGCAACTCGGCCATTACATCGTAAAATAATCCCACCAGTTGCTGTAAGCCTTCAAAGCCGCCGGCCGACTGATAAGAATTGTCCATTAAACCGTAGGGACGTTTTGCCTGAATATTCGCCATGGTACTGCCTGATTTGTCATGAAGACGCGGATACTACGCGGGCACTGATATTCACTCAAGCGAAACAAAACCCCTGAAAATAAGGGGTTTTTAGTGTTTTAATGGGCTATCGGCAGTCTCTGGCCGTTGCGTCAGTGCTCTTCCAGCAACGCGCGCTTGGCATCCTGCTGCTGTTGCAGCTGCTGTTTTAATTGATCCAGGGATTGGGTCGGCACCGGATCGGCGGATTCCGTTGGCAAGCCCTGAATCACGTTCTGATTGGGATCAACGGTAATGGCTACCGCGTCCACACCCGCAGGCGGCGTTTCGCTGAAATGGGTCACACCTTGGGCATCCACCCAACGGTACACCTGGGTGGGTTGAGCGGGCGCGCTGGGCACCAGATCACCGGCTTTATCCGCCAGTTGTCTGGCTTCACGGCTGACGGTATCGGCCAGATTTTCAATACTCGCACCGGGCGAAAGATCGGGCTTGAGATCGGCGACCGAATGAATACCCAGCAGCGACCAAGGGGTGCGGCCGGTCTGAATATAAAATAAATAACTCATGATGCTGGACATCACCAATGACATCAGCAGACCTTTGAACAACCATTTGACGATAACACCAGTCATTGAACACCCGGCTTAAAGAGAATTGCCATATTGTCGCATCAACGCATCGCGTTTGGCCGGCAACACATTGATTTTTTTCCAGTCCCCTTGTACGTGCGGCAGCGCCAGCAGGCGCGGGTTCATCACCTTAAACCAAAGCGAAGGCACATAGGCCAGCAAAAACATCCCGTAATAGCCGTTGGGCAGGCGTGGCAGATCGGGAAAATCACGCAGGCTTTGGTAGGAACGCATCATATTGGCGTGATGGTCACTGTGACGCTGCAAATGAAACAATACCTGATTGGTTAATTTGTGATTGCTGTTCCAGGAGTGGTGCGGCTGGCAGGGCTCATACCGGCCGTTGTCGCGCTTTTCACGCAACAAGCCGTAATGCTCTACATAGTTGGCACTGGTCAACTGCCACCAGGCGAGAAAATTGTGGATCAGCAAAAAGGGCAGAACCCCCAGGCCCAGCCACACAACCAATCCACCTTGCAGCAACAACGACACCGCATAGGATTGCAGAATTTCATTTTGCCAGGACCAGACCGACACCCCTTTGCGGGATAAACGATCGGCCTCCAATTGCCAGCCGCGCCGCGCCGCGCCGGGCATTTCTCTCAGCGCAAACTGGTAAATGGTTTCGCCCATGCGCGAACTGGCGACATCTTCCGGCGTGGACACATGCCGATGGTGCCCGCGGTTGTGTTCGATCCAGAAGTGCCCGTAAAACGGCACAGCCAATACCAATTTGGCCAGCCAACGATCGATACCACGGTTTTTATGCCCCAATTCATGCCCGGTATTGATGCCCAAGCCGGCAGCGAGTCCGGCCGCAATCGCCACCGCCAGATAGCCATGCCACGGCAGAGCGGCCTGCATCACCCACCAGGCGGCACCGACAAACACAATGTAATGCATGGGCACCACCAGATACGTGAGCCAGCGGTAGTAGGGGTCTTGCTCTAACTGGGGCACCACGGCTTCGGGCGGATTATTGGTGTCTTCGCCAAGCCAGGCATCCAGCAGAGGGAATATCACATACCCCTGTAGCACCGGATACCAGAGCCACCAGAGCTGGTCGGTCAACGCGTATAACCCGATCCCGATCCAGGCAAAAAAAGGATTGATCACCGACCACGCCCATGCCAGGCGTTTGCCATCCCGATAGGACACGGTTGAGCCGTTTTCGTCTTCTGCTACAAAAGTAGGGTTTAGCCAGGACACGGTCGACCTCCGGTTATTTTTTACCCATCATCAACTATCTGTGGACCGGGTTCAAGCCAACAAAAACTCGCCCATAAAAAAGGCCGGCAAATGCCGGCCCAAGGGAATGAGGAATCGGGTAAATCAGAAGCGCAAGCCGGCTTCGATTTGCCACACGGTGGTGTCGGCATCGCCGCTTACGTTAGTACCAACACCGGCACCGGCCCAGAAGTTAGGCGCAATGAAGTATTTCGCTTCAACGCCCAGCAGCGTGTAGTCGATGTCGCTGTCGTTAACAATTTCGGCGCCAATGCTGAACTGACGGTTGAAAAAGTAGTCACCGGAAATAGATACGGTGTCTTCGGCAACACCGGCTTCCAGACCAAATGCAGCGTCGCCCTGCAGATCACCTACGTACTTCACGCGACCGGCATAATTAATATCTTCGCTGTCATCGTCTGCATCCAGTACAAACAACAAACCGGCGGCTGGGCTGAAACCGATCGACGCACCGAAGGTGTTGTCACCCTCTTCCGGCATATTGTAGCGACCCGCCAGGTACAGACCGCTGTCGAAATAATGGTCGGCTTCCAGGCCCCAGACGTCGAAATTTTCTACGTTCAGGTAGCTCACAGTCAGGCCGCCCTGGCGCTCCAGAAATGCGGCTTCGGCCAAGGGGTGACCGGCAGTGGAAACCTGATTCCAGTAAAAAGTACCCGCCAAAGTGGTCACGTCAAAATCCGAGGACTCTACTTCGGTGTTGGCGTAGTTGGCTTTTACTTCAAATTGATAATCCTGGGCAGTGGCCAGGAAAGGCGCTGCTGCCAGTGCAACAGCCAGAGAAATTTTACGAACTGAAAACATGTCAAACTCCTTGTGAATAAAGCTCCTCGAATGCGAGCGCGGGCGATAGTAACCAGCCGGTCACCAAATGCAATATTTTTGTGCGGCAACCACTAAAACCGCACGTTTTTTGTGCGAGCCAAGCACGGGCGTACTAGCAGTTTATTCAAAAACGCCTAGCCCAGTGCCACATCAAAACAACCGGATGCTTTTATCTGCTTGCGCCACCAGCGCGTGCCTTCACCGGCGCGGTGTTTGTGCCACGCCATAAACATGGGCACTTTGTAAGCCGGCTTGATATGGGAAAGTGCAACCAACTGCCCCCGCTCAACCGCGTCTGCCACGTCCCTGCCAGCCAGATGACCAAAGCCTACCCCCGCCATAATCGCCATCTTCTTTGCGCCATAATGGTTAACCTGTAAACGTCGCTGGGTTTCGAACAACCCGACCGACAACGCCTGCATCTGACGCGCACTGTCGCGCAGCACCACCTGGGTATGGTTTTTTAAATCATCGGCCGTCAGCTGTCCGGGTTCATGCAACGCCAGAGGATGGTGCGCCGCACACACCAACTGAAACGACAGATCCCCCAGCGCGGCAAACTCCACCGACATGCCCGCCGGGGCATCTCTGCCAACGCCGATCAACAAATCCGCCCGCTGTTCCTGCAATGCTTCCCAACTGCCGTTAAGTGCTTCTTCGCGCAACTCAAGCTCTATCAGAGGTTGCTCGGTGGCGAATTGCTGCACCAACGGCATCAGCGGCTGCATGGGCAGCACCGCTTCCACCACCAGCCGGACTCTTGGCTCCCAGCCCGATGCCGATTGGCGCGCACGCAAACTCAACCGGTCGGCCGCCGCCAACAGCTCGCGCCCCTGCTCCAGCACCATGCGGCCGGTGGCCGTTAACCGGGCACGCTGGCCAGAACGATCAAACAGGGCCACGCCGAGCCCGTCCTCCAGCTGCCGGACCGTGTATGACAAGGCAGACGGCACCCGGTGCAGCGCATTGGCGGCTGCCGCAAAGGAGCCGTGGCGATCAATGGCATCGAGTACCTGCAACGCATCGAGTGTAATCATGGCCTTTTATTCAATATTTTTGATTGATAGCGTCAAAATATACCGTTATTAATAGGTAGGGCAAATATATATAGTGAATTCATCTTCAAATTTAGTGAACAAAGGTGATTCCCATGCGTGTACTTGTCCTCCGCACCAGCATTCTGGGCGAAAACTCCAGCTCCGATCAGTTACTGGATCACTGGCTGGCACAACACCAACCCGCTGACGTGGTGGAGCGCCATCTGGCACAAGATCCCATCCCCCACCTCGATGGCGAACGCTTTGCGGCCATCAATGCCACCACGCCCGATGCGGGCCAGGCAGCCATTCAGGCGCTGTCCGACACGCTGATCGCTGAAATCGAAGCGGCCGATCAGATCATTATCGGCCTGCCGATGTACAACTTCGGCGTGCCCACCCAGCTCAAGGCCTGGATGGACCACATCGCCCGGGCCGGTCGCACCTTCCGCTACACCGCAAACGGCCCCGAAGGTCTGCTGGCCGATAAACCCGTGACCGTATTTGCCACCCGCGGCGGCGCCTACGCCGATACACCGATGGATCATCAGGCACCGTTTGTGAAACAATTTCTGGGCTTTATCGGCCTGAAATCCGTGGATTTCATTTACGCCGAAACCCTTGCCGGTCCGAACCGCGACCAGGTGCTCAACAACGCCAAGACCGCCATTGCGGCCTGAGGAGACAAGGTGAGACAGCCGATCCGTATTCTGAAAGCACAACCCAGCCGGGATGGCGCGGGCGTCAACCTGATGCGTTCGCTCGGCAGCCAGGCCCTGCCCGACTGGAATCCGTTTTTGTTGCTGGACGAAATCCGGTCGGATGAAGCGGCCGACTATATCGCCGGCTTTCCCGAGCACCCCCACCGCGGTTTTGAAACAGTCACCATCATGCTGGAAGGCAAGATGCGCCATCGCGACAGCCGCGGCAACGAGGGGGTGATTGAATCCGGCGGCGTACAATGGATGACCGCCGGCAGCGGCCTGACCCACGCCGAAATGCCGGAACAAACCTCTGGCCGGTTGTGGGGCTTTCAGCTGTGGGTGAATCTGCCGGCTGAGCACAAGATGATGGCACCGCGCTATCAGGACATTCCTGCAAACGCGATTCCGGTGATTGAACGACCCGACGCCAAACTCCGGTTGATGGCCGGCGAACTGGATGGCCACACGGGCCCGGTGACCGACATTGTCAGCCAACCCACGCTGATTGATCTGTCACTCACCGGTGACGTTACGCTGAATGTACCTGAGCGCAGCTTTGTGTATGTGTACCAGGGCGAGATGAACGCTGCCGGCAAATCCATTCCGGCGCAGCATCTGGCCTTATTGAGTAACGAGGGCGCCCTCAATCTTTCCGGCAATGGAAAGGCGTTGGTAGTGGGTGCCAATGCCCTGCACGAGCCCATCGCCCGCCACGGCCCGTTCGTAATGAATACACGCGCAGAGTTGCTGCAGGCATTTGAGGATTACCAGAACGGGGTGTTTTGATCGTACCAAACTTAAGAGCGCTAGCCCGCACGTTGGGTGGGAGTTCGCATCGGTGATTTGCCGCTCAACGATACGTCCTTGTATCGATTCGCTCTCGCCACGTCCCTGTGGCTTGCAAATCACCGATGCGAACTCCCAAACAAAGTCTGACACTCAATTCAAAGGGGTTAGATTCTTTGGCCATGCGCAGCTGGACTTTAATCAGCCAGAAATTACTTTGCAGGCAAAAACCATGCGGGAATGCCTCGCCCCTCCGAAACGCAATGTGAACAGCGGACAAAGACGCTACCGAAATTGACGCTACAACAGTCCAGTGTTTGGCGGTTCGCGCCGTTAATTTGCAAGCCACAAGGATGTGGCGAGAGCGAATCGATACAGGGTGGAGGGAGCGTTCCGCTTGGCGCTCACGGAACGCCATCAAGCTTGCTTGATGGCAGGGCCCGGAGGGGATCGTTGAGCGGCAAATTATCGGCGCGAACTGCCACCCGAAGTGCGGGCTGGATTTTTAACCCTATCGCAGTGAGCTGCAGAGCGCTGAACCGATGTGTCGGACCACCGATATGTCGGACCATACCATCCGAACGCCATGGAAGGCGGGAGTGCAGGAATAGCAGGAGAATTTCCTGCCATGGCTCCTTTCGGCATAAAAAAAGCCCCCGGTACGGGGGCAAGATGACCATCGGGAAAATCCTGTACGCGTTATTGCACTTCGCCATCAATCACTGACGCACCGCCGGTCACGCTTGGCATGCTACCAATGTCCGCATTACCGCTCACCCCTTCTGGCAATGGTGCTGCCGGGTCATTTACCGCAAGGGCACTGCAGCTGTTGGGTGCGTCGGCCATCTGGCGTTCGATATCTATCGCTTTAATCACGTACTGGGAGGCATCCCCCAGCGTGACGCCATCGGCGATGCTGAACATGGGTGACCAGCGATCGCCGTCCTGTCGGTGCGGGATACCCCAGAAGTCACCGCGGCCACCGTAGTTGATCTGGAATACCTGGCCGTCTGCCGCGCTGCTGTTGTTGCGGTCCTGTGAGGTATTGTGGCGGTAGGTCAGGCTCAGCGGCTGGTCAAACTGCACGCGCTGTCCGGTAGCATCCACCAGCGTCACCAATTTCTGCCACTGATCAAAGCCGGTTTCCCATTGGTAGTAAGTCTGAACACTCTCACTGCCCCAGATATCCCAGGTGTTGGTGAGCAACGCGGCGTCTGCCGCAGTCACCAGCGCACCTGAACGCAGACCCCAGGCCCAGGTTGAACCGGCGGCTTCCAGTGATGCCCGCGATAAAGTGGACGCGAAGGTGACCGATTCGCCGTTGTCGGAACGCACCAGCGTGAGCGCAGCATCCCCGCTATTGGCAAAACTGAATGCGGGCGCGGCATTAATGGATTCCGGTTGCACCATCGGGCTGTTGACCTCGTGCCAGTCGCCCAATGTGTTTTCAGTGATGCTACCCACCGGGCAATCATTCAGACACACCAGCTCCAGGGCACCATTGGCAAACAACTCGGATTCAGCACCATTGATAACGGTTTCGCGATAGAACTTCACGCCCGCCGCACCGGGCTTGTAGCGCACCTGCCCGCCCAACTGCTGCGACCAGAAGTGGAAAATATCCCAATCACTTTGGGGCGAAATCATCACCGGCTGCTCAAGTGCCGTGCGCTGAGCCGGGCCCTGATCCCCCCAGCGCATGCCGGCCACCAGATAAAAACCATCGGCACCGACCTGGTCGGCATTCGCTGTCAGGTATTGCACGACCCATTGATCAAAGCCGGCAGACTGGGCTTCCTGATCCCAGTACATCAGTTCGCTGCCGCGCAATTCCGCCAATGGCAGGGTTTCCATGCTGTACTGCACCAGGCGTCCGGGCGCTGTATTCAGGGTATAGATTTCGCTGCTGCTGTTGCTGTCGCCCATATGCCCACGCTGCATCTGGGTACCATCGGCAAAGCTGGCTTCGCCATCAGCCCACAAACCGTGATAGCCCACATACCCGTGCTGGTCGAACACGCCATTGCCGTCGGTATCGATCTGCACCGGGAACCCGGAATTGATGCGCACTGCAGCACCGGTATTGGCATCGAATAAATCGTAGCGCCATACGTTTTCCACAAAATCCGTGCGGCTGAGACAACTGCCGGCACCCACATCACCGGTACGGTAGGGCAAGTCGGCAAAGCTGTCTGCCTGCTGGATCAGCACCCGGTCATTGTCGAACGACAGGCCGTAACTGGCGCCACCTTCGTAGAAAGGATTCTGTTCATAGAAACCGGTCAGTGCCACACCGTCGGACAAATCGTTGCGCATGACCACACTGGCCTGCTGCTCGCGGCTGTAGGAGAAGGTTTCGGATTCCACACCGTTAGCCTCATACAAGGTAAAGCCGATAAAGCCTTCGAGTGTATTCACGGTCTGGATTTCACCGCTGCCAAAATTGGCCTGGGTGTTGGTCAGGTTGTCGACCATTTGCCAGGTAAACGAAAACTGCCCGTAGGGGTTGGTTTCGCTCGCGCCTTCGGTGATCACCGCGCGCATTTTGATGGACATGGGGCCATCGGGCCCTTCACCGGCAACATCCTTAATCCAGGCCTCCACAATCAGTGGCTCGGTATCTCCACTGCGGGTTGCGTCGACCACCGCATTGATGAATCGCTTGCTGGTATCTTTGCTCTGGACCTGGCCGTTGTCGCCCAGCTGAGTTTCTTCACCCTCCTCGTCAAAGCACTGTGACTCGTCAACCAGCGCCAGGTAGGGCCCGGCATTAACGAACTCGGTCGCTTTAAGCTTGCCTGCAAAACACAAAATACTGTTCACCATTTCCACCGGCTCCAGGGCCTCGACCCAGGTATGCACGTGCTGGCGGCTATTGCTGTAATCCGTGCCGGCGTCATCAAATCCAGCCATGCTGAACATCAGGCCCTTTTTGGCCATGCGGGTAAAGCTGTTAGCGGAGGCGCCTGTGGCACTGACCACTTCAAGCGACTCGGGTAACACCAGGGATTCCGTGGTCCGCACAACCGACGGCGTCTCGGGTTGGGTCACGGGCTGGGGCTCAGTAATGGTCTGGCTGCCGCCACCGCCGCCACAGGCAGCCAATAAAACCACGGAAGAACACAGGGAAACGAAAGGGGTGAGTTTGGTCATCTTTTTCTCTCCGGCAGGATTTCTAATGAGCCGGCGGCCTTGCCGTTGCCCAATCCACGTAGCGGGCAACTGAACGATAACCCAGTTTTTATAACCGAAAGAGAATTAATGGTTATAATTTGGCCAAAATAATCACCAAGGGTTATAAGAGGGTCGATTCTGGTCCGAATAAGGGGTTTTAATAACCCTGGCATGACTGCAGGGTCAAACCATCAAACAAAATGGTTTAGACGCCAAAGCATGATTTTGGCGCCGGATACGTGAAAGGTTATAGATACCAACGAGAGGTGCAGTCACAAGCTCTAAAAATTATGCACCATGGTACCATTCAGGCAGGCACGTGCCCCTTCAGGGGTTCAGCTTCATGAACTCGGCCTGCAGCCACTCGAAATTCTGAGCCACCGCCGCCTTGTCTGCCGCACTGAGGTTGTGTTCAGCATACTGGTATTCTTTCAACATGCGTTTGGCCTCAGCCATGCCGGATTCCATTTGCCGGATCATGTCCGGGCTGGCTCCCGCCTGCTTCATTTGTTGGACCTGGGCATCAAACTGGGCCATGGCTTGCTCCATTTCCGGCTTGGATTCGGCAAAACTTTGCACCATCAGGCCGGACAGTAATTTCACACTGTAGGCACTGAAAGCCTCAATAGAATTGAAGCCGTTGGCTTTTAACACTTGCTCTACTTCGCCGGCAAATGACTGTGAGCGCAGAATGTCGGCTAACTGCTTGCCGCCATCGGCCAGGCTCATACTCTCTGTTTGCGCCTCCATTTCGGCAAACGCATCGGCATAGCGGGTTTCGAGCGGCTTGATTGCCTGCATAGCAGCAAAGTAGCTCTCCATATTACTCCGGCTCAGGACCGGGTCTGCGTGACTCAAAGTGCTCAACAGAGCAACCATCAGTAAAAATCCAATTTTTATTACACGCATTGCATTACTCCTTTTAGAAAAAATCCCCATGACTGGAGGGCGTCAGTGTGCAGTAAAACCTGTCGACCCGCCATCGTGAAAAAGTCGGGGCGCCTGACGCTTTCATGAATCGCTATAAATGCCTACACTTAACGCCATAGTATGAACCTGGAAACTGGGTAGCCCCCCTCATATGAAGCCAACCGTGGAGAAGGATAACCGGCCGGACTGCCCCGTAGGCGAGACCCAGTGCCCAATCATCGATGAATTGATGATGTTGCGCCAGTTGGCCCGCACCGATCCGCTCACCGGCCTGTTTAACAGCCGCCATTTCCGGGATGCCCTGCTACAGGAAATCGAACGCACCCAACGCCAGGGACAGCCCACCAGCCTGATGTTTGTGGATCTGGATTTTTTTAAAAAGGTCAACGATACCCACGGGCATGAAGTGGGCAATACCGCGCTCAAACACCTGGCGGATTTACTGGTTAACAATTTGCGCAGGCTGGACATACCATGCCGCTACGGGGGTGAGGAATTTGTGGTGATTTTACCCGGAACAGATTTGTATACCGGCAAATTTGTCGCCGAGCGCATCCGCAGCCTGATTGAATCCAGCCCTGTTCCCCTGGCAAAGGGCGAACTGCGCTTAACCGCCAGCATCGGCATCGATACCTATCGGTCGGAAGATCAGGACACGCCCGACGCGTTTGTGGCGCGCACAGACGCACTCTTGTATCAGGCCAAGGCCGAGGGCCGCAATCGCGTTGTGCACGGCGTCGCCGATCTCACCACCGAAGCGAAAATCAGTGCCGACGAAAAAGCCGCGCTCTCGGATTTATTTACCAAACGCTGAGGCGCATCGCGCCCGTTTTGCACGGGCGCCGCATGAACGTTACTCTGCTTTCACCTCGAGTCCCAACGCATGCCGCATCACGTGGTAAATGTAATGCTGTTCGTGAGTGCCATGGAACAGGTGCGCCCAGGGACCGCCGGCAAAAATCGCCACGTCTTCCCCGCCATGGGTTTCCGATTCCAGCGGCACCAAGGTTTCCTGATAATAATTAAGCTGTCGGGTGTCTACCTTATTGTGCAGGTGACGACCGGCTTTGGCTTTGCTGTCATCGCGCTGTGCCATGGGCAGGTTTTCCGCATAGCCCGGGCCATTGGCATAACCGAGGGTGGTGTAAGGTTTACCGTCCAGCGCAGTGGCAACTTCAGGCCCCTTTTGCCCGGGGGTTGTCACCAGCCCGAGTATGGGATTACCGCGCACTGAGTACCCACCCATAGTGAATACGTGGCTATGATCGGCGGTCACGATGACCAACGTATCTTTCAGATCGACCATCGCCAGCGCCGTCTGGACGGCGCCGCTCAGCGCTTTGCCGTCGCCCAGTGCCCTGGCCGCGTTGCCCGCATGGTGGGCGTGATCGATACGCCCGCCTTCCACCATCAGGAAAAATCCCGCCGGTTTTTTCTGCAGCCGGGTGATGGCCTGACGGGTCATTTCTGACAGCGACGGTTGGCCGGCTGTGCGGTCCAACTCATATGCCATGTGGGAATCACTGAAAAGTCCCAGTAAAGGCGAGTCCTGATCGGCCCGGTTGAGCTCTTCGGCTGTTTGCACAAAACGTCCCCTGGCGGACGTTTTCCATTCCTGCACGAGATCACGACCATCCGTGCGTTTACCGCCCGCAGACACAGGCACAAAACTGCGCTTGCCGCCGCCCAACATCACATCGAGCCCCGCCGTCATCATCTGACTGGCAATATCGCGACACCCCAATCGCCTGGCTGACTCCGGCATATCGGCATCCGACTCCCAGCCACGGTCGGCGGCGTGGGCATAAGTGGCTGCCGGCGTGGCATGGGTCAGGCGGGCGGTGGACACCACCCCGGTCGCCAGGCCCTGGGCTTGCGCCTGCTGCAATAAGGTAGGCACTTCGTTGCCCCGGCTGCTCGCACAATCGCCCAGACGCGTGTTCTGATTAACGGAGATCAGGCTGAAACCGGTTTTGATGCCGGTCATCATGGCGCTCATGGTGCCGGCCGAATCGGGTGTCTGCAAATTGGTGTTGTAGGTTTTTGACAGCGCCACATAAGGCAGGCTTTCCCACGCCAGACGATGCTCTTCACCGGCTTTGCCCTGGCGTTGGCCATCGTATATCCGGGTCGCGGTGAGCGTTGAAATGCCCATGCCGTCGCCCACAAACAAAATGACATTCCGGGCTTTTGCCGTGTTGGGCTGCATGGCCAGCGCCTGCGCCAATTCGGCTTCGCCATCGGCATACCACTGCGCCGGAGACTCGTTTGCCAGGGCAATGGGGGCGCACAACAGCAGCGCCGTCAAACCGATTTTATTCATCGTCGAATCCTTCTTCTTCCGGCGTCATGGGCTTGGGTTGGTCAAGCAGCTCCGGTTTGTAATCTTCATCAATCAGCGCTTCATCTTCTTCTGTGGGATCGCTGAGTTTATCGCGCGGCGCCAGGATACCGATGTGATAGGCCGCAAAGCCCGGTAATACAAATTGATCCAGCGCCATACCAAGTACCCGGCCGTTGTACTTGGACACCACTTTTTTCTTTTCATTGGTGATCGGATTGATCACCTCGCCTAATACCTGCCCTTCGCGGACCTTATCGCCCAGTGCCACCTTGCTGAACAGAATGCCCGAGCCATTTGCCCGCACCCAGCTGGAGCGATAAAACGCGGGGCTCGGCTTAGCCCACAAGCTGAAACTGGGGTACATGCCGTTTTTTTCCATCAGGGTTTTAATCGCTCGCACCCCCTCTTCCACCACATCGGTTTGCATGCGCATCGGTTCACCGGCTTCCAACGTCACAGCAGGAATACCGGCGCGCACCGCGGCGGCCCGCAATGAATTCCGGTTACCGCGGGTGTTGAGCACCGGAATGCTACCGAACATGTTGGTAAAATCTG
Source organism: Simiduia agarivorans SA1 = DSM 21679 (assembly GCF_000305785.2). Lineage (NCBI taxonomy): Bacteria > Pseudomonadati > Pseudomonadota > Gammaproteobacteria > Cellvibrionales > Cellvibrionaceae > Simiduia > Simiduia agarivorans. The sequence continues at coordinate 3,967,071 of NC_018868.3, read as the reverse complement.
CCACCATGTTGTTGCGCATATCCGCGCGCAGCTGCGGAATATTGGTGCGGTAAAACGAGCCGGTGTGCAGATCCACCAAGGCATTGCAGTGCAGGATCACATCATTGAAAAACGCGTGCGCGAGACGCGAAGCCACACTGCCGCGGGAATTACCCGGAAAATACCGGTTGAGGTCGCGGCGATCGGGCAGGTAGCGGGAATTGCGGGAAAAGCCGAGCAGATTCACTATCGGTACGCCCACCACCATGCCATGCAATTTGGTGGGATCGAGGTCATACATCACCCGCCGGACCATTTCGATGCCATTCAACTCGTCGCCGTGCACTGCCGCCGTGAGACACAAGGTGGGTCCGTCCCAAGCGCCATTGACCACCAGCACCGGCGTATCCACGGCCATGCCGGCAAAGGATTTGGACGGTGTCCAACCCAGACGGGTCGTAGTGGATGCAGGCACTTCCACACCCAACAAGGTGCGCGAGCTGTTCGGTTTTTTACCCACCGGTTCCGCGCTGATCAATGGTTGGGTTTCAGCCACAGGCGGTTCATCGTCTGCCAGATCATCATCGTCATCGGGCAGTGCTGGCGGTAACACGCTGTTTTCAGCGGCTTCAGCCACCACTTCCCGCAAATTGACGTTTTCCGCTTTTGGCAGTGTGGCTTCGTCGGCTGACACCTCGGCAGAAGCGCCAGCCGAGGCGCGGCTTTCTGCCTGGTCTTGCACCAACGCATCCGGTTGCGCGGAGGCGGTTGGCGGAACCGGTGCGATACCCGTTGAATCACTCTGGGCGACAGCACTGTCTTGCTCAGGGCTTTTTGGCTTGGGTTTTGGCGTGGATTTCGGCTTGGGTTTCGCCGCTGGGGCAGAGTCGACGACGGTGTCCGGCCGCGGGTCGTCAACGCTGTGCGCGCCGGTGGTCTCGCCCTGCTCAACGGATTCCGGCGTCGATGTGACCGCATCGTCCGGCACTTCAGATGCCGGAGCGGAGGATTGCTCTATGGGTGTTTCGGGCGGGTTGGCCTCGTTGGCCAGGGAGTGCTGCCCCAGCGTGGAAACCAGTAACGCTACAAACAGGTAATTGCTCACGCGGGAATACGGCATTTAGCTCAGGCCCAGTGTTGGATGCCCGTATTTTGCTTGGCTCCAAGATAAACTGCAAACCCCGGCCTCAGGGTGCGCCGAGCACTTTGATGCCCTCGAGAGAAATCTCGGATTTGGCCGCTTTGCCGCACAGCCCCACCCACCAGTTTTTCATGCCGCGCATGGCCTGATTATCCAGCTCGGAGGTGACAAAACAGTGATCGCCGAATTCTACTTGGGTTTGCCCCATGGCATCCGGTAACGTAGACACAGTCTCGGTACTCCGCATGGGCGCCGCAGCAATGGCATTCAGCTTTTGGCGCAACCCGCTGTCCATTACGGTGGCGCCATTGCCTGTCAGTTCAATAGTAGTATCCTGCAGCTCGCGCTGATAGTCCTGCATCAGGCGCGCCCGGGTTTCAGACAAACTCAGCGCCGGTACTGCCGCTGCCGGATTCAAAACGGGCGGCACCTCGGTTTCTGCGCTGGTCGGGGTCTCGGGCACAGATGGCACAGACGGCGCCACAGCAGGTGGGGGAATAGGATTCAGCGGGCGGGATGGCTCTGTAGGGGGGGCAGGCTGAACCAATACCAATGCGAGTGGTTGAGCCGCTACCCTGCCGCCCGCATAGTCAGGCACCTGAATAAACACCAGGCACGCCAGCACCACCACAACACCCAACAGCCAAAACCCGTAGCGACCTTGCGGGCGCGATGGGATCTGGCGCAGGTACTGATCCAACGCCGTCGCATTAATCGCACAATCCCAACTAAGCTCTGACACGGTATAACCTTTTTATGATGCCCAGTTAGAGCCAGAAAACCCGTAAAAGTTCACAGCTCCCAATTTTGGTCTGATCAGGTTAATCTACCCGCATAACACAAATGACAAGCGAGGCGAGTGTGACCAGTCCCCAAAAGCACAAGGGCGTACTGCAGGAAGTGACGATCGACAACGTGATCTTCGGTCTGGACGACCGTAAATTACAGTTGTTATTGGTCAAACACGCAGTGGGCGAAAGTAAAGGCCAATGGGGATTGCCGGGTGGGCGCGTGGGCCTGCAACAAGACCTGGACAGCGCCGCAGCACAGGCCTTGCACGAACTTACCGGCGCGCGTGACCTCTATTTGGAACAATTGCGTGCGTTTGGCCGGGTGGACCGGGCACCGAATGAGCGGGTGATTACCATTGCCTATTACGCGCTTGTGCGCCCCGAAAGCTGTGCCATCGCGCCCGGCGAGCGCGCCTCTGCCGTGGGTTGGTTCGATATCAAAGATTTGCCCGAGCTGATTTTTGACCATCAGGAGATTGTCGATTTCGGTCTGGATTTCCTGCGCCACAAAATCCGCCACGAACCTATCGGGTTTAATTTATTGCCAGAGAAATTCACTTTGCTGCAATTACAGGAATTGTATGAAGGTATTCTGGATGTGAATTTAGACAAGCCCAACTTCCGCCGCAAGATGACAAAAATGAATTTGCTGGTGAGCTGCAATGAAAAACAGCAGGGCGTTGCCCATCGCGCCGCCACCCTGTACCGGTTTGATCCGGCGGTGTATGAAGAGCTTATGGAACAGGGGTTTGTGTTTACAGTGTAGGGCACCTTGTGGGAGCGCGGGGCGGCCATCCGCTTCTTAGCCGCGAAGAGTATGGTGCCACTTCCTTCGCGGCTGGGAAGCGGATGGCCGCCCCGCCGCTCCAACAAAAAAACGCCGGCGCAGAGGTGCTTCCATGGCGCGACGGGCCAGGTTGATACCAGCCGTCTGCTCGGCATTGTCGCCTTTCAGGTCGGCAATAGCCGCCACAGCGCGCAGCAATGCAGTACCGCCGCCAGGCACCACGCCTTCTTCCACCGCGGCACGGGTCGCGTGCAGGGCGTCTTCAACGCGGGCCTTCTTCTCTTTCATTTCCACTTCGGTGGCAGCGCCAACCTTGATTACCGCAACACCGCCGGCCAGCTTGGCTACGCGCTCTTGCAGCTTCTCGCGGTCGTAATCGGAAGAAGTTTCTTCGATCTGTACGCGGATCTGCTGAACACGCGCTTTGATGTCGTCAGGGTTGCCAGCGCCATCAACGATGGTGGTGTTCTCCTTGGACAAGGTCACGCGCTTGGCGGTACCCAGGTGCTCCAGAGTCGTGCTTTCCAGATCCAGGCCCACTTCTTCAGAAATCACAGTGGCGCCGGTCAGAATGGCGATGTCCTGCAGCATGGCCTTGCGACGGTCACCGAAACCCGGTGCCTTACAGGCGGCCACTTTCACGATACCGCGCATGTTGTTCACTACCAGCGTGGCCAGGGCTTCGCCTTCCACGTCTTCGGCCACGATGATCAGTGGCTTGCCGGCTTTGGCAACCGCTTCCAGTACGGGCAGCAGTTCGCGGATGTTGGAGATTTTCTTGTCAACCAACAGCAGGAAGGGGTGCTCGTGCTCGGCAACCATGCTGTCCTGGTTGTTGATGAAGTAGGGAGACAGGTAGCCGCGGTCGCAGCGCGTTTTTTGCTTTTACTAGCAACTAGTAACTAGTTGCTAGTTACTCGGCACTTACATCATGCCGCCCATGCCACCCATGCCGCCCATGTCAGGCATTGCAGGTGCAGACTTGTCTTCTGGCAGGTCAGCCACCATGGCTTCGGTGGTAATCATCAGACCGGCAATGGAACCAGCAGCCTGCAGTGCAGTGCGGGTTACTTTGGCCGGGTCCAGGATGCCCATTTCAAGCATGTCGCCGTAGGTACCATTGGCCGCGTTGTAACCGAAGTTACCGTCACCGGCTTTTACTTTGTCGGCAACCACAGAGGCTTCATCACCGGCGTTAGCCACGATCTGACGCAGAGGTGCTTCCATGGCGCGACGGGCCAGGTTGATACCAGCCGTCTGCTCGGCATTGTCGCCTTTCAGGTCGGCAATAGCCGCCACAGCGCGCAGCAATGCAGTACCGCCGCCAGGCACCACGCCTTCTTCCACCGCGGCACGGGTCGCGTGCAGGGCGTCTTCAACGCGGGCCTTCTTCTCTTTCATTTCCACTTCGGTGGCAGCGCCAACCTTGATTACCGCAACACCGCCGGCCAGCTTGGCTACGCGCTCTTGCAGCTTCTCGCGGTCGTAATCGGAAGAAGTTTCTTCGATCTGTACGCGGATCTGCTGAACACGCGCTTTGATGTCGTCAGGGTTGCCAGCGCCATCAACGATGGTGGTGTTCTCCTTGGACAAGGTCACGCGCTTGGCGGTACCCAGGTGCTCCAGAGTCGTGCTTTCCAGATCCAGGCCCACTTCTTCAGAAATCACAGTGGCGCCGGTCAGAATGGCGATGTCCTGCAGCATGGCCTTGCGACGGTCACCGAAACCCGGTGCCTTACAGGCGGCCACTTTCACGATACCGCGCATGTTGTTCACTACCAGCGTGGCCAGGGCTTCGCCTTCCACGTCTTCGGCCACGATGATCAGTGGCTTGCCGGCTTTGGCAACCGCTTCCAGTACGGGCAGCAGTTCGCGGATGTTGGAGATTTTCTTGTCAACCAACAGCAGGAAGGGGTGCTCGTGCTCGGCAACCATGCTGTCCTGGTTGTTGATGAAGTAGGGAGACAGGTAGCCGCGGTCGAACTGCATGCCTTCTACCACATCCAGTTCGTTGTCCAGGCTGGTGCCTTCTTCAACGGTGATCACGCCTTCTTTACCCACTTTTTCCATGGCAGTGGCGATGATGCCACCGATGGATTCGTCGGAGTTGGCAGAAATGGTGCCAACCTGGGCAATGGCTTTGCTGTCGGTGCAAGGCTGGGCAATGGACTTCACGTGCGCTACAGCGGCGGCAACGGCTTTATCGATTCCGCGCTTCAGGTCCATGGGGTTCATGCCGGCAGCAACGGCCTTCAGACCTTCGTTTACGATAGCCTGGGCCAGTACGGTGGCGGTGGTGGTGCCGTCACCAGCGTCGTCAGAGGCTTTTGAAGCCACTTCCTTCACCATCTGCGCACCCATGTTTTCGAACTTGTCTTCCAGGGTAATATCTTTTGCTACGGATACACCGTCTTTGGTGACGGTGGGCGCACCGAAAGACTTGTCCAGTACAACGTTGCGGCCTTTCGGGCCCAGAGTGGTTTTTACCGCGTCTGCCAGGATGTTCACACCCTTGAGCATTTTCTGACGGGCTTCGTTACCGAATTTAACGTCTTTTGCAGCCATTTTGCTTAATCCTCAATTCAATTCACTGTGTTTCAGGTGGGGTGACCGGGACTCAGTCTTCCAGTACACCGTAGATTTCGCCTTCGCTCATGATGATCAGCTCTTCGCCGTCCACCTTGAGGGTGTTGCTGTCGGCATAGCGGCCGAATACCACCTTGTCGCCCACCTTCACGGCAGGTGCGCGCACATCGCCATTGTCCAGAACTTTACCGGTGCCTACGGCTACCACTTCGCCCTGATTGGGCTTTTCTTTGGCTGAACCAGCCAACAGGATGCCACCGGCTGATTTGGCTTCTTCTTCCTTGCGACGAACCACAACACGGTCATTCAAAGGACGGATTTTCATGGATGTTTCTCCAATTTAGCGTTGCTAAACAATAGTGATTTACCGCCTGAGGCGTGCACCAGAAATAGGGCGTGGTCACCACATTTCAAGGCCTGCCTGCAGCCGTTTTTAAACTGTGAAGGGTAAATGGGGATGGCTGGCGCGATTTCAACAGCCAACCAGCAAAATTATTCGCGCCGGAATTCGCCTTCAATGACATCGGGGTTGGGCTTTTGCGCTGGCCGGAAGCCCCGGCTGCGGCGCAGGAACAAGGCCACCAGCCCCTGGCGTATGCCCGGCGTAAGGCACAGGAAACCCAGGAAATCGGTGATAAAGCCGGGCACCAGCAACAATAAGCCGCCAGCGGCCAGGAATACGCCCTGCACCAGCTCCTCAACCGGCGCCTCACCCGCCTGCATCCGGGCCTGGGCGCGCAGCAGCGCCGACAAGCCCTGAATGCGGAGCAAGGTCAGCCCCAGCAGAGCCGTGAATACCACCAGTAAAACGGTGGTCAGCGCCCCGATCGCGCCCCCTACCTGAATCATCAGCCAGAGTTCGAGCAGCGGAAAGAGGATAAAAATCAGCAATGCGGGCATAAAGTCTCCTTAACTCCGGTATATATGGCCTTAATTTCCGGTTTTTCAAGCCAGCTGGCCTGCCCCAGATAGACTACTGCGCCGCCCGGAGGTTCCGGAGAGTTAAAGCGACAGGCTCTCGATTCTGGCCATAAAAAAAGCCCTGACAGGTCAGGGCTTTAACGAATCAACCTGTGCTTTCAGCCTACCACTGGTAGCCCACACCCACGGTGATACGGGTATCCAGCTTCTTGGTGCCCGGTTGAGGCTCGTTATCGTAGTCGTATTCGTGCTTGAGTTCGCCGAACACGCCACCGACCAATGGCATGGTAAATCCGGTGTCGGCCTCTAGTTGCCAGTTGTCGTTGTTCTCGTTCGACACCGAATAATTGTTGAGATGGAAAAACTCACCACCAAAGGCGAATTTATAGCGGTAATTCAGACCGGCGGTCCAGGCCGTACGCTTGTCGCGATCTTCAAATTCAGGCGTGATTACCTCGGGTTCAATATAGTATTCATCCACGTAGGACGCACCCAGCCTGACCGACAAGGCAGTAATTTCGTTTTCCCAGAACTGGTAACCCAAACCAGAACCCGCTCGGTACTTTTTATCGATCGCTTTAGCATCATCGAAGCTGGTGGCAAGTGTATTGGTCCAGAACCAGCGCTCTGAGAAAAACCAGTCAAATTGGTATTCCAACATGGCGCGCTGCTGTTTGTCGGCACCATCTTTGGATTTGGAGTCAAACTGAGCCTTGCCGCCGTGGCGGTAGTCACCGCGACGGTACTCAGTAAAACTATCGAAAACCCAGGTATCTTCAATTTTGTTGCCACGATCCTGAAAACCAGTCAGGCTGACTTTCCCGGTCCATGCCGATGAACCCATGGCGAAGTCCTCATAGGGCTCCACTTTATTCACGGTGAGCAACGGCACATCGCCTTCTGCGCCACCGGAACAGCTGAACTTAAGTCGCGGGCCATCCATGCCCACCAGCGCACAGGGCTCGTCGTGGCCGTCTATTTTCACCAATTCGGTGCTCTGCAGGTCATCGATCTGGGCTTTGGGTACGGTGATTTCGCCCAGCGTATCGGAGACCCAAACCACATTGTCCGCATCGATGCTTTTGATCTCGCCCGACAGCACATCACCATTTTTAAAGGCCAACTTACCCGCCAGGGCGGCCTGCGAACAGGCGCACAGGGCTACAAACGTCCATAACTTCATAACTGCTCCAATCACCGTACATCTATGTTAATTTGCGGCGAATTTTAGTCGATTTGTATGAATAAATGAAAACCGATGACTTCAGGGACCAGGTTTTAGCACTTTTGCATGGCATTCCCGCCGGGCGCATCACCAGCTATGGCCGCCTGGCCGCACAGGCCGGCCACCCGGGCCGGGCACGCATGGTGGGCGCGATGATGCGCAATCTGCCCAAGGGCACGCGCCTGCCCTGGCACCGGGTGGTGGCAGCCAACGGCAAACCCGCATTTCCACAGGGATCGAAGGCTTGGCTGCGTCAGTTGGCGCTGCTGGAAGCGGAAGGGCTGAGTATCAGCGTGGCCGGCAAAGTTACCGGAGAGGTCTGGTGGCCCTGACCTGGGTCAGCGAAACAACGCCTCGAGCCGATCGCGCATGCGCCACAACAACCACAAACTCGGAATGACCATCAAGGTGGTCAGGGCGAAGAATAAGGCCCAATTGCCATCCAACCAATCCACCAGGGCGCCACTGTAGGCACTGAGCAAGGTGCGGGCGAATGTGCCCAAGGAGGCCATCAGCGCATATTGGGTGGCAGAAAACGCGCGATTGGACAGGGCCGACAAAAACGCCACAAAGGCCACCGTGGACCAGGCCTGACAAAATCCATCCACCAGCACAGTAAACGCATATAAAGGGATACTCGGTCCCACCACCGCCATCAGCGAAAACAGCAGATTGCTGGCCGCCATGGCGATGCCGCCCACCATCAGCCCTTTAACCACACCGAACCACATGGTGAAGAAGCCGCCCAGCAGCGAAAACACAATGGTGATCCACCAGCTCATCAGCTTGGAGTAAGTGGCGATGTCGGTATTGCTGAAGCCGAGTTCTTTGTAAAAGACCACCGACATACGGCCCAGGAACGCTTCGCCGATTTTGAACAAAAAAATGAACAACAAAAGCGACAGCGCCAAACGCACACCGTTGCGCTGGAAAAATTCCTGAAACGGCGCCACCACCGACAGCAACAACCAAACGCTCAACCGATGCCAACCGGAGGCCTCATACCGGATCTTTGAGGGCGGCCGACGCCATAGCCAGACAGCCGCCAGCAACACCGGGAACACCGCTGTCGCGGCCATGGTTACACTGAGTTGGTCCGCCAGCGTGAGCAGCAGTATCAGTACCAGCACTACCAGCACACCGAGCGAGGCAACCAACCGCCCCGGGCTGAAATAGCCCAGTTGCTGCCGGTATTGTTGCGCCAGGGGTGACAAAGCCTGCGCCCTGTCCACCGAGGGTTCGCGCGCAATGACCCACGCCACCAGCCCGATAAAGGCCATCATGCACGCCATCAGCCGGTATAGTTCGGGCCAACTCCAACCCGTATCGGATAACCACAGTGGCACGAAGCCCAGGCCCGCGTAGCCGGTCCACCAGCCGGCGGTGGCGGCGGAGGACGCGGCGGTAAGGGGTTCGGTTTCGTGGGCCTGAAAGCTGTCGATACGAAAAGCATCAATGGCGATATCGTGCGTGGCGGCAGCCACCGCCACCAGTAACGCCAGCGCTGCCAGGTGCTTAAGGGATTGATCCGGCGACTGCTCCGCCATCAGCCAGGCGCCGGCAATAATCACCAGCTGCCCCAACAATATCCAGCCTTTACGAACGCCCACGCCGGGCAGCTTCAGTCGATCCACCAAAGGCGACCACAAAAAATTCACCGAATAAGCAGCAAAAACGGCGCCGAAGTAACCAATGGTTGAGCGCGAGAGGCCGTGCTCCTGTAACCAGAGCGTCAGCGCCGTGCCAATGATGACCCAGGGAAACCCGCTAGAAAGGCCCAGCCAGAAAACCACCAATACGCGCCGGTCGGTAAATCGACGCAGATGAGCAAGGGTGTGCGAATTCAATTCTGTGGGGCCTGGTCAGAAAAATGAACGCCAAGGGTAACAGAGGACGCTGTTATACTCCTAGGGGACCGCTGTCGATAAACCCTACATACCAAGCGAGTACACGGTGTATCAGTTAGAAGTCCGCAACCTGACCAAACGCTATGCCCGGCACACCGCGGTGGACGCCATCAGTTTTGGCATTCCGGCCGGCCAGTGCTTTGGTTTACTCGGCCCCAACGGCGCCGGCAAAACCACCACGATTGAAATGATCGAAGGCATCACCCAGCCCTGCGCCGGCGATATTTTGTACAAGGGTAAACCGCGCGACCGCCAGTTTAAAAACGAAGTGGGCATTCAATTCCAGTCCACGGCGCTGATGGATTACCTGAGCGTGGGCGAAGTGCTACGGTTGTTTGCCGGCCTGTACAAGCGTCGCGCTGACCTCACACCGCTGATTGAATTGTGTCACCTGGGCGATTTCGTCGATCGCGATGCCGCCAAGCTATCCGGAGGCCAACGTCAACGGCTGCTACTGGCGCTGGCATTGATTAACGACCCGGAAATCATTTTTCTGGATGAGCCCACCACCGGCCTCGACCCCCAATCCCGTCGCAATTTCTGGCGCTTGATTGATGACATCAAAGCCCAGGGCAAGACGGTCATTCTCACCACCCATTACATGGACGAAGCGCAATTTCTGTGCGATCAGCTGGTGATTATGGACAAGGGAAAAATCATCGCCGAAGGCAGCCCCGAGGCGTTGCTTAAACACCATTTTGAGCAGGTATTTGTCTGCCTGGAAGCCGGCGCGCTGGATGATGTGCAAGCCGAACAATTCCAGGCGGACAGAAGCCGGGACCAATGGCAGATCGCCAGCGCCAGCGTGGAAACCACACTGCAAACCCTGATGACTCACCAGATCCCACTGACCAGCCTGCAAATCCGCACGCCCACACTGGATGATCTGTTCCTTAAACTCACCGGCAGCCAATTGCGCGACTGACAATAAGAAGAATTCACCATGTACCGATTGATCGCGCTGTTTTTTGCGCGCAATAAAGAATACTACCGGGATAAAAGTTCGCTGGTGTGGTCGTTCATCATGCCGCCGATGATTATCGGGTTAATGGCGTTGGCGTTCAGTCCGGACAACAGTGCCCTGTTTACCGTAGGCATCCAGGGCGATGCCAACCGGCATCCGTTCGATCAGGCCCTGGTCCACGGCGTCGCCGTCAATGATGCAGCCACTGGTCAGCGCCAGGTGGCTTACCATCAGATCGATATGTTATTGGACCCGGCCTCCCGCACCTATTGGATCAATCCCACCAGCCAGAAAGGCAAAACCCTGGAAGCACTATTGCCTGACGAAACCTATGCAGGTCAGGCCATCGAAGGCAATCCGATCCGCTACGTGGATTGGGTGGTCCCCGGTATTCTCGGCATGAACCTGATGTTTTCCGGCCTGTGGGGCATTGGCTATGTGATCGTGCGATACCGGAAAAACGGGGTACTCAAACGCTTGCAAGCGACGCCCACCCACCCGGTGGAATTCCTGGCGGCACAAATGTTGTCGCGTCTGATGATCATGCTTGGGGTCAGCACCATTGTTTATGTGAGCTGCGACCTGATGCTGGACTTTGTCATGCTGGGCTCCTACTGGCACCTGATTCTGGTGGCGGTTATTGGCAACCTGAGCATGCTCGCCTTGGGCCTGGTGGTGGCGGCGCGCATCAGCAGCGAAGAATTCGCCAATGGTCTGCTGAATTTCATCAGCTTTCCCATGATGATGGTGAGTGAAGTGTGGTTTTCGCTGGAAGGTGCGCCCCAGTGGTTGACCGCGCTGGCCAACCTCAGCCCGCTCACCCACATGGTCAAAGCAGCGCGCGCGATCATGATTGAAGGCGCGGGGCTTGCCGACATCACGCCGCACTTGCTGGCCATGACGGCAATGACGCTGGTGTTGCTCACGATTGCAGGCTTTTTATTTCGCTGGCAGAAAGGTTAGGCGATGGGGTTCTGGCACTTTCAATGGGGTCAGAGTCTATCCCATTCGTTAGTGGCATTCACTTCCAGCACTGTTAGAGCTTGTAGGACTCTGACCCCATTGAAAGCGCCCCCATGGAAAGGACCCTGACCAATCAATCCCGGAAATTGTCGTACTGCAACGGCATCTCTATTTCCGATGCGCGCAATAGTGCGATCACCTGCTGCAGATCATCGCGCTTCTTGCCACTCACCCGCACCTCGTCGCCCTGAATCTGGGCCTGCACCTTGAGCTTGGCATCCTTGATCATTTTAACAATCTTGCGCGCCAGGTCGGCTTCGATTCCCGTGCGCACAGTCACCGGCATCTTGGTGAGCTTACCGCTCATCACCGGCTTTCCGACCTCCAGGCAAGCGATATCAATGCCGGCTTTATGCAGCGCGCCCTGAAACACATCCAGCATCTGATTGACCTGGAATTCGGCTTCGGCAATGAGGGTAACTACATACTCGTTGCGCTCGAACTTGGCATCGACGCCCTTAAAGTCGAAGCGCGTGGTGATGACCCGGGTGGATTGATCCACGCAGTTAGTCAGTACCTGTTTATCCACTTTGGATACTACGTCAAATGAGGGCATGAGAATCTCCTGTCACAATGGGCGGATAATAGCAGACTTGCCTTTGTTAGCCTTTGGGCTATTGTCTTAAATGACCTATTGTGTTTTTTGATCAGGCCCGTAGAACTGGTTGCGAAAAACCATGGCGCAGCCGTATTTCAGCAGCCTGTTAGACCATCAGACGAAGGCACTCTCCATGCAAGCCACGGCAGGCGTAAAATACTCTCTCATCAGCAATGACGTATTGTTCAGCGATCAGGCAGACTTCGGCCATTGCCTGGACGTCATCGCGTCGTTGCGGTCCCACGCCATTGCAGGTTACTGCCTGCTACCAAACGAGCTGCACTTGCTCAGTCTCGGCCAGGAGGCCGACCTGCCTGCCCACCTGCTGCACGCGCTGACCGGGGATTCGGTCCACCCGCTGGCACAGGCTTTCAAACAGCAGCACCTGTCGCCTGCGACGCTGACCCAGGCGCTGATACGCCTGCACACCCTGCCGGTGGAGCGGGAGCAGGCCGCCAGCGCCGACGGCTACCGCTGGAGCAGTCATCACTTTTACACCGGCCAGCAGCCTGCACCCGGTTGGCTGGCGATGGAATCATTCTGGCAATTGCAGGAGGTGCGGCGCGCAAGCTGGGTCAGAACCTACGCTGCCGCGTTGAATCCCCACAAACATGCGCTGGCGATGCCGCAGATAAGCAAACCGGCACCGGCAGACCTGACCACCGACCTGGTCATCGAGCGGGTATTGGCACACTTCAGCTGTAACCCGGAGCAGCTCCAGCATGCGCGGATGCGACGGCGCCGGAACACCTTGGCCGGCATTGCCCGGGCGGCTTGCCAACAGCTCGGGCTCCATGACCTTCAACCACTTACGGCCCTGTTTGACATGGCACCTGCACAGCTTGATTCGGCGGCCCGTCAGGCCAGCCGCCAGCACGCCGGCTTACTGCATCAGTTGGTCGCCAGCCTGATGGAAAAAGCCAAACCCGCGCTCGCGCGCGCACAACCACAGGGTCGGAAGACTGCCATCATCGACAACCATGCCCCGGCTCACCTGGCTCTGGTATCAAACGCCGAGTTTATGGCTCCGCAACGAACCACAGAAACAACCGTCAGCCACCCAGCAACAGGGCAATGAGTGCGGCCGCGCACACCCACAATATGAGCGCGCGGGACATGAGCTGAACCAGCTTGTCGATTTCGGCCACCGCCGCGGTGTCACCGGCGTCGATTTCCCGCACCAGCGCGCCATCGAGTCCCAGGGCACCCCGGTTGAAGGCTTCCACCACCATGGCAGTGGGGCTTTTCATACACAAACCCAACACCCGCCACCGTTCAGCGCAGGCCACAAAATCTCCCACCATGGCCACCGACAGGTAATACACCCGCGCGGCGGGCCACTCCAGAAGCCACAACAGATGCCGAATCGGGTCCTGACTGTTCTCGCCCAGCAACGGCTCGCGGGCAGACAAGGCAGTCAAGCGGTATAACAACGCGCCTGGCGCGCCCAGAAGCGAAAACCAGAACAGCACGGCAAACATCCGCTCAAAGCCCCGGTAGCTGATGGCCTGAAACGCTTCCGCGTGCACGCCCTGCCACTGACTGTCGGTTTGGCACGCCTGTTCGCCATCCAGCCGCAACGCGTTGACCGCCTTGCAGGCATCGTCGCGCGCCTGCGCTTCCCAGGCGTCCTTGTAATCCTGCACCAGATTGTCGAGACGCCCCCGGCCCAGCGCGAACAACAAAACCGGAATGTTCAGCAAGACCAACAACCAACCGAAACCCTGAACGTACAGCGCCATCATCGCGACAAGTAGCAGGATTACCGGCAAAAACACTCCCAGCGCCAATACCGCCGCGGGGTGCTTTAATTTTGTCACGAGCCACTGACACCAGGCGCGATACCAGCTGTCTTGCTGCAACGGACCGCCAAAGCCCCATAACTGCACCAGAAGCAGCACCACCAGAAGACTGAGAAATCCCATAGCCGGTTATTGTCCTTGTTTGTTATTTGCCCCGATCATCGCACGATAATAGGCCCAATCAAATGCCCGCCCGGGATCGGTTTTGCGGGTCGGGGCTATGTCGTTATGGCCAACGATGCGATCGCCATTGATGGCCGGGAACAAACGCTGAATATCCCGGGTAACTTGCGCCAGCACATCGTACTGAGCTTGAGTGTAGGGCAGATCGTCGGTGCCTTCTAACTCAATGCCGATGGAATAGTCATTGCAATTCTGCCGGCCTTCAAACGCCGACACCCCGGCATGCCAGGCACGCCGGTTAAGCGGTACAAACTGCACCAATTCCCCACTGCGGCGGATAAACAGATGCGACGATACCTGTAGCTGGGCGATGCCAGCAAAATAAGGGTGCTCGTCTGCCGGCAAACGATTACAAAAAAAACGCTCGACAGCATCGGACGAGAAATCCCCGGGAGGCAGACTGATATTGTGAATAACCAACAACGACACGTCTGTCTGCTCGGGACGCAAATTGAAATTCGGACTGATGCAGGCGCGGGCGCCCGCAAGCCAGATATCATCCGGCTGCGCGAGGCTTGTTGAATTGGAGTCGGTCACCACTGCCCCCTGTTGTTTGCGGGGCAGTGTAACAAGGGGTTAACGCCCGCGGGAAGAGCGCAGGTTGCCAATGACCGCTTCGAGTGCGCGATCAAACAACTGGCCATCATCCAGCGTTTGCAATTTGCCGGAGCGCAGGTCTGCGGCACAGTCTGCGGCTGTTTTCTCCGCCACTTTCATACCGGCCCTGTTAACAAATATGTACTTGCCCGTGGCCTTGATAATGGCCGCGAGCCGGCAACGGAAACGCTGGTCATCGTCCACCATTTCAAACCAGCTGCCGGGGGACATACGCAGCACTTGCGCCATGAAGGCATTGTCTTCCGCCGGCGCGGCCGGGGCCGGCGGTTCAACCTCTTCCTGCCGGGCGATCAGATTTTCCACAATGACCTGCGGGGTTTCCGCAACGGGAGTGGCCGGCGTTACGGTTTCCGATACCGCAGGGACATCAACTGCCGCGGCCGGCTGTGCTGGCACCGGCTCGGGCGCAGGCGCCACGGCGGGTACCGGCGCCTTCAGGCGCGCCAGGTGTACAACCTGCAACTGCTTGAACAGTTGAGTCATCTCAAACGGGTTATAAGACACACTCTCAAGCCCGGCACGCAGGCGCTTGAGCAAATCGGGCACCAGCTGCAGCAAGCGCGCGCGCGACTGTTTGTCGAGATTGGCAGACACACTCCACACCAGGTCCGCTGCCGTCTGCAGCGCCTCGCGCCACTCTTCGGAATCGGTGTCGTGCTTCAGGCACACCAGGAACAACACATTGCCCCAGGCTTCTTTCAGCAATTTTTCCACAGCGGGATCCAGATCGCGGCCGAGCATGAGGCCATCGAGCGTTTGCGCCACCAAAGCGCGGGCGCGCTCGGAGCGGGCTTTGCCGTCTTCCGCATCCAGCGTCCGCTGTTCGAGCAAGGTTGCCCGGCGCTTTTCGCGCTCAACGAAGGACACAAAATCTGCCAGTAACTCATTAAAGATACTGATATCGCTTTCGAAATCGGTAATCAGGCGCTGCACGATGCCGTCGATCTTGCGGTACAGACCGTCTTTTTCACCGCCGTCACCCGCCCAACCCAGGGCGGCTGTCGCCAGTTCGTTTAACAAACGACGCGCCGGATGCCCGCCCTTGTTGAAAAAGGACTTATCGGCAATCGCGACCTTGAGCAAAGGAATCTGCAAACGGCCGAGCAGCGCTTTCATCGGGGCCGCCAGGTTGCGGTCATCAAGGATGAATTCGAACATCATGTTGACGAGGTTAATCACATCGTCATCCAGCTGCCCCAATCTGCGACCATCTTCGCGGGCGCGCAACACATGATCCAGCACCGAGTTCAGGTTACGCTTGCCTCCAGACAGCTCTCGCTGCTGCAGCTGAGACAACACCCGCATGACATCGTTGGTGCCAATGGTGGGACCATTGAATTCAGGGTTGAGACGATCGGGGGCATCACCGCGATGCTCGGCCAACAGTTGCTGCAAGGAATTCAGGGTTTCGCCATCGACCGCGGCATCCGACTGATCTCCCCCGCCCATGTAACCACCGGCGGAAACGGCAGGCGATGTGCGCTGTACGGCCTGACGCCGGTTCTGGCGAATCTGGGCTTTAAGCGAAGGCAGCACATTGTGCTCAATCAGCACCTTGTTGGCTTCGTCGTAGAGCTTGCCCAACTGGGTGACCACCAAACGGTCGAACAGCTTGAACAGGACCAGCCTGGCTTTGATGTCCAGCGTCATGCAGCCCGTGGCGGCCACAAAGCTGTTACACAGGGCGTCCGGGCCAAGCGGATTATTTTTCTGGTACACCTTCACCGGCACCAGATTGTCCAGGCGCAAGGCCAGGTGCTGAATGTTTTCAGCAAAGCGCTCGTTCGCCTTGTTAATCATGGAGTCAGTGGCCACTAACTCCTCAAGTTCGTCATTCTGGACCAGGGACAGATTGTCCATGGAGAATTCAGTGTCGTCTTCCTGATTTTCTGCTGCCGCGGCATCGGGGTTTGCCAGACGGGCAAAGGCCGAATCGATCTCGTCCGCGAATTGGGTTTCCACCGCGCGGCGCTTCAGGCGAACCTCGCGCATGGATTCAAAATACAGGTTCTGGTCCTGGTTGTTAGCGGCGCGGTCGGCCAGTTCGAACAGCGAATCATCTGCCTTGTCAAACAAGGTCCGCAGCAACCCGGCCAACACCTGCTTGCCTTTCTGTTGTACGGCATGCACGGGCGCGGGCAGGCGGGCCAGCAGGGCTCGCTCGATTCGACGGGCATCGGGTGCCTGATCGGACTTCAGGGGGACCACTTTAGCCCCGGTAGATCCGGATGACATGATTCAACTCCAGGGTTGGCGCTGTGTATTACTCGCTAGGGCCGGCTTAACACGGCCAGATGTTAGTATAATCATCTGTTTGTCGATACCCAGAGGCAAAGGTTCACACCGAGATCTCCATCACATGATGTTATATTAAGGGCATGTTTTAACAACCAAAAATCGCTGACTCGCCAGCCACCATTACCAGAGGGTATAAGACAGAATGCCAGACTCCCCCCCCCAGGCTGCCCCGGGCAAATCCATGGGCAAGGCCATGCTGATGATCACCTGGCTTGTGGTACTGGGGCTGCTCACACTGTGGTTTGGCCGCTGGGAAGAGCGCCAATACAACCCGAACGCAGCCCCCGAAAGCCGCCTGGCGAGCGACCAGGTCATCGTGACACTGAACGCCAATCGCTGGCACCACTATGTGAGCAACGGCACCATTAACGGTGAACCGGTCACATTCTTACTGGATACCGGGGCGACTGCAGTGTCCGTACCTGCCAATCTGGCAGACAAGCTGGGGCTGGACAAAGGCGTCCCCATGCAATCCCAGACCGCCAATGGCACCGTGCGCGTGTGGTCCACCCGGATTGACCAGTTGACACTGGGCGCAATCACACTGACCAACTTGCGTGGCAGCATCAACCCGGGCATGCAAGGCGATGAAATCCTGCTTGGCATGAGCGCACTCAAACAATTGGAAATCAGACAACAGGGCGATACCCTGACATTGATCCAGCGACACTAGCCCCGGGCAATCGGCAACCCGGACTCAACAGGCGACTGAAAACCCCTTGCACGCCCTTTTTTGCTATCATCCCGCCTCCTGAACTGAGGTGTACCATGCTGCCAGACCCACTCGCCCAACAGATCGCTGAAGACCGCATTCGCTGTGTTACTGCCGCCCTGCAGGAAGACGTAGGTTCGGGCGATATTACCGCGCAGCTGATCCCGGCCGGACAAACTGCCAGCGCACGGGTGATCACCCGTGAAGCCTGCACAGTTGCGGGCAGCGAATGGGTGAACGAGGTATTCCGCCAACTGGATCCCTCGGTTACCGTCACCTGGCACGTCCAGGACGGCGAGCGCGCCCAGCCCAACCAATTACTGTACGAGCTGAGCGGCAATGCCCGCTCGCTCATGACCGGTGAGCGCGCCGCACTGAACTTTCTACAAATGCTGTCCGGCGTTGCCACCACCTGCCGCGAATACGCCGATCTGGTGGCCCACACCCAGGTAAAACTGCTCGACACCCGCAAAACCATCCCCGGCCTGCGAACGGCACAAAAATACGCAGTCACGTGCGGCGGTTGCCACAACCACCGCATCGGTCTGTACGACGCATTCCTGATCAAAGAAAACCACATCATGGCCTGCGGCGGCATCCAGCAGGCCATCGCATCCGCCCACACAATCGCCCCCGGCAAACCGGTGGAAATTGAAGTGGAAACGCTGGAGGAGTTTCAGGCTGCGTTGGACGCGGGCGCCGATATCATCATGCTGGATGAATTTGACAAGCCCCAGACAATTGAAGCCGTAAACCTCAGGAACAACCGCCGTCCGGCGACGAAAATTGAGGCATCTGGCGGAATATCCAAGGACAACCTTGGCGAAATTGCCAGCTGGGGAGCGGATTTTATATCGATTGGCGCCCTTACCAAGCATGCAAGGGCTGTCGATCTTTCGATGCGGGTTATCAGCTAAGATGACTAAACAACCATCCAACCAGCGCACCCACTAACAGACCGGCTGCTATTTCAAGAGGCGAGTGCCCCACTCTTTCCCGCAATGCTTTCGCCGAATGATTAACCGACATTTGATTGATGCGCTCGGCATGTCGCCCGATTTGCTTACGTAAGCTTGCAGCGTCAAGCACAACGATAAATACCAGGGTAACCGCAACGCCAAAAAAAGGGGTATTCAATCCCTCTTTAAAAGCTACCAAGGATGCCATACTCCCAACAATCGCACTGTGGTTGCTGGGCATCCCACCATAGCCGATCAAATCAAAAGCCAGCCTTCGCTCCCGAATACAGTTAAAACCAAACTTTGCACAGCCTGCAACCAACCAAGCAAAGAAAGGCGTTATAAGATAAACAGGAATACTCAAGATACCCATATAACGTACCCACACCAACCAGCCCAAACACACACCGTAGCAGCCAACAATCGGTCCTCCAGCAGCACATCCGTGGGAGACTCTCCTCCGCCTGTTTGCTCGACCAAATACCAATACCGAAACAAACCAAAAAGCACTATCGGTATAGACATAATCAACTCTGGCCGCTCTGCCATCACAAACATACTGTAAAATACCAGAGCGCCCGTTGCAGACATTTCCGCATAACGGTCCACCAAATTGACACTGTAAGCTTTCAAAACAGACCGCCCAGCCTCACCGACCACCAACAACTCTTGCCTCCGTTTTACAGACGCCAGATACAACGCCAGACACAAGGTTGTAACAAACATCCAGTCAGATACCGGCACGCCAATTGCGACAGCACCTGCATACACCCGCAACACAAACCCTATTGCTATGACGAAGATATCAACGACTACCTGCTGCTTGAGGTACAGGGTGTACAGAATATTCATTACAATATACGCCGCCAGCACCACCAATACATCGGGCGTCACCCAGGCGTGCATCAGTAGCACAGCGTACAGCCCTACCAGTAATGTCCAAGCGGCGCCCAACGAGACACGCCCAGACGCCAATGGTCGTTTAACTGATTTTATTGGATGCAGCCTATCTGACTCCAAGTCTTTGATATCATTAAAAATATATACAGAAGAGGCCGCGATCGAAAAGCCTAGAAAGGCATAAAGCGCCCGAAGCACCATCGACAGGTCCATCGCCCCGCCCACGAACAGAAGAGGAGCCAGAACGAAAGCGTTCTTCACCCACTGCCTCGGTCTCATCAACTCAAGTAATGATTGCGCTGCGCCTAGTTGTAAGCCCTGCATTATTATAAAATCCCTCAACGAAAACTCAGTGAATAACCCATGATCAGCGTCGCGACCCGGTACCTGCTCTTTGCGATAATTGCAACATCCTGCAACCTTGGAGCGCAAGAAATAACACTGCTTTTTTACGCCGGACCATACAATATTCTGCTTTCAATATTCAACGGAACCATTGTGGGCCTGATCAGCAAATACGTTCTTGACAAGCGATTTATCTTCAGGCATCTCACCAAAACAAAGCTGGAAGACGCTCGATTGTTTATACTTTACTCATCAACGGGTGTACTCACCACTCTAATCTTCTGGGGCTCTGAACTGCTTTTTCACTGGGTGTTTGGAGAAAAATGGCTTAGATACTTAGGTGCAATTTTAGGCTTGGCACTGGGGTATACCATTAAATTTCACTTGGATAAGCGGTTAGTCTTCAGGTCATGAAAATACAAACCATCCATTCGTGGGGTCGCTTAACCCAAAATCAATATACTGTATTTAAGCCAACACTAGCAGAGGAAGTGCCAAACTTCCTCCACACGATTAAAGAACCCGTGCTGGCTATCGGCTTACTTCGCAGCTATGGGGACGCCTGCCTGAACAATCAAGGGCCGCTCCTTTGCACAACACAACTTGATCACCTAATTGCTTTTGACACCGAATCAGGCATTTTGCATTGCGGTGCCGGCGTAACCCTAGGGGAAATACAGCGCCTGTTTGCGCCTAAAGGCTGGATGCTCGCGGTTACCCCCGGAACCCAATTTGTGACTGTTGGCGGCGCTATCGCAAACGATGTTCACGGCAAAAATCACCACAAGCAAGGCACTTTTGGCCGTCATGCACTAAGCATCACCCTCGCAAGAACGGATAGGCCAGTGCTGCGCTGCAGCCAGGACCAGCATCCAGACCTGTTCGCAGCCACAATTGGAGGTATTGGGCTTACAGGGATCATTCTGTCCGCAGAAATCCAGCTTAAAAAAATTACAGGGACAGGCTGGCTAACTTCCGAAAACATACCCTTTTCAGACCTCAATGGTTTTTATCAGTTATCTGAGGAATCAGAGGGTTCATGGGAACATACTGTAGCTTGGTTTGATTGCCTTTCCACAAACGGAAGAGGCATTTTCAGCCGCTCAAATTATTGCAATAAAAAACTGTCACCACCAAGCAAGAGAAATGTGAGCATACCCTTTACCCCTCCCATATCACCACTAAATGGCCTGACAGTCCGGATTTTTAACGAACTTTATTACAACATTCTAAAAAGCAGGGCCAGAATCAGCGAACAGCACTACTCATCAGTATTCTATCCCCTAGACCACATATCAAACTGGAACAGAATGTACGGCAACGCCGGGTTTTACCAGTACCAGTGCGTAATCCCCGAAGAAGCTGGCATCGCACCTGTAAAAGATTTATTAAATGAAATACGGCGCTCCTCTGCCGGCTCCTTCCTTGCTGTACTCAAGAAGTTTGGCAGCCTTAAGAGCCCAGGACTGCTAAGCTTTCCAATACAGGGCACCACTATTGCATTGGACTTCCCCAATAAAGGGAAACGGACTTTGGCTTTATTCGAGAGGCTTGACAATATCGTAAGGCTTGCTGAAGGGAAACTTTACTCAGCCAAAGATGCGCGAGGCCCAAAAGATCTCCTTTTACCCAAACAAGAAATCATAGATCGGTATGTTTTGCAGCTAGACCGCGGAATTAACTCCGATTTAGCGCGACGTATCCTGCCCGAAGAGATTAACCCATGAAAAAAATTGCAATCATAGGCGCCACATCCACCATCGCCAACCACTGCGCACGCCTATGGGCCGAACAAGACGCTTGGCACTTCGTGCTCACAGGCCGAAATCAGGACAAACTAAAAATTATTGCCAGCGACCTGCTGGTACGGTCGCCAAATTCAACCGTAGATATAATAGTAGCTAACCTTGCCGACCTGAACGCGATAGAAGAAACGTGCAAAAAAATATCTGAAGGCAAGCCCCCCACTCTTGCCCTCATCGCCCACGGTACGCTATTCCCCCAAGATGATTGCGCGAACAACCTCAACACCAGCGCTCTGTCGATGCTGACCAATGGTGTTACACCCTGCTTGTACGCAGAGGCTCTGTCACGCAGTATGGCGACGATTCCAAAGTCGACGCTTATTATGATCGGCTCCGTTGCCGGAGACAGAGGCAGAAAAACCAATTACACCTACGGTGCAGCAAAGGGCTTGATGGACGTTTTTTCCCAAGGTTTGCAACACAAGTACTTTCAGTCTAGCCCACACATCTGCCTGGTAAAACCGGGGCCGACCGCAACCGCTATGACAAAAAATCTTGAGCTAAACGAAAAAGCCCTGGCCAAACCTCACGATGTAGCCCAGCAAATTGTCAGCCAATGCCACAAAAAATCAACCATCTACACACCCAGGAAGTGGTGGTTAATTATGGCAATCATTAAAAATCTGCCAAAAGCCATCTTCCTTCGGCTGAACATCTAGCCGTATCCAGACGAGGCGTCGACAACAGCCAAATTTCGCGTTGGCGCCATGTTCAAACAAGCCGCCAAAGCAGACAGCCCTGCCTACACATGAATACAGCTCCAATGGAAATGCGCGACAGCAGAGACCCTGCTGCCGCTCATAACAACCGCAGGTAGTGTGTTACTTGCCCGTTGTCGCGCAGTTGATGTAATCACAATAATCCGGCCAAAACTTGGCGATCAAGCGTTTGTCACCACGTGCCGCAAGGAACCTCTCAGCGTACTCCTTGGCCTTTTCAATATTGCCTTTGGTGTAGTGCGCAGATGCGAGTATTGCCAAATGCCGGTTATTATCTGCCCTCATTCCTTCTACGGCTTCGAGCAACCCAAACACGTCGTCCCACCTTGGAACGCCGTCCTCCTCATATTGAGCCAGTTTAGCCATGGCAAGATTGGTATAATACTCGGCCAGCAGCCCCTCTAAATACCTGAGATGACCACTGTTCTCATCGACTCCTTTAAGCAACAAGGATTCAATACCCGAAAATACCAATGCTATGGCGCTCTCGTAATTCTTTACGGCTTCGTCATAACGGCCCACCTGAGCCAATGCAACAGCGTAACCACCAAAAATCTGAGGCTTCCACCGGAAATTTTTGTTTCGTTCGTAGTATTCGACAGCATCCTCTGGGCGACCAAACTGCAAAAGGGCGGCAGGGTAATTGGTAAAAGCCACCGAATGTCGTGGCAACACACTGTAAGCCCACTCCCAAAGGGAGAGATTATTAGACCACATGTACATAACACTACGGCCTGACACAGAATAGGCCAAACACCACGACACCACCAACGCAAACATCACGGCGCTAATCAAGACACCACTTCTTATCGACATGCCACCCACCAAGGCACAACCTCCTGAATCCACCTATCACAAAAAAACAAAAAAGGGGGCCAAGCCCCCTTTTTCAACTGCAGCTTACGCCCGATTAACGGCAGTTAGCAGGCAGAAACTTATCAGCAACAGATGAGGTGTTACAAGTCCAGCTAACACCGGTGTCTGGGCTACCAGTACCCACGAAGACAACGTTACCTGAAGCAGCTGAGTTACCAATGCCGGAAGTATCAATTGCATAGGTAATGGTCGCAGCAGTACCTGAACCGGAAAAAGAAATAGTGCTCACGTAGTTGCTCTGACCCGCGTTGGTATTCACACCTGAAGCGTCAGGAGTAGTGGGCATGGTACCCATGCTCACATAATACTCAGAAACAGATGTTTTACCGGCAGCAGCCAGACCCATTACTTCGGAAATCTTGGCGCGGGTGGTGTAGTCTTGGTAGGCTGGCAGGGCCACTGCAGCCAGGATGCCGATGATTGCAACAACAATCATCAATTCAATCAGGGTAAAACCTTTTTGCGTTGTCTTCATGGATGTCTCCGTAGTATTTAGACAGGGTAATGTTAGACGCAGGGAACACAAAGCACCATTCATGCCAACTGCTAGCAACAAGTCGAACCAACCCATTTTACGGGCAAATATGTCAGCAGCCACCGCTGCAAAACCGCGCAAACCTCATGCATTGTGACATTTTTTGTCACTATATGTCATTTAATGCTGGTTACCTGAGGATACGCTGCCCAACTTGGAAAAGGATGCTAGACTTTTGCAATTAGGTAAAATACCTTCGTAAATACAGATGGTTAGTCGATAAACTTAAACACACTTGTCATTCAATCCAGCCTCAGGACGCTTTCTATCAGCGCTATGAATCCACCTACCGTACAACTTAACGGCCTTGCGCGGCGATTAGTGAAAGATGGCCTTCTTGATGAAGAGCTGGCCAAAAACGCCATAAACAGCGCGCAAAAAGAAAAGAAGCCGTTGGTTCAATATTTGGTCAGTACCAGCGCCCTCAGCGGCCAGGCTATCGCAATGGCCGCCGCCGATGAATTTGGCACGCCCCTGCTGGATTTAGACAGTCTGAACACTGACGCGATACCAAAAGACCTGGTCGACACCAAGTTAATTACCAAACATCAGGCACTGCCGCTATTCAGAAGGGGGAATCGCCTGTTTCTGGCAGTAGCGGACCCAACCAACCTGCACGCACTGGATGAGATTAAGTTTCAGACGGGATGCTCAGTCGAAGCCATTCTGGCAGAGGGCGATAAACTCTATAAAGCCATTGAAAAATTCCTGTCAGCACAGGATGAGGCACTGGGAGATTCTTTAGGAGGCCTGGATGATGAAGGCCTTGAAGATCTGGATATCGAAGCTGTCGATGAGGAAGGCAACAAGGACGATTCAGGCCCATCGGAGGCCGACGAAGCGCCAATTGTAAAGTTTATTAACAAGGTATTGCTCGATGCCATCAAAAGCGGGGCATCGGATATTCACTTTGAACCTTACGAAAAGGCCTATCGCGTCCGCTTCCGAACTGACGGGATATTGCATGAGGTAGCCAGACCGCCCGTAAATCTGGCAACCCGCTTAGCGGCCCGCCTCAAGGTCATGTCACAAATGGATATCTCGGAACGGCGCGTGCCACAGGACGGCCGGATCAAGATGAAGATTTCCAAAAGCCGGGCAATAGACTTCCGTGTAAACACGCTACCGACCCTGTTTGGCGAAAAGATAGTACTGCGGATCCTCGATCCATCTTCTGCCAAGCTGGGTATCGACGCTCTGGGCTATGAAGATACCCAGAAAAAGATGTACATGGATGCGTTGGCGCAACCTCAAGGCATGATTCTGGTCACGGGTCCCACTGGATCTGGTAAAACAGTTTCGCTGTACACCGGTTTAAATATCCTCAATACCCCGGAAATTAATATCAGCACCGCCGAAGACCCGGTAGAAATCAACCTGGAAGGCATCAATCAGGTACAGATGAACACCAAGGTCGGCCTGACGTTTGCTGAAGCGCTGCGCTCTTTCTTGCGTCAGGACCCGGATGTGGTCATGGTGGGTGAGATTCGCGACCTGGAGACCGCCGAGATTGCGATCAAGGCGGCACAGACCGGTCACATGGTAATGTCAACACTGCACACCAACTCTGCACCGGAAACACTGACCCGCCTGTTGAATATGGGCGTCCCGGCTTTTAACGTGGCCACGACAGTCAGCCTGATTATCGCACAACGCCTGGCGCGACGACTTTGCGGCAACTGTAAGCAACCCGCAAACGATATTCCGGATGAAATCCTATCGCAAGAAGGTTTTGATGACATTGGCATAGCCCGATCAGATTTTGAACTCTACCATCCCAAGGGCTGTGATCAGTGCAACAATGGCTACAAGGGCCGCGTGGGGGTTTATGAAGTGGTTCGCATTACACCCAAGATCTCCAGCATTATAATGGAGGGAGGTAACTCCCTACAGATTGCAAAGGCCGCGAAAGAAGAGGGCTTTAACAATCTTCGTGTCTCGGCATTGAGAAAAGCCGCCATGGGACTCACCAGCCTAGAAGAAGCAAATCGCGTCACCAAGGACTAATCACTGATGGCAACTGCAGCAAAAATGAAGCCCCAAGCCAAACCCACCATCTTTATTTACAAAGGTGTGGATCGGAAGGGCAAAAAAATCAGTGGTGAAATTGATGGATCCAGTGCCGCTCTTGTCAAGGCTCAACTGTTGAAACAGGGTATCAAGGCCTCGACCGTCAGGAAGAAGCCAAAGCCTCTATTTGGTGGTGGAGGCAAAGCAATACAACCTCAGGATATTGCTATTTTTACGCGCCAGATGGCAACCATGATGCGAGCGGGCGTGCCACTGGTGCAAAGCTTTGAAATCGTAGCAGACGGCCTTGAAAACCCAAATTTGCGTAAGTTAGTACTCGATATCAGGGAAAATGTAGCATCGGGTAACGGCTTTGCAAAAGCACTTGAAAAACACCCCAAATACTTCGATGAACTGTTTTGCAACCTGGTTGAATCCGGCGAACAATCTGGTGCACTTGAAACTATGCTCGATCGTATCGCCACCTATAAAGAAAAGACTGAAAAGCTAAAAGCAAAAATTAAAAAAGCAATGACCTACCCCATTGCTGTTTTAGTTGTAGCCGTTGTCGTTACTGGCATATTGTTGGTAAAAGTTGTACCACAATTCGCTGAAACCTTCTCCTCGTTCGGCGCAGAATTACCTGCATTTACACTATTGGTATTGGGACTGTCCGAATTTGCCCAGGAATGGTGGCTGATGATTGTCTTCGGCATAGTCGGCTCAGTATTCGCCCTCAAAGAGGCTGTTAAAAGATCCGAAAAGGTTGCCTATCAAAAAGATCGCCTGTCTTTGAAACTGCCCATTGTCGGACAAATTTTATACAACTCTATTGTCGCGCGGTTTGCACGCACGCTATCTACTACCTTTTCTGCCGGCGTACCACTCATTGATGCTCTGACATCTGTATCTGGCGCCGCCGGCAATGCGCTGTACAGAGATGCAATTCTGAAAGTGAGGGAAGAAGTATCTTCTGGTATTCAGCTCAATACTTCACTGCGCGCCGCCAATATGTTCCCGCCGATGCTAATCCAGATGACTGCAATTGGTGAAGAATCAGGCGCACTGGACGAGATGCTTGATAAAGTTGCGGAGTTCTATGAGGATGCAGTAGATAACATGGTAGACAACCTCACCGCACTCCTTGAGCCAATGATTATGGCGGTACTCGGTATTCTCGTAGGCGGTTTGATGGTTGCTATGTACCTACCGATTTTCCAGCTTGGCGCCGTTGTTTAAGCCTGATTACCAATCGAGATTATTTTTTTGCAATCACTGGTCGAACCTCTATTCTACATTCCAGCGCTGGCGGTGCTGGGACTTACAGTTGGTAGCTTTTTAAATGTGGTAATTTACCGGCTGCCTAAAATTTTAGAGGCTAACTGGCGGAGCGAATGTTGTGAGTTAATGGGGCAAAGCGAGCATTCAAAACCCGAGGCATCTTTTAATCTCGCTTTTCCTGCCTCGCACTGCCCATCGTGTAAAGCCCCCATTAAAGCCTGGCAAAACATTCCGGTTATCAGCTGGTTGATACTGCGCGGTAGGTGCAGCAATTGTAAAGCCTCAATCTCAGTACGTTATCCTCTCGTTGAAATTACTTCCGGCCTGCTAAGTCTGTTAATTGCCCTTCAGTTCGGTGCCAGTTTACAAGCTCTTTTTCTACTTGGTTTCACCTGGACGCTCATCTGCCTGACCCTCATCGACGCAGACACCATGCTCCTGCCCGACAGTCTGACCCTGCCACTTATGTGGGCGGGCCTGGTGGTCAATTACTTTGGTTATGTGACTGATTTCGACAGTGCGTTCTGGGGCGCCATTGCCGGCTACGGCGTCTTGTGGCTGGTGTTCTGGGGCTTTAAATTACTCACCGGCAAAGATGGCATGGGTTACGGCGACTTCAAGCTGCTGGCCGCCTTGGGCGCCTGGCTGGGTTGGCAAGCGCTGCCATTGATCATTTTGCTGTCGTCTTTCGTTGGCGCCGCCTGGGGTATCAGCCAGATTGTGCTCAAGGGGCGTGACAACCAACAACCCATGCCGTTTGGCCCCTATCTGGCGGTCGCCGGCTGGATTGCCATGATGTGGGGTGAACAGATCACCAATCTTTACCTGAATCTGTCTGGTATCAACAACGGGTGAGCAGGGTCATCGGCCTTACAGGCGGTATTGGCAGCGGCAAATCCAGCGCCGCCGCCCACTTCAGAGCCTTGGGAATTCGCGTGACCGATGCCGACCAGGTTGCTCGTCAGGTGGTACAGCCGGGATCACCTGCCTTGCAAGCCATTGCGGATCACTTTGGCGAAGCACTCATCCAATCCGATGGCCAACTGGATCGGGCGGCGCTCAGGGCGATTGTGTTCGCCGATACCGCCGAAAAACACTTTCTCGAAACCCTACTGCATCCGCTGATTCGCACGACCATCGCTGAAACACTGGCCCAAGCCCACGACCAGCCCTATCAGTTATTGGAGTCACCGCTGCTACTGGAAACCGATCAAAAGGCATTGGTAGACGCCGTCATCCTGGTGGATGTAAGCCCAGACACACAAATAGCACGCGCCAGCCGCCGGGACAACAACACCAAAGCACAGGTCGAAGCCATCATGGCGAGCCAGATGTCACGCGCCGACAAGCTGGCCCTGGCGGATTTTGTGCTGGATAACGAAGGCAAGCCTGAACAACTGAAACAACAAGTGGAAGCACTACACCTGAAGCTTCTGGCCAGTTAAACTGGTCAACCGAGATTGAATCGCCTTCAGAGACAACTGCAAGTCCCATGTCAAAACCGCCACTCACCCTCGCCTGCCCTGTGTGTAAGCAGCAGGTTACCTGGAACGACAAATTCCCCCACCGCCCGTTTTGCTCCGAGCGCTGCAAATTAATTGACCTGGGCGATTGGGCCAGCGAGTCACACCGGATTGCCGGTGAACCGCTGCTGGATGATCTGATGAGTGAAGATCTCGAGAAAAAGCACTGAGCGGCTCTTAAGATTGTCGTGCTACCAACCCCGCTGCAATGCGATGCCCTGGCCTCCGTGCGCGCGCGCCTGCGCCACGTCGCCGAGCGAAAGCCCGCCCAGACCGTAAACGGGTAATTGGCAGCCAGCCACCCAGTCTGCGAACGCAGACCAACCCAGCAATTGGTGGGACGCATACTGTTTGGTCTCGGCCACCGGAGACAGCAACAAAAATCGGGCATGCACCGCCTTAGCGGCCTGCATCTCTGCCAAAGAATGACAGGAAGCACTGATCAGCCCTACGCCCTCGGGCAGCGCTTCGCATGGCCCGGACAATGCGGTCGATGGCAGATGTACACCATAATTGGATGCACCGGCCAGCAGCGCAGGCATGGCACCGGCATTGGCAAACAGATCACGGTGCCATTGCCACTGAACCTCACGCGCATGCGTGAGCGAGCCGACCGCCTTCAGCAACTGCTCGGGTTCTGCACTGAATCCAAGCGGAGGACGCAACACGAAAAGTCGCACGCCCCGCATGACACCGGCCTGCAAATCCGCCAGCCAGGCCTGCAGGCTCTCTGCCGGGCGACTGATGGCACACACCGGCGGCAGGCAGGCCGCATCAACAATCGGTTTATTGGCAGCCGGAAATTCCAGCGATCCCAGCGCCGAGGGCGTGACCCAACGGGTTTCCTGCCCTTCAAGACCGGCAGGTTCACCGCCAAAATCGTTTACCTCCCATACGTCGAGCAGTACCGACTTATCGGGATAATCGTAAGGCACCTGAATCAGGGGAGAGCTTGTATGTACCTGAATGCCCAGCTCTTCGGTCAGTTCGCGCGCCAGTGCATCCTGCACAGACTCACCAGGCTCTACCTTGCCCCCCGGAAATTCCCACAAGCCACCCATGTGCAAATGCGCCGGGCGTCGGGCGACAAAAATCTGCCCGCCGCGACGAATAACCGCGGCGGCCACATGGACTCGACGGCTCATCAGCTTCGGTAGTCGGCGTTGATGGTCACGTAGTCGTGGGAAAAATCCGTGGTCCAGACCCGGTCAGCTTCCTGTCCGCGGCCCAAATCGATGCGGATGGTGATTTCTGCCTGATTCATCACCGCCTGGCCTTGCTGCTCCGTATAACTGTCCGCACGCCCGCCGTTTTCAACGATCAAGGCATCGCCCAGATGCACGCGCACCTTGTCCGCATCAAGACCGTCCACACCGGCGTAGCCAATGGCCGCAACAATGCGTCCCCAGTTCGGATCACTGGCGAACAATGCCGTTTTAATCAAGGGCGAATGGGCCACAGCATAGGCCACCTGGGTGGCTTCGGCTTTTTTCGCAGCGCCGGAGACTTCAATGGTGACAAATTTGGTCGCGCCCTCACCGTCGGCCACAATGGCGCGCGCCAATTGCTCATGCACTTCAATCACTGCTGCACGTAGTTTCTGATAGTAATCACCGGCGGCCTCGGTGATCTCAGGCAATGCAGTCTTGCCGGTGGCAATCAATACACCGGAATCATTGGTGCTGGTATCGCCGTCCACCGTGATCCGGTTGAAGGACAAATCGGTCGCTTCACGCAATAACGCCTGTAACACGGGCTGGCTGACCTTGGCGTTGGTAGCCACATAACCGAGCATTGTTGCCATATTGGGCTTGATCATCCCGGAACCTTTACTGATCCCCGACACCACAATGGTCTCGCCCTCAAACGTAAAGGCAGCCGTCGCGCCTTTTGGGCGGGTGTCGGTGGTCATTATGCCGTGGCCCGCATTTTCCCACTGGTCCTCCGCCAGTGCTGCCACGGCGTCCGGTAGTACCGGCAGAATTTTATCTACCGGCAATGGCTCACCGATGACACCGGTAGAAAAAGGCAGCACGAGGTTTTCATCGCAGTTAAGCAAGCGCGCAACTTCGGCACATACTTTGCGCGCGTTAGCGAGACCGGACGCACCAGTACAGGCATTGGCGTTACCGGTATTGGTGACAAAATAACGCGGGGCACCTTTCGCCAGGCGCTCTTTACACACGGTTACCGGCGCAGCGCAAAACGCATTGGTGGTAAACACACCCGCTACCGTGGCGCCTTCGGCAGCCGCCATCACCACCACATCGCGACGCCCGGGGCGCTTGATGCCGGCACTGGCAACACCGAGGGAAAAACCCGGTACCGGGTGCATCTGTGGAAAGGGGAACTCGCCAACGGCCATGGTGCCTCCTGAAGTCAATTAGCCATAAAGACGCACAGTGTATCCTATGGCGAGGTTATTTTTTGGATCTCACTATGAAAAAACCGCCCGAAGGCGGCTTTTCATGCAAATTTATCAGGCCAGCTTGCCGTGACATTGTTTGAACTTTTTACCTGAGCCACACGGGCAAGGATCGTTGCGTCCCACCTTCATGCCTTCGCGTACGAACGGCTGCGCCGTTTGAGGCTCGGGTTGCTCAGGCGCACCCAGCGCCGACGCCTCCGCGTGTTGCAGCTGCATCTTCTGGCGGGCCAAGGCCTCAGCTCGCTGGCGCTCGATCTCTTCCATCTGCTCGCGGGTAATCGGCTCGACCCGGGCGAGGATCTTGACGACCTCGTGCTTGATGCTGCCCAACATGCGCTGGAACAGCTCAAATGCTTCGCGCTTGTATTCCTGCTTGGGGTTGCGCTGAGCATAACTGCGCAGGCCCACACTCTGGCGCAAATGATCCATGCTGGCCAAATGCTCCTTCCACTGCTGATCCAACACCTGCAACATGATCTGGCGCTCGATATCTTGCATAACCGGGCCAATGCGTTCGGATTTTTCGTCGTACGCTTTCTGGGCCGCGTCGAGTACCCGCTCACGCACCACGGCTTCATGCACGCTCTTGTCCGTGTCCAACCACTCTTGAATCGGCAATTGCAAACCGAACTCTGCTTCCAGCGATTTTTCCAGACCGGGAACGTCCCACTGCTCTTCCATACTCTGGGGCGGCATATAGGTGCTGACAATGTCGTTGACCACATCCGCCCGGATAGCATTGATGGTATCGGTGATGTTTTCCGCATCCAGCAAGCCATCGCGCTGCTGGTACACAATCTGGCGTTGATCGTTGGCAATATCATCGTATTCCAGCAGCTGCTTACGAATATCGAAGTTGCGGCCTTCCACTTTGCGCTGTGCTTTTTCAATCGCATTGGTCACCATGCGGTGCTCAATCGCCTCACCTTTTTCCATTCCCAAGGCTTTCATGAAGTTACGCACACGCTCGGACGCGAAAATACGCATCAGATTATCTTCCAGCGATAAATAGAAGCGCGACATGCCCGGATCACCCTGGCGACCGGCACGACCGCGCAGCTGGTTATCGATACGGCGGGATTCGTGCCGCTCGGTACCAATAATGTGTAAACCACCGGCCTCAAGCACCTGCTCATGGCGCTTTTTCCAGTCTGCTTTGATCTTGTCGATCTGCTCCTGAGTGGGGTTTTCCAACGCCTCAATCTCGGATTCCCACTTACCGCCCAGCACAATATCGGTACCGCGACCCGCCATGTTGGTGGCAATTGTCACGGCACCGGGCCGGCCCGCTTCAGCGATAATTTCTGCTTCGCGTTCGTGGAATTTCGCGTTTAACACCTGGTGTTTGATGCCGGCTTTTTTCAATCGGGCCGACATAATTTCCGATGTTTCGATGGAGGCAGTACCTACCAATACCGGCGCCTGCTTTTCGATACAGGCCTTTACATCCTCGATGATCGCATCGTACTTTTCTTCCACCGTGAGGTAGATCAGATCGTTAAGATCCTGACGCTGAATCGGTTTGTTGGTGGGAATAACCACTACATCCAGACCATAGATCTGGCGGAATTCAAACGCTTCGGTATCGGCAGTACCGGTCATGCCCGCCAGATTATTGTACAGTCGGAAATAATTCTGGAAGGTAATGGAAGCCAGCGTCTGGCTTTCGTTCTGAATGTGCACACCTTCTTTGGCTTCCAACGCCTGATGCAAACCTTCGGACAAGCGACGCCCCGGCATCGTGCGGCCGGTGTGCTCATCAATCAGCATGACCTGGCCGTCCTGCACAATATAATCCACGTTTTTCTGGAACAGGATCTGGGCTTTCAGTGCCGCGTGCACGTGGTGTAACAGCGTCAGGTTTGCAGCGGAGTAGAGGCTGTCTTCGGCCTGTAATAAACCGGCCTCAATCAACAGATCTTCAATCACCTGGTGCCCGTCTTCCGTCAATTCAACTACACGGGATTTTTCATCGTGCTGGTAGTGACCAGGGTCCGTTTCCGTGGGCGCTTTGAGTTTAGGAATAAGGGTATTGATGAGTTTATACAGCTCGGAGCTGTCTTCAGCGGCACCGGAAATAATCAACGGTGTTCGCGCTTCGTCGATCAGAATGGAATCCACCTCATCCACGATCGCAAAATTCAGCCCGCGCTGATACCGGTCTTCTTTCCGCAGCGCCATGTTGTCGCGCAGGTAATCAAAACCGTATTCGTTGTTGGTGCCGTAGGTAATATCGGACTGGTAGGCCGCGCGCTTCTCATCCGGGTCCTGCTGTGATCGAATCACACCCACAGACATGCCCAGCGCGTTGTACAACGGTGACATCCACTCCGCATCGCGCGCCGCCAGATAGTCGTTCACGGTAACAATGTGCACGCCTTTGCCGGAGATGGCATTCAGATAAGTCGCCAAGGTGGCCATCAGGGTTTTACCTTCACCGGTACGCATTTCGGCGATCCGGCCTTCATGCAGGGTAATACCACCGATTAACTGCACATCGAAATGGCGCATCCCCATCACCCGGCGCGAGGCTTCACGACATACCGCAAAGGCTTCTGGCAACAGCTCGTCGAGCGTAGCGCCGTCGTTGAAACGCTTGCGGAACTCCTCGGTCTTAGCAGAGAAATCGGCATCGCCCAGCTTTTCCATTTCTGGCTCGAGGGCATTGATCTGCTTGACCAACTTGCCCATACGTTTCAGTTCGCGATCATTTTTTGTGCCAAAAATGGCCTTCAGCATCTTGCCTAACATGTGAAATCCGGAATTTATAAAGGTTTCCCGCCCACTGGCGGTTAAAAAAGGTGTCAAGTAAACAGAAAGGCGCCTCAGGTTGCAAGGGCCCTAAAAAGGAGAAGGAGGTCAGCGAGCCGCGCGATGGATATAGGCGGCGGGATCCACGGCGCGGCCGTGCTTGTAGACTTCAAAGTGCACATGCGGGCCGGTAGAACGCCCACTGGTACCCATAAGAGCAATAACCTGCCCTTTCTTGACGATATCACCCACTTTGACCTTGAGCTCGGAATTGTGGGCATAGCGGGTTGAAAAGCCGTTGCCATGGTTGATTTCAACCAGATAGCCGTAACCCTGACGCTGGCTGGCCCAGGTCACCACACCGGCGGCTACCGAAATGATGTCTGAACCCATCTTGCCGGCGAAATCCACCCCTGAATGCCAAGCGACACGCCCGGTGAAAGGGTCTGTACGGCGACCAAAACGCGACGACATCCAGCCTTTACTGACCGGTCGACCGGCAAGGAATACATCGTTTTCCAGCTTGCGCTTGGCCAGTAATGTTTCAAGAATTTCCAGCTGCTGCTCACGGTTGGCAATCTGAGCCGTTAACTGATCAATAACGTCTACGAACTCCGGCGCCTGGTAGGCATCGCCCAAGGCGGCAGACTCAGGCCCACCCAATGCGGGCGGCTGGCTGAAATCAAACTCACCGGAATCGAGTTTTGCAATGGAGGTAAGGCGTTCACCCAGTGCGTCCAAGCGCACCAATCGCGCCTGCAGCTCAGCCACGCGTAAAGTAATCGCAGCAAGCTGCTGCTCGGCCTGTTGGCGGGTCAGCTCGATTTTTTCACGCTGGTCGGAAAGGTCATCGCGCCAGGCGCCTGCGGCTTCGGCATTGAACAGGTCGGCGCCTTCGCCTTTAGCCCACTCAAGCCCGGCCATCACGCCAACACCGGCAGGCAGACCCAATAAGCACACAGACACCAACGCGCGCGTCCACCCACCCAGCGTAAAGCTGCGGGTGCTACCATGGCGTTGGCTGACCAGTATGACTTTCATGCGATGGGTTAATACCTGCTCG
Source organism: Simiduia agarivorans SA1 = DSM 21679 (assembly GCF_000305785.2). Lineage (NCBI taxonomy): Bacteria > Pseudomonadati > Pseudomonadota > Gammaproteobacteria > Cellvibrionales > Cellvibrionaceae > Simiduia > Simiduia agarivorans. The sequence goes on along the minus strand of NC_018868.3, from coordinate 3,932,341 downwards.
TAAATGCCTTATTAGTATAGGTTATTCCGCGGCCAACAGGACCCTGAATCGGCCTGATGGAGCGGGTGCACAGACTAGCGGTTGAGCGCGCCCTGCGCTCGAATGGCCGTCACATTCGTAAGAAAAAATAGTACAAAAGTGGGTTATTTTTTCAAACCAACGGCCGAGCCTGGCAATGGGCAGAGGGAATATCGCACACTTAGGTACCAATTTCCAATGCCCGTCCACAGGCTCAGGAGAGGTTACATCGCCAGAATCGGCTTGATGTAGGAAATCGGCGCTTCTTTCTCATCTTCGAAAGTCACCACTTCCCAGGCATCCTGCTGCTTAATCAGCTCACGCAACACACGATTGTTCAGGGCATGACCCGATTTGTGCGCTTTGAATTCACCAATCAGGCTATTGCCCAACAGGTAAAGATCGCCGATGGCGTCTAACACCTTGTGTTTGACAAACTCATCTTCGTAACGCAGGCCATCTTCGTTCACCACCCGGTAATCGTCGACCACAATGGCGTTATCTACGCTGCCGCCCTTGGCCAGGCCTTTAGACCGCAGGTATTCAATTTCGTGCATGAAGCCGAAAGTACGCGCGCGACTGACTTCTTTAACAAACGATGTGCTGGAAAAATCGACGGCTGTCTTGAGCGTGCGACCGGTAAACACCGGATGATCAAAATCAATGGAAAATGACACTTTAAAGCCATTAAACGGCAAAAAAGACGCGATCTTGTCGCCATCTTCCACCACAACCGGGCGTTTGATGCGGATAAACTGCTTGGCCGCGTTCTGCTCTTCTATGCCTGCCGATTGAATCAGGAACACGAATGGCCCGGCACTGCCGTCCATAATCGGCACTTCGGCGGCGGAGACTTCAACAATGGCATTATCGATGCCCAGCCCCGCCATGGCACTCAACAGGTGCTCAACGGTAGAAATCCGAACGTCGCCCTTGATCAGGGTGGTCGACAGGGTGGTATCACCCACGTTTTCCGCTTTCGCCTCAATTTCTACAACCGGATTGAGGTCGGTACGGCGGAACACAATGCCCGCGTCTACTGGCGCAGGCTTCAAGGTCAGGTAAACCTTCTCACCTGTGTGCAGGCCCACACCGGTGGCACGAATTGGATTTTTTAAGGTCCGCTGCTTAATCATTCACTCACCATGAGGTTACATAGCACTCTAAGTACTACTGATTCCATAGGGATTCGCCGCAATACAATCCCGTCGCATCGCTCGCCCAACCTCCCCTAAAAGGGGTTAAAAAGGAGGCCGCGCTGACTCTACACCTGCCCTGGTGACAAAGCTCCCACCGGCCAGACTTGTTGCTGGCCGAGTCACTTCAACCATGACCTGTTCAGGCCAATCAACCCCTCCGGGCTGACCAAAACACCTGAAAACGGTCGCAAAGCGGCGAATCTTACCAAGAATAGACCGCGAAACCAATACTTAAGTTCCCTGTCAAGACAAACCCATCGGTCTGCCTCAGTCGGCCTGCCGGCGCAAAAACGCTGGAATATCAAACAATTCCATGTCTTTCTCCGGCGCTACCGCCGCATTAGTACCGCCATTAGCCGCCTGCTTACGCCGCTGATAGGTTGGAATATCCAGATCATCCGCCGACGCCGCGGGCTTGGTCTTGGCCGTATTATCGACAATGACCTTGGCTTTGGGCTGAGGCACTTCAACCGCTAACGGCTTCCCCAGGCCCGTTGCCACCACAGTGACGCGCAGCTCATCGGTCATCTCCGGGTCTATCACGGTCCCGACAACCACGGTGGCATCGGGTGATGCAAACTCACCCACGGTATCACCCACCTCGGTGAATTCGCCCAGAGACAAATCAATGCCCGCAGTAATATTGACGAGAATGCCCCGTGCGCCCTGCAGGTCCACATCTTCCAGCAGCGGGCTGCGAATCGCCGCTTCCGCCGCCTCGCGCGCACGGTTTTCACCGGTCGCACGGCCGGTACCCATCATCGCCATACCCATTTCACTCATGACGGTGCGCACATCCGCAAAGTCCACGTTAATCATGCCGGGGCGAATAATCAGATCGGCAATACCCTGTACCGCACCTTGCAACACGTTATTCGCCGCCTTGAAAGCGTCCAGAAGCGAGCATTTGGTGCCCAGAACAGACAGCAGCTTTTCATTCGGAATCGTGATCAAGGAGTCAACCCGCTCAGTAAGCTCGCGAATACCGGCTTCTGCGATGGCCATGCGCTTTTTGCCTTCGAAAGGAAACGGCTTGGTTACCACGGCTACGGTAAGAATGCCCATTTCGCGCGCCACTTCAGCCACCACAGGGGCGCCACCGGTACCGGTACCACCGCCCATTCCGGCAGTCACAAATACCATATCGGCGCCTTCCAGGATTTCTGCGATACGCTCGCGATCTTCCATGGCAGCCTGACGGCCCACTTCCGGATTGGCACCAGCGCCCAGACCCTTGGTCATGCTGTTACCGAGCTGCAGCACGGTTTTGGCGTCAATATCTTTCAAGGCTTGGGCATCGGTGTTCGCACACACGAATTCCACGCCTTCAATGTCACCAGCAATCATGTGCTTTACGGCATTGCCGCCACCGCCACCAATACCTACCACTTTGATTACGGCGTTTTGCGGTACGCTATCTACTAATTCAAACATTGTCATTCCCCTTTGTTGTACCGAAGTCTTTTATTAGCGTGTTACTGCAACGTTTACTTTGGGCATCGCCCTTAAAAATTTTCAGCCAGCCAAGCCTTGGTCCGGCTCCACCAGCTATTACCTTTATCTTTGGTTCCATTAACGGGTTTCCCTTCCTGTTGTTTCATGCCATAAAACAGCAACCCGACACCGGTTGAGTAAATCGGGTTGTTCACTATGTCACTCAAGCCACGCACATTCTGGGGTGCTCCCAGACGGACGGGCATGTGAAAAATTTCTTCAGCAAGCTCGACAACACCTTCCATTTTTGAGGTGCCGCCAGTCAGTACAATGCCCGCTGCCACCAAATCTTCATAACCACTGCGACGCAATTCTGCCTGTACCAACGTGAACAGCTCGTCGTATCGTGGCTCTACGACTTCCGCCAACGCCTGACGGGAAAGCTCACGCGGTTCCCGATCGCCCACGGAAGGTACCTTGATAGTTTCATCTGCACCGGCAAGCTTCGCCAGTGCACAGGCATATTTGATTTTGATTTCATCGGCGTGTGCCGTGGGTGTGCGCAATGCCATCGCAATATCATTGGTCACCTGGTCACCTGCAATCGGAATCGATTTAGTATGCCGGATAGAACCATCGGTAAATATTGCAATGTCCGTGGTGCCTCCGCCGATATCGACCAGACAAACACCCAGGCTCTTTTCATCTTCCGTCAACACCGCATAACTGGACGCCAACTGTTCCAGAATAATGTCGTCCACTTCCAAACCGCATTTGCGAATACATTTTTCAATGTTCTGCGCGGCATTAACAGCGCAAGTGACCAGGTGCACTTTGGCTTCGAGCCGGACACCGGACATTCCCAAAGGTTCGCGCACGCCTTCCTGATTATCGATCAGGTATTCCTGCGGCAGGATGTGCAAAATTTTCTGATCCGCCGGAATCGCCACCGCCTGAGCGGCATCAATGACCCGCTCAACGTCCTGATTGAAAACTTCCCGGTCCTTAATTGCCACAATGCCGTGGGAATTCAGACTGCTGATATGACTGCCCGCAATACCGGCATAGACCGAATCTATCTGGCATCCGGCCATCAGCTCGGCCTCTTCCACTGCGCGCTGGATGGAGTGCACCGTCGACTCGATATTGACGACTACGCCTTTCTTCAGTCCCGATGACTTATGCGAGCCGATGCCAACAATTTCCAGCTCGCCGTCAGCCGACAAGGCGCCAACAATCGCAACGACTTTTGACGTGCCGATATCCAACCCGACGATCATCCGGTTTTCATTTACCGGTGGCATGTGCTTATCCCCGTTTTGTATTGTTCCATAATGGTCTTCCTAAGTGCGATGCCGCACTTTTTATCCTGCATCGCGCCAGCTCACTGCGATGCCATTGTTATATCTCACATCAACTGCACTGACATTCGCCCAATGGGACCTGAGTTCGACGTCAAACACCTTGGCGAATCGTCTAATTCTTGTCTGCAATGACTGACGTCCAAATCGTATGGCAACACCGTCTGCCAAACTCACCGTCCAGCTGCCCCGCGCATCGACTTCGATACTGGCCAAACGCAGATCGCGGGCGTACATCAACTCGGCAATGGTCTGATAGTACTGCAGCATTTTTTCCAGATTCTCCGGCGCCGCAACCAAGGTCGGCAATCCTGACAACTGATACATCGCCGCATCTGATTCAATCAGTTCACCACGGACATTCACATAACCAGTACTGCCCCAGCGCGCAATAGGCTTTTGCTCTTCAATCTCAATCACTAACCTGTCGGGCCACTTGCGCCGAATAGATACCCGATCTACCCAGGCGTCTTGCTCGATGCTGTGTTGCAGCGCCGCAATATCAAGCGCCCAGAAGCCCGTATTTATCTGCTCGCCGATCAGATTTGCTATCTGCTCGCGCGCCACCCATTTGAACGGGCCTTCAATGGTGACTTCCTGCACCGGTCTGTCCCAGATCACCAACGCTTCTTGCACCATCATGGGTGTAAGCCATGCCAGCGCGGAGACCAGCACAAGCATCAGGCACAAGCGGCGAATCAGGCCCGGTCGCTTGACACTTTCCTGCTTGGCTTTTGCACCACGCCGACGCTCACTCATGCGTGAATCGCATCCTGCAATATGTTGCACACCAGACTTTCAAAACTGTAGCCCGCCTGCTTCGCCGCCATCGGTACCAACGAGTGGTCTGTCATGCCGGGCACCGTATTCACTTCCAACATATAGAAATTGCCGGCGCCATCGGCCATCACATCGACCCGCCCCCAGCCTTTGCAGCCAATCGCCTTAAAGCCTGCCATTGCGAGCGCTTTAAGCTCGGCTTCTTTGGTTTCATTCAGGCCACAGGGGCAGATATAGCGCGTTGCGTTAGATATATATTTTGCGTCGTAATCGTAAAAGCGGTTGGCGGCCTCCAGTTTGATCGGCGGCAATACTTCGTCGCCTAAAATGGCCACGGTATATTCAGCACCCTCTATTAACCGTTCGACAATGACTGTGGCATCCAGCGACAGCGCCGTTTGCAGCGCGACCTTAAATTCAGCCAACGACTCGACCCGCGACATGCCAATGGAAGAGCCTTCATGGCTGGGCTTTACCATCACTTTGCCGCCCAGTTCTGCCAGTATTGTCGCCAGATCCGAATCTGCATTCACTATCCGGTAGTCGGGTGTCGACAAACTCTCGCCACGCCAAATCTGCTTCGTGCGCCATTTATCCATGGCAATTGCAGACGCCTGTACACCACTGCCGGTGTAGGGAATACCCATAAAATCCAATAGCGCCTGCATCCGTCCATCTTCACCGCCCGGACCATGCAGAGCGATAAATGCCACATCGATCGCAGCCTGCTGGATTAGACCGATCGCATCCTTCGCCGTATCAATTTTCACCACATCCAGACCCGCACTGTTCAATGCGTCAGCAATCGCCGTGCCGGACTTGAGGCTCACTTCGCGTTCAGCAGAATCACCGCCGAGCAATACGCCCACGCGCCCGATAGCCCGAAGGGTTTGTTGGTCAAAGCGGAAGTCTTTTACGTTCAGCATAATTTCAGCTCCACTTCCTGCCGGCCAACTCGGCCGCCAACTGTCCCACGTTACCAGCGCCCTGCGTGATGACGATATCGTTGGGTTGAATGACGTGGGACAACGCCTGCGCGACCTGCTCCACCGACTCCACAAACACCGGATCTACGACACCGCGATTGCGAACCGAACGGCTGAGCGCGCGCCCGTCCGCACCGGGAATAGGGTCTTCACCGGCGGAGTACACCTCAAGCAACACCAACGCATCAACACCACTTAATACGTCGACAAAATCTTCAAACAAATCGCGCGTGCGCGAATAGCGATGTGGCTGGTACACCATGACCAAACGGCGATAAGGCCAACCAGAGCGCACCGCTTTAATGGTGGCGGCCACTTCCCTGGGATGATGGCCATAGTCGTCCACCAGCATGGCACTGCCTGATTCACCCACAGGCATTTCACTGTGCACCTGAAACCTGCGCCCAACCCCCTGGAATCCCGCCAGCCCCTGCTGTATGGCTTCGTCGGCAACCCCTTCATCGGTGGCCACGGCAATCACTGCCAGCGCATTCAACACATTGTGTTCACCCGGCATATTCACGGTAACGGGCAAGGGCTCGGCACCCGGCCGGATCACATCAAAGGAGGTGGACATTTTATCCTGCCGGATGTTAGTCGCTCGCACATCACAATGATCACCGAAACCGTAGGTGATAACCGGCCGGTTGATCTGCGGCAACAATTCGCAGACCACTTCATCGTCACCACATACAACCGCCAAGCCGTAAAATGGCAAATTGTGCAGAAAATCCAGGAAGGTTTTTTTCAGCACCGAAAAATCACCGCCATAGGTATCCATATGGTCAGCATCGATGTTGGTCACTACAGAGACCATCGGCTGAAGATGCAAAAACGAAGCATCTGACTCATCGGCTTCGGCCACCAGATAGCGACTTTCACCCAACTTGGCATTAGATCCGGCGCTATTCAGCAGGCCCCCGATGACAAACGTGGGGTCTTTGCCGTCGGCAGCCAATACCGATGCCATTAACGACGTAGTGGTCGTTTTTCCATGGGTACCCGCAATGGCGATACCATGCCGGTAGCGCATTAACTCGCCCAGCATTTCAGCGCGCCGCACAATCGGAATCCGGTGCTCTCGGGCCGCCACCAGCTCAGGGTTTGTCGCTTTGACGGCAGTGGAATTAACCACCACATCGGCGCCATCGACCTGCTCTGACCGATGGCCAATAAACACCGTGGCGCCTTTTGACTCCAGATGGCGGGTCGTCTGCGACGCACGCATATCGGAACCGGTGATCTGGTAGCCCAGATTCAACAACACTTCGGCAATACCACTCATGCCGGCGCCACCAATCCCGATAAAATGAATGCGACGGATCCGGCGCATTTCCGGAATCTGGTATAACTTTGACTTAGTCATTAATGACCTCCTGACATACGGTCACCACGCTGGCGGTTGCCTCTGGCCGCGCGCACTCGCGCGCCTTGATTGCCATCCGGCTCAATACCGCCCTGTCACACAGGCCGTTTAATTCTTTTATCAACACGTTTTCATCCAGTGCCGACTGGGCGTACATACGCGCTGCGCCTCGTTCAACTAACCACCGGGCGTTGGCGGTCTGGTGATCATCTATCGCATGCGGATAGGGCACAAACAATGCTGCAGCGCCCGCGCAGGCCACTTCACTCACCGTCAGCGCACCGGCGCGACAGATCACCAGATCCGCCTGCTCATACGCCGCTGCCATATCCTCAATAAAAGCCTGAACGCGCACCGCATCAAAACCTGCCTGCGCATACTGTTGTTGGCAAGCCTCGGCCCATTTCTCACCGGTCTGATGCACCACCTGCACGGGCTTGTCCAATTTGGCAAAGGCGGACGGCAGTGTCTGATTAAAAAACTGTGCGCCCAGACTGCCTCCCAAAACCAACACCTGGATGGGACCCGTGCGCCCCTCAAGCCGCGTTTGAGGCACAGCAATAGCCCGAATACTTTCACGCACCGGGTTGCCCACTTGCTCGGCGTTTTTCAGGCCTGAGTCAAAGGCCTCAAGTACCCGCGTGGCAATCGGCGCCAACAATCGGTTGGTGGTACCTGCGCGTGCATTCTGTTCATGAATGACCAACGGCAGCCCTTGCAAGCGCGCCATCAACCCGCCGGGGCCTGACGCAAAGCCGCCAAAACCCAATACCAATGAAGGCTGGCATTGCCGCAATATGCGCCGTGCTTGCCACAAGGCTCGCATCAGATTAAAAGGCGCCTTCAGCAAACTGAGCATGCCTTTACCACGTAACCCTTGCACCTGCATTGTGTGCAGACTGATGCCCGCTTGCGGCACAAGGCGCGCTTCGATTCCCCGCTGCGTGCCAAGCCATTGCGTATCCCAACCCTGTGCGCGCAGCGCCTCCGCAACCGCCAAGGCAGGAAATACGTGGCCACCCGTGCCACCGGCCATGATCAACGCGCTAGGCATCGGCGTCCTCCTCTTCCAAAGACGAGGGCTTGGCGACTGATTTTGTCGCGCGTTTTTTCACGGTTTTGCGGGTCGCACGCACCACTTGTACTTCCGATTCCCAGTCGATGCGCAACATCAATCCCATCAGCGCGCAGCACAACAACAAGCTGCTGCCACCCGAACTGATGAACGGTAAGGTCAGACCTTTGGTGGGCAAAAAACCGGAGGACACACCCACATTGACAAACGTCTGGAACGCAAACAACACGGCCACACCAAAGGCGAGCAGCGCGCTGAAGGTATCCTGATGCGCCATACGGCTTTTCACCCGGCGCAGCAACTCGTAAATCAGGCAACCGAACAAGGCAAGCACCAACACACAACCCACCAAGCCGAACTCCTCCGCCACCACCGCAAACACGAAATCCGTGTGCGCCTCTGGCAGGTACAGCAATTTCTGGATGCTGTTGCCAAGCCCCGCGCCGGTCCATTGGCCATTGCCAAACGCAATCAGTGATTGGGTTAACTGGTAGCCGGTATTGAACTGGTCAGCCCAGGGATCCAGAAAAGTCACCAAACGCTGCATGCGATAGGGCGAAAGCACTGCCACAGCACTCAACGCAGCCACGGCCAATAATCCCAGCACGATCATGATGAACAACCGCGCACCAACAAAAAACAGCATGGCTATGACGGTCACACACAGCACCACCGAACTGCCAAAGTCCGGCTCAAGCAACAGCAATACAACCAGCACGCCAAGCAATGACAAGGCACGCAACAAACCTTTATTCTGGCTCGATAACGGCGCCGCCCGGCGGGTGAAATAAGACGCAAAAAATACGATGGCACAGAATTTAACGGCTTCTGAGGCTTGCAGCGTCAAGGGGCCGAAAGCGATCCAGCGTTGACTCCCGTTCACGCGGCGACCGATCCCAGGGATAAGCACAACCGCCAGCAGCACAATCGCCAGCAGAATCAACACCCACGCATATTTCTGCCACACGGCCAGTGGTACCAACGCCACCACCAAAGCAAGCGTTAATCCCATCATCAGAAAAATCACATGCCGACGCGTGAAGTACCACGGATCATGCAAAGTGGTGTCGGCAAAACCAATCGATGCGGACGCCACCATAATGACGCCAAAGGTCATCAAAACTGCCCAGACCAATACCATGCGGGTAGTCAGCAGACGACCGATTTCGGGCCGTAACCGGGTCAGTAAATCCGGGTCAAGGGCTGCGGGTTTCAATGCCATCGTCAGGCTCATCCCAGCAACCCCCTGACCGATGCGACGAATTGCTCACCGCGGTCCGCGTAATTGCGGAACATGTCCAGCGATGCACACGCGGGTGACAACAACACCTTATCACCTGCGTGCGCAATGGCCTGCGCCTGCACAACCGCATCGCCCATATCAGAGGCAAAACCTACCTGAACCTGAGGACCTGCGAGTGCTGCAATCGCCTTTGCATCTTTACCGATCACAACCAGACCGCGCACATGCTGATCAATTGCCTGTTTTAGCGGTGCGAAATCGGCGCCTTTACCATCACCGCCGGCAATGAGCACCAGCTTGTGCTGATCACTGGCAAACCCTTCTATGGCAGCCAGCGTGGCACCCACATTGGTGCCTTTGGAATCATTGATGTATTCAACGCCACGAACTGACGCTACCCATTCACACCGGTGCGGTAATCCTTTGAATTGTTTGAGCGTTTTCAACATGCCCGCCAAAGGTAAGCCTGCGGCAGTACCGATGGCCAGCGCGGCCAAAGCATTTGCCACATTGTGCTTGCCACGGATTTTCAGTTCGCTGACCGGCAACAACGGCTCAAACTGGTACGCAAGGTGTGCCTCACCTTTCACCATCATCACACCGAACTCTTTGAAATCCGGCTTACCCAAGCCGAAACTGCTGACCGTAACATGGTTACCCAATGGCGGGCGGGTCAGCACATCATCACGATTAATCACGATGTGTTCGGCGCCGAAATAAATCCGCATTTTCGCTGCGTGGTAGGCGGCAAAACTATCGTAACGATCCTGGTGATCATCGCTAAGATTCAGCACACTGGCGACACGGGCACCAACCCGCTGCGTGGTTTCCAGCTGAAAGCTGGACAATTCCAGCACGTACAACTCGGCGTCGTCAGCAAGCAGGTCCAATGCAGCGGTACCGAGATTGCCTCCTACGCCAACCTTGAGCCCTGCGTCCTTTGCCATGTCACCCACCAGCGTGGTGACAGTGCTCTTGGCGTTAGAGCCGGTAATCGCAACGATGGGCGCTGTTGCCTCACGCACAAATAACTCAATGTCACCCACGACCGGGAGGCCGCGAGTCACACACTCTGCAATCGCCGCTTCTTTCAGACTCAAACCCGGGCTCAGGATGATCTCATCAAAGCCGACCAACTTGTCCACATCCAAAGGACCCAGGTGGACTTCGACGTTGGGAAATTCGCGCTTGAACGTATCCAACTGGGCCGGCGCTAAGCGGGAGTCAAACAACGCAAAAGGCAACTGCTTGCGCGTACAATAACGCGCAACCGACAGCCCGGTGACGCCCAGACCCACCACGGCAAGTTGCTTACTTTTTGCGATCAGATTATCCACGTTCTATCCCGTACCTTCACTAACGCAGCTTCAGGGTGGCAAGCCCCACCAGCACGAGCATTACTGTAATAATCCAGAACCGCACAATGACGCGCGGCTCAGGCCAACCTTTCAATTCAAAATGATGATGCAGTGGCGCCATCCGGAAAATCCGGCGCCCGGTAAGCTTGTACGAGCCCACCTGCAGAATCACCGAGACGGTTTCCATCACAAACACACCGCCCATAATGAAGAACACAATCTCGTGTCGCACAATCACGGCAATCACGCCCAGTGCAGCACCCAGGGCCAATGCACCCACGTCGCCCATGAACACCTGGGCCGGGTAAGTGTTGAACCACAGAAAGCCCAGGCCAGCACCCGCCAGCGCACCGCAAAACACCACCAACTCGCCAGCACCCGGTACATACGCAATGTGCAGGTAATTCGCAAATTCCACGTGCCCGGCCAGGTAGGCGATGATACCCAGCGCACCACCCACCATCACAGACGGCATGATGGCCAGTCCATCCAGGCCATCGGTCAGGTTCACCGCATTGCTGGCGCCCACAACCACAAAATAAGTGAGCACAATAAACACCGGCCCCATGGCAATGGCCACATCTTTGAAGAAAGGCACATAGAGCTGCGTCTCTGCCGGCACCTGGGCCGACTGATACAAGAACACAGCCGCGCCCAAGCCGCCAACGGATTGCCAGAAATATTTCCACTTGGCCGGCAACCCCCGGGAATTTTTCTCGACCACCTTGCGGTAGTCATCAACCCAACCGACTGCGCCAAATATGAAAGTTACTGCCAGTACAACCCAGACATAGCGATTACCCAAGTCGCTCCACAGCAAGGCACTGACGAAAATCGCCGCCAGGATAAGGGTGCCGCCCATGGTGGGCGTACCAGATTTACTCAGGTGGGTTTGAGGGCCGTCGTTGCGGACAGCCTGACCGATCTGCAGGTAATTCAGGCGCCGGATCATCCAGGGGCCCACCAATAAAGAAATACCCAATGCAGTCAACACGCCCAGGATGGCGCGCACCGACAGGTATTTCACCACGCCGAACGCATTCAGGTATTGTTGTAAAATGTCAGCCAGCCAAAGCAGCATCAGTGCACTCCCCCATTGTTGTTCAGGGCTTGCACTACAAATTCCATGCGAGCACTTCGCGAACCCTTTATTAATATTGTTGTGGGCCCTGCCTGGCGCCGGATATCGTCCTGCAGCGCAGCAATCAATGCGGCCTGCGTCTCAAAATGTAAACCACCCGCTGCAGCGCTGGTGGCTTGACTCAATGTCCCGACGGTAAAGACTTTCTCCACGCCCAGGTCGCGCGCAAATGTGCCTACATCCGCGTGCATCTCTGTCGCCTGCGGGCCCAGTTCACCCATATCGCCCAACACCAACCAGCGAGGCGTGGTAAAACTGGCCTGCGCCCGCAGCGCTGCCTTGACCGCCTCGGGATTGGCATTGTAGGTATCATCGATCACCGTCAACCGATCGGATACCTTTATCACGTGATAGCGACCTTTAGCCGATTCGAAACCCGCCAACCCTCGCGCAATAATGTCAAGCGAGATCCCGGAGGCCAGCGCACAGGCAGCGGCACACAACGCATTGCCCACGTTGTGTATGCCCGCCACCGGCAATTGAATCAACTGACTGCCGTGCGGTGAGTGCAGCATAAAACGAGCATGCAACTCAGCATTTTCCACATCTGATGCGTAAACATCGGCCGCTGAATCTGCCAGAGAAAAAGTCATCTGCTGTCGGTTAAGATTTTTTTGTTTGAACGCTGGCGCAAACCCATCGTCGGCATTGATGACTGCCACGCCCTCTGCTGACAAACCGTCGTAGATTGCCGATTTGGTGTCCGCCACACCGGCAACACTGCCAAATCCTTCCACATGCACCGGCATCACGTTGTTCACTACCGATACACTCGGCTGGGCCTGCCACGCCAGCGGCGCAATTTCGCCGGGCCCGCTGGCGCCCATCTCAATAACGGCGAAACGGTGTGCGGGTGTCAGCGAAAACAAGGTCAAGGACACCCCGATATGGTTGTTGAGATTGCCCTGCGTGAACAATACGGCATCGGCGCCAAAGGCCGCCTGACCAATGGCTGCCAGCATCTGTTTAACTGTGGTTTTACCGGCGCTACCGGTAATCGCCACAACCGGCCCCTGAAAGTGCTCGCGCTGGATTCTGGCAAATTGCCAGAGTGCTTCGGTGGTATTGGCAACCTGCCAGGTGGGCACCGGCAAGGGGGCATGTTGTTTTGCCCATGCTTGACTCACCACCAGTGACTGCGCACCCGCCGCCACAGCCGCCTCAACAAAGGTATGACCATCAAAGTTTTCGCCCACGATGGCGACAAAACAATCACCGGGTTTGAGTGTACGACTGTCAATGCACACGCGATCGACGCTCGCGTCAGCGGCGGAAAGCGAGCCGCCAAAACGGGCTTGCATGGCGTGCAGCGAAACGGCAGTAATCATGCAGCACCCCCGACGCGAAGCGCGAGCGCCTTGCGCGCCTCTTCCTGATCTGAAAACGGCAGCTTGCGGGTACCTATAATCTGGTAGTCTTCGTGGCCCTTACCTGCCACCAACACCCAGTCACCGGCTTGCGCTTGCGCCACCGCAGTCGCGATCGCGGCCTTGCGATCCACCTGCTGGATAACACGGTCAGGTTCGTTAAAGCCGGCCATTACATCCTGAATAATGAGCTCGGGGTTTTCGGTGCGAGGATTATCGCTGGTAACAACGCATTGATCCGCCATGGCTTCTGCTATGCGCGCCATGTCCGCGCGCTTGCCTTTGTCGCGATCACCGCCGCAGCCAAATACACACCAGAGTTTGCCCGCACAATGGGCGCGGGCTGCAGCCAGCAGCGCCCGCAAGGCATCGGGCGTATGGGCGTAATCGACCACCACCTGCACCGACTGGTCAGCCCCCAACAACTCCATCCGGCCACACACCGGGCGCAAGGTAGGAACCGCCGCCAACACCTCTTGCAGGCTGTAGCCTTCGGCGCAAGCCGTAGCGACAACGGCCAATAAATTATGCAAATTAAATTCACCCACCAATTGGCTACGCAACTCGCCGGCGCCCCATGGCGTGTCAACACGCGCCTGTAGCCCACGGGTTTCGTATCGGATTTCGCTGGCGCGTACCTGAGCATCCGGTGCAAGGCCATAGGTAATCACCGTCAACCCCGGCAAGGCAGAAGACATTTCGCGACCAAAGGTATCGTCGATGTTGATAATGCCGCGCTTGATTCCCAGCTGAGAAAACAGTGCACGCTTGGCGGCACCGTAAGCCTCCATGGTCTGATGAAAGTCCAGGTGATCGCGGGTGAGATTGGTAAATACCGCGGTCTGTACAGGTACAGCAGCCACTCTGTTTTGGGCCAGCGCATGAGAGGATATTTCGACTGCCAAATGGCGTGCATGCTGGTTGCGCAAATCGCGCAGGATACGTTGAAATGACACTGCATCCGGCGTGGTCATGCCGGTATCCCGCAAAGGCTTACCTATCAGCCCATAACCCATCGTGCCCATGACCGCCGCGCGCTCACCCAGCGCGTGATACAAACGCGCTAACAACTGTGTGCAGGTGGTTTTTCCATTGGTCCCGGTCACACCGATAGTGTGCAACTCCTGACCGGGCAAGCCGTAAAAGCGGGCAGCGATTTCACTGGCCTTGGCACTCAAGGCGTCAATCACTACCGCGTTTTCCGGCAGCGCTGCGGGCAGGTCATCCGCCTGCTCCACCAGCACCGCAACGGCCCCGGCCTGTAACACCTGATCCAGATAACGAATCCCGTGCTCACGGGTACCCTGCATGGCCAGAAACACATAACCGCTGTTCACTTCACGGCTATCCAGCGTCACACCAGTAACAGATATTTCCGCCAGGGACGGTGCCAATGCGCATTCAGGCAGCAAATGTTTGAGCGCTACAGACGGAGTTGTCATCAGTGTCTGCCTCCCCGTGCCACTTGCTGTGTCATCACCGGCGGCACCTGAAGCGTGCGCAAGGCACTGTCTGCCACCCGTGCAAACACAGGTGCCGCCACGTCGCCGCCAAAATACTTACCCGCACCCGGCTCATCAATCACCACGACAACGACCAGACGCGGATCATCCGCAGGCGCCATGCCGGCAAACAATGAACGGTAGCGGCTGGCCTCATAACCATTGGGTCCGACTTTATGGGCGGTGCCGGTTTTGCCGGCGACAGGGTAAGTTTCCAGATTGGCACGCACAGCCGTACCGCCCGGCTGAACCACGGTTTTCAACATGTCGACCAGCTGCCCGGTATAACGCGGCTCTACAACGCGCTCGCCGTCCTGCAGTGCGTCCAGACGCAGAATGCTCACGGGCTTTTTCACACCGCCCGCAGCGATGGTCGTGTAGGCCTGGGCTAATTGCAGAGCGGTCACAGTAAGACCGTATCCAAAGGCGTAGTTCGCCTGAACAATCGGTTGCCAACGCGTGTAATTAGGCAGCTGGCCCGCACTTTCACCCGGGAAGCCCGAATCGGTCACCTGACCAAAACCCAGCCGCGCATACATATTGCGGATCATTTCAGGCTGCAGCTTGAGCGCAACCTTGGTCAATCCAACCTGGCTCGATTTGGTAATGATTTTGGTCACATCGATGGTGCCGTAATTGACCGGATCGAGCAGCGTTTTCTTGCCCACACGAATGTAGCCCGGCGACGTCTCAATGGTGGTATGCGGAGACACCGTACCCGCTTCCAACGCCGTCATGATAGTAATCGGTTTAACCGTTGAGCCCGGCTCAAACTGATCGGTGATGGCGCGGTTGCGCAATGCCGCCGGGGTGAGGTTGGTGCGATCATTCGGGTTGTAGCTGGGCTGATTTGCCATCGCCAGTACTTCACCGGTACCCACATCCATCACCACAATTGAACCTGCTTTGGCCTGGTGTGCCTGCACCGCCGCTTTCAGCTCGCGATAGGCCAGGTACTGCAAACGCAGATCGATGGATAAGGCCAGATCTTTACCCGACTCGGCCGACTTCAACAGCGCCACTTCCTTGATATTGCGGCCCTTCAGATCGCGTAACACCTGTTTCGAACCTGCGTGCCCTTCCAGCCAGGCATCGTAGGCCAGCTCGATACCTTCCTGCCCCCGCTCATCCACATTGGTAAAGCCCACCAGGTGCGAGGTAACTTCTGCTGCCGGGTAATAGCGACGGTATTCCTGTTCAGCACTGACACCGGGAATATCCAACTCCAACACTTTGTTGGCGTCCTGGGGTGGCAGGTGTCGCTTGAGGTAGATAAATTCACGCGTCGCATTGGCTGCCAGGCGCTGACGCAATTGAGACGGCTTAATGGCCAGCGCTTTGGCCAATTGATCAACCGACTGATCGGGCACTAATTTTGGGTTGGCCCACAAAGAGAGAACCGGCGTGCTGACCGCCAAGGGCTCGCCATTGCGATCGGTAATCACGCCGCGGTAGGCGGCGATGCGCTCTTCGCGCAGAGTGCGGGCTTCACCCTGGTTCTGCAGGAATTCAAAACCTTTCTCTTCACCCGGCAATACCTGAACGCGAGCGAGATGAGCCAGCAGCAATCCGGCCAGCAGCAGCAGCACCAACACCACAAACACCAAACGCCAGCGCGCCAGTTGGTGATTCGCCTGCGGCCGTTTCATGGCGTCACCATAACAATATCGCTCGGCTCGGGCAGACGCATACCGAGTTTTTTATGCGCCAGATTTTCCACCCGACTGTAGGCCGCCCAGGTGCTTTGCTCCAGCAAGTACTGACCGCGCTGGATTTCCAGTTCCTGCGCTTCGCGTCGCAGGGATTCAAGCTCAAAAAACGACAGACGCGCCTGGTGAGTGGCACCCACTACCAGTAACGCGGACGCAGTCACGGCCAACCACAGCGCTACTACCACTGCAATTAACAGGCCTTTCGGCTGCGTTGTATTTGCCATTGGATTTGACACCCAATTGCCCCTTTTGTCGTTGTTAGCTCAAATGATCAGACCAACAGTCTGACCCACAGGCCTCAGCCCAGTTTTTCTGCGCAGCGCATAACCGCACTGCGTGAGCGCTGATTTTCATCGAGCTCACGGGCACTGGCCTTCACCGCCTTACCCAGACTCTTCAGCGTCTTCGTTATCTGACTTTCCATCACCGGCAACCCTTTGGGCAGCTGCGGTCCGCGCTCTTTATCACGGATAAATCGTTTGACCAGGCGATCCTCAAGCGAATGAAAACTGATCACCACCAACCGGCCACCCGGCTTGAGCACCTTGAGAGCAGCCTCCAGAACAACTTCCAGATCACCCAACTCGTTATTGATAAATATGCGGATCGCCTGAAAGGCCCGCGTTGCAGGGTGCTTACCTTTTTCCCACGCAGGATTCGCCTCACTCACAATTTTTGCCAGGCGTGCGGTTGTGGTGATAGGTTCAATGTCGCGCTCGCGCACAATGGCCGACGCCATGCGTTTGGCAAAGCGCTCCTCACCAAACTCTTTCAATACAAACGCAATGTCCTCCGCCTCAGCCACTGCCAACCATTGCGCAGCACTCTGACCACTGGTGGTGTCCATGCGCATATCCAGCGGGCCATCCTGCATAAACGAAAAACCCCGTTCAGCCTGATCTAACTGTGGCGACGACACCCCCAGATCCAACAAAACACCATCAACGGAAGCCGGCTCAAACCATTCGCCGATCTGGGCAAAACTGCCATGACGGACCGAAAACCGGCTGTTTGCGGCAGCCAGTGCTTCGGCCGAGGCAATGGCTTGGGGGTCTTTATCAACCCCTATCAATCGCCCATCGCCTGCGAGTCTCGTCAACACCAGACGACTATGGCCACCGCGGCCAAAAGTGCCATCCACATAGATACCCGAGGGATCGGTGATCAGAGCGTCCACCGCCTCATTGAGCAGTACTGTGTAGTGTTCTTGCGCAACCATGGCCGCCCCTTATAAAGACAGCGACTGCATTTCAACCGGCATTTCGTCATCTCCGGCATCCGCATCCAGCCACTGCAGCCAACTTGCCTCCGACCACAGCTCCAGTTTTTTCCCCTGCCCGACCAACATCAGCTTCTTGTCGAGCTGGGCGTACTCACGCAGCGTGGGCGGCAGCAACACACGCCCATTGCCATCCACTTCCAGCGGCGTGGCATAACCTATCAACAGGCGCTGGGTGCGGCGGGCAATCTTATTAAAACTGGGTAAAGCTTCAATTTTGGGCAGAATTTCGAGCCATTGAGGCTCTGGATACACCAGCAGACAGCGCTCTTCGGTATGGGCGGTCACCACCAGTTTTCCGGCACACAATTCCACCAACGACTCGCGAATACGAGCCGGAATCGCCAGACGCCCCTTGGCATCCATGCTGATGGAATGGCTTCCGAGAAACACTATTTCCCACTCACCCTGCTGTTCATGACACTAAATTCCACTTTTACCCACTTTTTCCCACATTGCCACACTATAAATCTGTGCCTTTTAAAGTCAAGCGAAGTGGCGAGAAGTTGCTAGCAAAATCAGGCATTTAGCGGCGAACGGGCGTCGATCAAGCAGGAACTCGGCCACAAGGAAAGCAGCAAAGACATAACAATCAATACGTTAAGCAACAAACTTAAAGTAGATTGTTAAGAGTAGGAACAGATTCTTATATGAGAGTCGGGAGATATAACCGAAAATCCGGTTCAGAGAGTTGGCGCGAGTCAGCGGCACAGCCGCCCTCTGGCCGGGTAAAAAGCGGAAGGACCTGTCCGGGACAGTAGCCGGCGCCACTTACTGGCCAAAAGCTGCTGAGCCAACCGCCGGCACAGCACCTGTATATCTAGTTGAGTCGGCCGATAAGCCGCCCTCTGGCCTGGTAAAAAGTGGAAAGGACCTGTCCGGGACAGTAGCCGGCGCCACTTTACTGGCCAAAAGCTGCTGAGCCAACCGCCGGCACAGCACCTGTAAATTAGTTGAGTCAGCCGATAAGCCGGGTTCTGTCTAGGACAGTCATTCATCTGGGACCAGTGTCACCACTGGCCTCAAGCAACCTACCCGCCTTCAGTGCGGGACACACCATAGAAGGCCTATTTGGTCTTGCTCCGAGTGGGGTTTACCATGCCACAAACTGTTACCAGTTGCGCGGTGCGCTCTTACCGCACCCTTTCACCCTTACCGGCACGCTTGCGCGCGCTTAGGCGGTCTGCTCTCTGCTGCACTTTCCGTGGGCTTTCACCCCCCAGGCGTTACCTGGCACTCTACCCTGTGGAGCCCGGACTTTCCTCCCCCTTGCGGGAGCGACTGTCTGGCTGGCTCGCGGACACATTAATGAAGCCCACCCCCAATTTCAACCGGATTTTTCTACAACAGGGCGAAAAACGAGCAGATTGAGCTATCTTTTATCCATTAACCCCTTTCCAAAGGCCAACTCACCATTGCATACTTTTTGAGCCCCCGGGCGAGATCACACAATAAAAAAGCTGGAGAGCAACATGATCAGATTTACCAAGCAGTTACTACCCCTTTCCATCGCCGCACTGGCATCAAGCGCCACACTCGCCCAGGACCTGGTTCTGGAAGAGGTGGTGGTAACCGCCCAGAAGCGTGTAGAAAGGCTTCAGGATGTCCCCATCTCGGTTAACGCTGTGTCCGGCGCCAAAATGGATGAAGCCGGCATCACCAATCTTGAGGGTATGACAGCTTACGTACCCAACCTGACCATGAACCAGACCGGTATCGGCACCATTATCGCCATCCGTGGTATCAGCTCCGGCATTAACCAGGGCTTTGAACAGTCCGTAGGCCAATATGTAGACGGCATCTACTATGGCCGCGCCCAGTTGGCCCGCGCCCCTTTTATGGACCTTGAGCGCGTGGAAGTCCTGCGCGGCCCGCAAAGTATCCTGTTTGGCAAGAACTCCATTGCCGGTGCCATTTCGATGGTCACCGCCAAACCCACCGATGAGTTCGAGGGCCAGGTTACTGCCCTGTACGAACCCAGCCACGGTGAAAAAGACCTGCGCGTTGTGCTGTCAGGCCCGCTGACCGACTCCCTGAGTGGCCGGCTGTCCTTACTGGGTCGTGAAATCGATGGCTATTATGAAAATACCACCCTGAACCGGGATGAATCTGCTGAAAAAGAGCAGGTCATCAGAGGTCAGTTCCGCTGGGACGCCACCGAAGATCTGACCATGAATTTGAAAGTCGAAACCGGGTCGTTTGACACCAAAGGCCGGTTTTTGGAGCCAGTGAATCCAGTGACACTTCCGGGGGGGCTTTCCTATGCTGATGCGCTGTTCGGCGCCACCGGCGGCGCCTACGTCCTGGACACAGAGCAGAACTTCAAACGCCAATCCAATGGCGATTTTTCGAATAACGACACTGAAAACGCCACTTTCACCATCGACTGGGGCCTTGGCGAACATACACTGACAGCCGTAACTGGCTACAACGCCTACAACTACGAAGAGGATTGTGATTGCGACTTTACCGGCGCGACGGTTTTCACCGCAGACAGCCGTGAGGATTTCAAACAATACAGCCAAGAGATTCGTATTGCCTCACCACAAGGCGAAACCATTGATTACATAGCGGGTCTGTTTTATCAGTCCAGCGAGATGGATTTCGATGACGCCATCCGCGTCCCCACCACCAGTCTGCTGGGAGGGCTGTCAGCGTTGCTTCCCGGCACCGCCAGCCAACGTACCTTTACCCAGGATTCAACACTGTGGGCAGGTTTTGCTCAGGCAACCTGGAACATTTCTACCGATTGGCGCCTGACGGTTGGCGGACGCTATACCGCTGAAGACAAGGAAGCCACCCGGCGACAACACCATACCAATACGCTGGGCCAGGATGTGGGAGCAACAGATCTATTGTTGAATACCGTGTATACCGCATTTTTGCTGGAGCCCTACGAAGAAATTTCAGACAAACGCTCTGAAGGTAAGTTCACGCCCCTGATTACCGCACAGTGGGACGCCACCGAAGACACCATGCTGTATGCCACCTATACAGAGGGTTTCAAGTCCGGCGGATTTGACGTGCGCTCCAATGCACATCCAGACCCGGACTATGGTGTAAACATCATTGCCAACCAAAGCCCATTGGTCATTGTCCAAACCACTGCGGCAAACGGATTTGCGCCTGGCGTTTTCGAATACGAAGAGGAAAAAGCCCAGAGCTTTGAACTTGGCTCGAAAATGACCCTGGCCGATGGCGCCGCCGAACTCAACGTTGCGCTGTTTCACACCAACTACACCGATCTTCAAACCAGTCAGTTTGATGGCGTGCTGGGTTTTAACGTGACCAACGCAGGTGAAGCCACAACCCAAGGTATCGAGCTTGATGGCCGCTGGCTAATTACCAACGGCCTGACCCTGAGCGGTTCTTTGGGCTACCTTGACTTCAACTTCGACAAATTCCCTAACAGCCAGTGCTATTTCGGCCAAACGCCGGACAGTACGGAATACCCCGGTTTGTGTGACCTGTCGGGCAAAACCCGGGAGTTCGCGCCACAATTCCAGGGCACTATCAGTGCTGACTATGCTCAAACCATAGGGGATAATCTGGAGTGGCGTTTAACCGGTGACATCAACTTCAGCGACAGTTACTACGCATCTCCCACACTGGATCCTAACCTGCAGCAGGACGCCTACGCCAAGTTGAATCTGAGATTGGCACTGGGCGCTCAGGATGGCCAGTGGGAAGTCGCCTTGGTGGGTAAAAATCTGACTGACGAAGCAGTATCCACTTTCGGCAACCAACTACCTGTATCAACTCGATTAACAGGTGGCACCGGTACCGCTTACTACAGCTTCTACGATCGCCCGCGCAGCATTGCCCTGCAAGGCACCATGCGCTTTTAAAACGATGTAAACAAAAAAAGGGGAGCTCCGGCTCCCCTTTTTTATGCCTGCGAAAACATCATAGCGATTCGCGAATAATATCCCAGGCCTGCTCTGCCGACTCCACGTAGCGAAACAAGGCGAGATCCTCCGCACTGATCATGCCCTGCTCTACCAGAAACTCAAAATTTACCAAGCGCTGCCAGAACTGCTTACCGAAAATCAGGATAGGCAAGGGCTGCACTTTTTTGGTTTGCACCAAGGTTAAAGTTTCAAACAATTCATCCAATGTCCCGAAGCCGCCGGGGAAAACCACCAACGCTTTGGCGCGCATAAGAAAATGCATTTTGCGCATGGCAAAGTAGTGGAACCGGAAACAGAGCTCCGGAGTAATGTAGGGATTCGGGTATTGCTCGTGCGGCAATACAATATTGAGTCCTATCGATTTCGCGCCGGCTTCACTGGCGCCACGATTGGCAGCCTCCATAATGCCGGGGCCACCGCCAGTAATCACATGCAGCTCGCCGCCGGGACAAGCCGGGCTTTGCTCGGCAATCAATCGGGCCAGCGCACGCGCCTGCTCATAGTAACGGCTTTGCTCAACGGCCACCTGACATCGCTTTTGCTCTGTGTCTGACAGGTTACCAGACTGGGCCGCTGCCAGATCAATGCTTGCTTGCTCCGCATCCGGAGTCCGGGCGCTGCCGAACATAACCACCGTTTGCGATATGCCCAGTGCCTGTAAGGTTTTTTCCGGTTTCGCCAACTCTAACATCAGCCGCACCGAACGCATTTCTTCGGTGAGCATAAAATCCTGATCGGTGTAGGCCAGCCGATAGGCGGGCGAACAAAGCTGAGGATTTCCGCACACCACGTCTTCCGGGTATTCAGCATGCACCACCTCATCGGCGGCGGAATAGAATAACCGGTTGGAATCCCTGTCATGTTTGGCCATTATTACTCCTTCATTCGACCCAATCGCGGAACCGGCAGTTTAATGCTGTTCCACGTACCATTGATAAACGAGTTTCTTTTTTACGCCAACAATTTGCTCCACCAGTGCACTGGCTTTTTTCGGCGGCAACTCGGCGGCGAGCAACTGCATGATACGCATGGCATCCGGGCTCAACGATTGTTCCAATTGCTTGGGTGCGCCCCGCACCAACAATACGATCTCACCCCGCTGCTGGTTTGAATCGGCGCCAACGCGCTCGACCAGTTCCGCAAGCGAGCCGGACAAAAAGGTCTCGAAGGTTTTACTCAACTCGCGCGCCACAACCGCTTGCCGGTCCGGTCCAAAAATTTCGGCCATATGATTAAGACAGTCCAGAATCCGGTGCGGGGCCTCATAAAAAATCAGTGTGCCGGTTTCCTGCTTAACAGATTCCAGCCGGGTCGCCCGCGCTCCGTGCTTTGCCGGCAAAAAGCCTTCAAAACTGAATCGGTCGGAAGGCAGCCCTGAGGCCGATAGCGCGGCAATTAACGCACAGGCGCCAGGAATGGGCACCACCCGGATGCCGGCAGCGCGCGCTGCCGCGACCAGCTGGTACCCCGGGTCGGACACCAGGGGGGTGCCCGCATCGGAGATTAACGCCACTGATTCCCCCGCCAGCAGCCGATCAATCAACTTTTGGGTGGCCTGGCCATCGCTGTGGTCGTGGTAGGCCACCAGCGGGGTGCGAATGTGAAAGTGTTCCAGTAAACGGCTGCTATGACGTGTATCCTCTGCCGCAATCACCGCAACCGTTTGAAGAGTTTCTACGGCTCGCGGTACCATATCGCCCAAATTGCCGATTGGTGTAGCCACCACGTATAAAGCTGACTCGTTCATGGGTACACTTTTGACCTGCTCATTGGAAGCTCAATCATACCATGTTTAACATCCCGACCCGCCTCTGCCTCTCCGGCCTGGCCCTGTGTTTACTGCTGTCCGCCTGCTCTGCACCGGTCAAGCAATCCGACCCCGATATTGTCGAAGCCACGGCCGGCAGCTCTCAGGAAGCGGTACAGGCATTACTGCTGGAGGCCCGGCAGGCCAAGTCGCCGGAGCGCGAGCGTCACATTATTGCCGCCGCCGAGCAGTTGATTGCACTGGGCGACAATGAATGGGCCGACAACCTGCTCAGCGCCATCAGCCGGGACCAACTGCAGCAGCAAGACCTCTGGCATTACACCCTGGTGTACAGCCAATTGGCGATCGCCCAGAACAACCTGTTCACCGCCCAACAAGTGTTGATGAACCCGGGCCTCGACAGCCAATGGGAGCTGATGCCAAAAGCCACCTACGTGGCCATCAGGCAAATGCGCGGCGAACTGATGTCGACGCTGGGTGAAACCCAGTTGGCCATCAGGGAATACGTTGCGCTCGACCACGTATCGCTGTCACCCGTAGAGGCCACCGGCAATCAGGTTGCCCTGTGGCAAACATTGATGGCACAGCCTTTGTGGGAGCTGGAGCAATTAGCCGGCAACAGCCAATCGCGGGAAGAGCTGGGCTGGTATCAGCTGGCAATCTTGTCCAAGAATAACCAGAACCAACTGGAGGCTCAGCTCGCCGGCGTCGAGCAATGGCGAGCCCAATGGCCCGACCACCCGGCGGCCGCGCACCTGCCGCAAGATCTGCAGTTGCTGCAACAACTGATTGAAGAGCAACCCAAGCAGGTGGCCCTGTTGCTGCCGGTGAGCGGGCGTCTGGCCCGCGCCGGTAAAGCCATTCAGGACGGTTTTTTTGCCGCCTACTATCAGGCCGTGGCAGCCGGTCATCAACATCCCGCCATTCGCGTCTATGACAGCAACACCCAGGATATCGCAGGCCTCTATCAGCAGGCAGTAGACGAAGGCGCCGAGCTGATCATTGGCCCGCTGGACAAGGACAAAGTGGCCGAGCTGGCCCTCTTACCCGCACTGCCGGTACCCACGTTGGCGCTGAACCGGTCCGAACAAAATGGCAGTCTGCCCCCCCCACCGCAGCTGGTGCAGTTCAGTCTTGCCGCAGAAGATGAAGCCCGCCAAGCCGCCCGCCGGGCATGGCTGGAAGGTCACAGGCTGGCGATGGTGATTGCACCGGAAGCCAGCTGGGCTGATCGCGCCGCAGTGGCGTTCATCGCCGAGTGGAATCAGTTGGGAGGCACGGTCGTTGATTATGCCAAATTCACCGGCAAAGCCGATTACTCAAAAATTATTTCGCGCGCATTGCTGATTGACCAGAGTAAAGCCCGCGCTGCACAAGTGCGTAATATTCTTGGCCGCACCATGGAGTACGAACCCCGGCGCCGCCAGGATGTGGATATGATTTTCCTGACCGCACTGCCGAACCAGGCCCGGCAGGTAAAACCCACGTTGAAATTTCACCTGGCCAGCGACATTCCGGTATACGCCACCAGCCATATCTACACCGGCGAACCGGACCCAAAACTGGACAGCGACATGAATGGCATCCGGTTCAGTACCCTGCCGTGGATTTTCGACACCCAGCGTCCGGAAAAGCTGGCGATCGACGCCTATTCGCGCGACCCGGCCTTTAACCGGCTCTATGCCATGGGGGTAGACGCATTCTACCTCTATCCTCGCCTGCGCCAGCTGCGGGAAATTGACGGCACCCGCGTTTTCGGCGCCACTGGCAACCTGCAATTGAATACCGCTGGCCAGATCGAGCGGGAACAGATGTGGGCCAGTATACGGCGCGGCAGAGCGGTACCCATGCCGATGGTGGTAAGCCGCCAGAGCGATGACAGCTGATGACCAGGGGTGCCGAAGCCGAACAAAAAGCGGAGGCATTTTTAACCCGCGCGGGGCTCACTACACTCGCGCGCAACTACCTCTGCAGCCGGGGCGAACTCGATCTCATCATGGAGCACCTTGGCACACTGGTTTTTGTCGAAGTCAGGCTTCGCAGTCACGCCGCCTTTGGTTCGGGTGCCGAATCTGTCACCGCTGGCAAGCGGCGCAAACTGAGACTTGCGGCCGAACATTATTTGCAGGCGCACCCTGATCGCCACCATCAACCCGCCCGCTTTGATGTGGTCTGGTTTGATGATTTACAGTCGGACCCCCATTGGGTAACCAACGCTTTTTGAAATACACCGCGAACACCTGAGAAAACACCATGGAACAACGCGTCATTCAGCGCTTCCACGAAAGCATTGAAACCATCATGAATGCCGGCGAGGGCTTTGCGCCTCTGCTGGCGGATGCCAGCCACGCCATGGTCCAGGCGCTGCTGAGTGAACGAAAGATACTTACCTGCGGCGTAGGCCTGGCGGCTGCCAACGCACAAACCCTGGCCAGTTGCCTGGTGAACCGATTCGAGCAGGAAAGACCCAGCCTGCCAGCCCTATGTCTGGCCAACGACGCGCTCAACCTGAGCGCCGTGGCAACCGATTCGGGCTTAAACGATATTTTTGCCAAACCCATACGGGGACTGGGGCAAGCGGGCGATCTGCTGGTAGTATTTGCCACCGGCGGCAACACCAGTGCAACGGTGCAAGCGATCAGCGCCGCACGCGACAAAGAAATGAGCATTGTGGCGTTTACCAACGAACAGTGCGGCGACCTGGCCAGCATGCTGGCCAGTCAGGATTTCGAATTGAAAGTGCCTACCCTATCGGCGCCCCACGCCCATGAGGTGCACCTGTTGAGTGTTTTTTGTCTCTGTGATCTCATAGATCAGCAATTATTTGGAGGTTTCGCGTAATGCGGATTTTATTGTTAGCAAGCTTTTTGGCGCTGCCATTGTTCCTGAACGGCTGCAGCCATATCGTGGGTGCGGCGCACGAAGAACCCGTTGGCGTGGATAAAAAAGAACGCACTCTGGGATCGGCCATCGACGATGAAAAAATTGAGGTTTCTGCATTGGTGAACATCCGCAAGGCCTCACCTTTGTTGGAAAACGCCAACATTTCTGTCACCAGTTTTAACGGCATTGTGTTGCTGACCGGCCAGGTACAAGCGCCCGACATGAAAGCGCTCGCCGGCGAAGAAGTGCGCAAAATCACCCGCGTTCGCGAAGTTCACAACGAGCTGGCCATTCAAGGCAATGCCTCCTTCCTGACCGCCACCAGCGATACCTGGCTGACATCCAAAGTCAAAACCAAAATGATGACCGACATGAACCTGGACAGCGGCCGGGTTAAAGTGGTGACGGAAGATGGCGTAGTCTACATTATGGGCTTACTGACCCAGGCCGAAGCCAAACGCGCCAGCGAAATTGCCCGCACCACGGGTGGCGTGCAGAAAGTCGTGAAAGTGGTGGAATACATTAACTAGTTGCTAGTAACAACCGTCAGTTTTTCAGTTATCGATAGTCAAAAAAAGCGGGCAATGCCCGCTTTTTTTGTTCCGGAGACTAGCCAGCCACTGTTTTTTCAGACTAGCTCCAATGCCACCGCGGTGGCCTCGCCGCCGCCAATACACAAGCTGGCCACACCACGGGCTTTGCTCTGGTGCAACATAGCACCCAACAAGGTCACCATGATACGCGCACCACTGGCACCCAGAGGATGACCCAGTGCGCAGGCGCCACCGTTGACGTTCACTTTGGCGTGGTCGAGCTCCAGTTCGGTCATGGCCGCCATGGCCACGACGGCAAAGGCCTCGTTGATTTCGTAGAGGTCCACGTCGGCGGCCGACCAACCCACCTGCTCAAGCAGATTTTTCATGGCCGCCACGGGCGCCGTTGTAAACCACTCAGGTGCCTGTGCGGCCTGACTGTGGCCGCACACCCGGGCAATGGGCTTAAGGCCGCGTCGGCTGGCTTCCGACGCGGTCATTAATACCAAAGCGGCCGCACCGTCCGATATTGAGCTGGCATTGGCGGCAGTGACGGTGCCGTCTTTTTTGAACGCCGGCTTCAACGTGGGAATTTTTTCCGGGCGCGCATTGCCGGGCTGCTCATCGGTATCCACAACCACTTCACCCCGCCGGTCGGCAATGGTCACGGGCGCCACTTCGCGACGGAAACGCCCTTCGGCAATGGCTTTGTTCGCGCGATCCAGCGAGGTCAACGCATAGTTGTCCTGGGCCTCACGGGTAAACTGGTACTTGTCAGCACACTGTTCGGCAAAACTACCCATCAGGCCACCCTGATAGGCGTCCTGCAGGCCATCCAGGAACATATGATCCAGCAGTTCGCCGTGACCAAGTCGATAACCCGCTCGCGCCTTGGCCAGCAAATAAGGCGCATTGGACATACTTTCCATGCCGCCGGCAACAATCACTTTGCCGTGGCCAAGCGCCAGCGCATCGGCGGCCATCATCACGGTTTTCATGCCCGAGCCGCAGACTTTGTTAATGGTGGTACAGGGCGTGCGGTCAGACAGGCCGGCTTTCAGTGCCGCCTGTCGCGCCGGCGCCTGACCCACACCGGCAGGCAATACGCAGCCCATCAACACTTCGTCCACCTGATCTGCGGCCACACCCGCATCGGCCAGCGCGGCCTTGATGGCCACCGCACCCAGATCGGGTGCTGAGACCGCGGACAAAGCCCCTTGCATGCCCCCCATGGGCGTGCGCGCCATACCTACAATCACAATGGGATCTTTCATAACCGCTCCTCGTACGCTGCTTGATCACTCGCTTCCAGTCTGCAACAGCACCGCCGTTGCACGCAATGCATTGCAGTATAACCAAAGCCGTGTCAGCCAGCCCTGGGCGATGCGCTCTGTCACTGGCAGGGTACGCCGTGCAGGCGTCATTGGCGCCGATCTGGAGCAACAGAAAGCTGTTTTCGGGCCCGGTTGTTAACAGCAGTGGCGTTTTGAGGCAGGGCGGATAATTGCGTTCATCTTGCCGGCAGGACCGTTAACCGAGTGACTTCACTGCCAGCCCTGCACTCATGCTACCATCGGCCAAACGCACACGGAGGAGCCTCTATGGGAACCGGAACTATTGTTACATTCGTCATCATTGCCCTGCTGCTGTTTTACATCGTAGGTATCTACAACCAGTTGGTGGCGCTGAAAAACCGCTTTGAAAATGCCTTTGCGCAGATCGAGGTTCAGCTCAAACGCCGCTACGACCTGATTCCCAATCTGGTGGAAACCGCCAAGGGTTACATCAAGCATGAACGCGAAACGCTGGAGGCGGTCATTGCCGCTCGCAACCAAGCTGCGGCTGGACTGCAAGCCCTGAAAGGCCATCTGGACGACGCTGGATCGGTGGCCCAGCTGAATCAGGCCGAAGGCATGCTCGCTGGCGCCATGGGACGGCTGAACGTGGTGATGGAGGCCTACCCCGACCTCAAAGCCAACCAGAACATGATGCAGCTGTCCGAAGAGCTCACCTCCACCGAAAACAAGGTGGCGTTTGCCCGCCAGGCCTTTAACGACGCCGTCACGGCTTATAACAGCTACAAGCAAAGCTTCCCGCCGGTGTTTTTTGCCAATTTATTTGGCCACGGCAAAGACGCAAATCTGCTGGAGTTTGCCGATAGCGCCGAAATCCAGGCCGCACCGAAAGTTTCCTTCTAATGAACTTCTTTGAGCATCAGGATCAGGCGCGCAAACAGACCGCGCGTCTGGTGGGCCTGATGGCGCTGGCAGTGGTGGCGCTCATCGTCATAACCACGTTGTTCGTTGGCATTATGCTGCAAGCCACCGGCGGCGCCGCAACCCCCAGCCCCGATCAGGCGGCCTTCTGGCAAACGTTTTTTGAACACCTGGATGCGCGCCTGATCGGCGGCATCGCCATTATCGTGATCAGCGTGGTGTTACTGGGCAGCTGGTACCGGTTATCCCAGTTGCGCCAGGGGGGTGCCGTGGTGGCGGAGTCGCTCAACGGTCGCCTGCTGAATATCGCTGAATGCACGGGCAAGGAACGCCAACTGCTCAATATCGTCGAAGAGATGGCCATCGCGGCGGGCGTTCCCGTGCCACCGGTGTACCTGCTGGACGAGCCCGGAATCAACGCCTTTGCCGCCGGCTATGCCCCTCAGGATGCGGTGATTGGCGTGACCCGTGGCTGCCTCGAAGCCTTGTCACGGGACCAGTTGCAGGGGGTGATCGCGCACGAATACAGCCACATCTTCAATGGCGACATGCGCCTCAACCTGCGTCTGGTGGGCGTACTGCACGGCATTTTGCTGATCGGTATCATCGGCGAGATGATCATGCGCAGCACGCCCAGGCGCAGCAGTAAAAAAGACGGCAACAGCCTGGCCCTGCTCGGGCTCGGTTTATTTGTAATCGGCTATGCCGGCATCTTTTTTGGCAACCTGATCAAAGCCGCGGTCAGCCGGCAGCGGGAGTTTCTGGCCGATGCCTCGGCAGTGCAGTTTACCCGCAACCCCAGCGGCATCAGCGATGCTCTCAAACGCATTGGCGGGCACAGCGCCGGCTCCAATCTGGCCGCCGCCAACGCCGCCGAGTACAGCCATTTCTATTTCGCCAACGGTGTCAGCGGCTGGTTCAGCGGCCTGTTTGCTACCCATCCACCGCTGGCCGAGCGCATTCAACGCATCGAACCCGGCTGGAAAGGCGATTTCCTGACCAGCGCCCCCACCGACGAGACCGACCCACGCACACAGGGTTTTGCCGGCGCCGCTGAGGTCAACGCACCGGCACCCGAGCCGCTGGTTGAACAAATGGGTGTACCGACGCCGGCCGCCCAAGCTGTGGCGGCGCGCTTGCTCGATCAGCTTGACCCCAAAGTGCGCGACGCTTGCCATAACAGCGCTTCGGCCATGGCCATCATCTACGGCCTACTGTTCACTGAATCCGTCGCACTCGAACAGGAAAGCCACTTGGGCGTGCATGTGCCGACCCCGGTGTTCAAACTTTACCGGCACTATCTGCCACGGGTGAAAGCCTTACCACTGGCGCTGCGCTTGCCGGTGGTGGAGCTGTGCCTGCCGGCACTCAAGGCATTGTCTGACGGGCAGAAAAACCAATTCAGAGCATCGGTGATTGCCCTGATCAAAGCCGATAAGCAACTCACTTTATCCGAGTGGTGCCTGTTCAGTCTGCTCAAACACAACCTGTTTGACCGGCCACAAAGTTCGAATAAAACCCGCGATCTCGCCGCCCTGAAGG
The DNA here is from genome assembly GCF_000305785.2 of Simiduia agarivorans SA1 = DSM 21679. Classification (NCBI taxonomy): domain Bacteria; kingdom Pseudomonadati; phylum Pseudomonadota; class Gammaproteobacteria; order Cellvibrionales; family Cellvibrionaceae; genus Simiduia; species Simiduia agarivorans. Next base: position 3,901,667 of record NC_018868.3, on the reverse strand, counting down.
CGCCGTGCCGGCTACTACTGGCTGCAGTTGCAAAACAGGGGGACGTCAGCAACCAGCAACAGGCATTTGAAAGTGCCATGCAGGCATTGGGCTTGGGTCTGGAGAATCTGCCAGAGGAGGCTGTTGATTTAGCGGGACTGGATGCGGCACTCAGCCAACTTAATCTGCTCAAGCCGCTACAAAAGCCCAGGCTGATCAAGAGTATCATGCTGGCGCTGGATGCCGATGGCGCACTGCAGCTGGCTGAATACGAATTGTTGCGCGTGATCGCCGATCGGCTGAACTGCCCGATGCCGCCGTTGGGGGAACGGGCTGTTCACTGACACCGCAAAGCGGCAATAACCACGGGCCCGCAACCGGGGCCCGGCTCTCAGTTGCTGCCTGGCAGCGCACCTTCCGTTTCAAACACCGCCACGGCGGGATTGTATTTCGCACGGGTGTCAAATCCACGCAGGTCCTGTTTATCAAACAGACCAAAACTCAGCAGGTTGAGCCAGCTGCGGTCATTGATATCCACACTGTACTGGTAGTTGAAATTGCCGTTCTTATCGAAATTCGGGTAATCCGGAAAGTTGGTCCACAGTACCTCGACCGCACTCTGGGCCAGATCATCCATACCCAGCAAATGATAGCCCTGCGCCATCACTGCCAACGCATCGGGCACCGCCGGCGTCTGCTGGAAATTTTCCACCACGTACCGACCCCGGTTGGCGGCGGCCAGATAGGCACCGCGCTTGAAGTAGTAATTAGCCACATGGATTTCGTAACGCGCCAGCAGGTTGCGCAAATGAATCATGCGTTTGCGCGCGTCCTGGGCGTACTGGCTGTCGGGGTAACGGGCGATTAACTGCGCGAAATGGGCAAAGGACTCACGCGCAGCTCCGGGGTCGCGGTCGGTCAGGTCGGAGGGCACATAGCGCTCAAACATCCCCTGATTCTGGGTAAAGGTGGTCAGGCCCTTCATGTAATAGGCGTAATCCACGTTCCGGTGCTGCGGGTGCAGGCGGATGAACCGGTCGGCAGCGGCCATGGCAGCTTCGGGCTGATTGCTCTTGTAATAGGCGTAAATCAGTTCCAGCTGGGCTTGTTCGGCATAAGCACCAAACGGGAAGTTCTCCTCCAGCAACTGCAGGTTTTTGATGGCCGGCTCCCATTGAGACGCGTTCAGCATGCGCTGGGCAGCATCATAGAAGTCTTTTTCGGTTGTATGCTTAGGCTCATTGCTGGCACAGGCAGCTAACAAAACCGCGGTCAACACCAGGGTTGACGAGATAATACGGCGGAGGGACATGCTAAAACTCTTTATGGACTAATTCTGGTCTGACACCGCGCGGTCTTTGAGCTGTCCCCAATGACCCGCACAGCGTAAAATAGCCGCATTTAATCACAGCCACACCAAGATACCAAACACATGTCGAGTCCCAACCCCACTATCTCGCTTGCTGCCACCGTGCCTCAGGGCGCTGGCGGCGCCCGCGTGGATGCGATGGCCAGTCAGTTATTCCCGGATTATTCCCGCGCCCGCCTGCAAACCTGGATCAAAGAAGGCGCCCTGACGCTGGATGGCCGGCCCTGCAAGCCCAAGGACAAGTGCTTTGGCGGCGAGTCGCTGGCGCTGGAGGCCGCGCTGGAGCCTGCGGGTGACTGGGTAGCAGAAGCCATTGCTTTGGATATTGTGTACGAAGACGATACCTTACTGGTCATCAATAAGCCGGCGGGGCTGGTAGTGCACCCGGGTGCGGGCAACCCCACCGGCACCCTGCTCAATGCCCTCCTGCACCACTGTCCCTCGCTGGAGCAGGTACCCCGCGCTGGCATCGTGCACCGGCTGGATAAAGACACCACCGGCCTGATGGTGGTCGCCAAAACCCCGCAGGCCCAGATCAACCTGGTGCGGCAGTTGCAGAAACGTTCCGTCAAGCGCGAATACGACGCGCTGGTGGTGGGCAAGCTGATCGCGGGCGGTACCGTCGACCAGCCCATGGCACGGCATCCCACGCAACGCACCAAAATGGCCGTTACCGACGTGGGTGGAAAAGAAGCGATTACCCGCTATTCGGTGAGCGAGCGCTTTGGTCACTACACGCTGGTACGCTGCAGCCTCGCCACGGGGCGCACGCACCAGATCCGGGTGCACATGGCCTGGCTCAAGCACCCGCTGGTGGGCGACAAAACCTATGGCGGTAACCGTCAGCTTGCCGCCGGCATCAGCAGCGAACTGCGCAACACCATCCTCACCTTTCCCCGTCAGGCACTGCATGCCACGCACCTTGAACTGGTACACCCGGTGCTGAAGGAAACCATGGCCTGGCACGCCGAGCGGCCGGAAGATTTTGAGCAAATTCTGAATCAACTGGCAGAGGAAGATCCCCTTGTCTGAGCCCATCGCGCTTTTATCGCCCGACTGGCCCGCGCCCGCCCGGGTAAAGGCTGTGGTCACCGAGCGCAGCACCGGCGCCAGTGCGCCCCCCTATGCCCATGCAAACCTGGCCCTGCATGTGGGTGACGACGAACAGCAGGTTTTACAAAACCGGCAACAGCTGCTGCACCAGCTCGATTTGCCCCAGGTACAATGGCTGGAACAGGTTCACGGCACGGAGGTAGTGATAGCCCAGCCCGATAACCTGACCCGCACCGCCGATGCCTGCATCACCCAGCAAGCCGGGCTGGCCTGTGCGGTGCTGACGGCCGATTGTGTGCCGGTATTGCTGTGCAATGCCGCTGGCACCCAGGTGGCCGCCGTGCACGCCGGCTGGCGCGGCCTCAGCGCCGGCATTCTTGCCAATGCAGTGGCCATGTTCGACGCGGCGCCCGATCAATTGATGGCGTGGATTGGCCCAGCCATCGGGCCCACAGCCTTTGAAGTCGGTGTCGATGTCCTGGAGGCCTGCTTCGATCTGGCCACCGATGCCGACAGCACCGAACACATTGCAGCCTGCTTTACCCCTGGCGCCCGGCCGCTGAAGTTCTACGCCGACCTGTTTGCCCTCACGCGCATCGCATTAACCAGCCTGGGCATCGCGCAGGTATACGGTGGAACGCACTGCACCGCGACAGAAAACCACCGGTTCTATTCTTACCGCAAAGAAGGCACCACGGGCCGGTTTGCCAGCCTGATATGGCTGAGTTAAAAAGCGGGCAAGATAAAGTTTGATCCTGATCAAACAAATCACGACCAATTGTGCAGCTGCTTGAATTCTGCACAAATTACCCCAACCTCTGAATCATTAGACAATGTTTTCGAGGTTGACCATGCGAATTGACCGACTCACCAACCAGCTGCAAATCGCCCTGTCCGACGCCCAATCCCTGGCGGTAGGCCGGGACCATCCGCAGCTGGAACCTGCGCACCTGTTGCTGGCCATGTTGGATCAGCAAGCCGGCACCGTGCGCCCCCTGCTCGCGCAAGCGGGCTTTGACGTCACCGGTTTACGCAACGAACTGGCGAAAAAGCTCGACGGCCTGGCCCGGATTCAAAACCCCACCGGTGATATTCACATGTCGCCGGAACTCGGGCGACTGCTCAACCTGGCCGACAAGCACGCGCAAAAAGCCGGCGACAAGTTTATCTCCAGCGAAACTGTCCTGCTGGCCGCCATGGAAGAAGGCTCCATGGAGCTTGGCAAAATGCTGGCGCAGTTCGGCAATGTGAAGCGCCTGAAAGAGGCGGTAGAAAAAGTACGCGGTGGAGAGAAAGTGGACAGCGCAGATGCCGAAGGCAACCGTCAGGCACTGGACAAATTCACCATCGATTTAACCGCCCGGGCTGAAGCCGGCAAGCTGGACCCGGTGATTGGACGCGACGATGAAATCCGTCGCACCATTCAGGTTTTGCAGCGCCGGACCAAAAACAATCCCGTACTCATCGGTGAGCCCGGCGTTGGTAAAACCGCCATCGTGGAGGGGCTTGCGCAACGCATTGTCAATGGCGAGGTGCCAGAGGGCCTGAAAAACAAACGGCTGCTCTCGCTCGATCTCGGCTCACTGTTGGCCGGTGCCAAGTTCCGGGGCGAATTCGAAGAGCGTTTGAAAAACGTGCTCAATGAACTCGCCAAACAAGAAGGCCGCATCATCCTGTTTATCGATGAACTGCACACCATGGTCGGCGCCGGCAAAGCCGACGGCGCCATGGACGCGGGCAACATGCTGAAGCCTGCGCTGGCACGTGGTGAACTGCATTGCGTAGGCGCCACCACACTCGACGAGTATCGCCAGTACATTGAAAAAGACGCCGCACTCGAGCGCCGCTTTCAGAAAGTGCTGGTGGACGAACCGTCTGAAGAAGACACTATCGCTATTCTGCGCGGTCTGAAAGAACGCTATGAAGTACACCACGGCGTGGACATTACTGATTCGGCCATTATTGCGGCCGCCAAGCTGTCGCAACGCTACATCACCGACCGCCAGTTGCCGGACAAAGCCATTGACCTGATCGACGAAGCCGCCAGCCGGATCCGGATGGAAATCGATTCCAAACCTGAAGAAATGGATCGCCTGGAGCGACGTCTGATTCAGTTAAAAATCGAGCGCGAAGCGGTTAAAAAAGATGAAACCGAAGCGGCCAAAAAACAGCTCAACCTGCTCGACGGTGAGATAGAAAAAGTGGAGCGGGAATACGCCGATCTGGAAGAGATCTGGCGTACCGAAAAGGCTGCCCTGAGCGGTTCCCAGGACATCAAGTCGAGCCTGGAGCAAGCTCGCCTGGACATGGAAGCCGCGCGTCGCGCAGGCGACCTGGCGCGCATGTCCGAGCTGCAATACGGTGTCATTCCCGAGCTGGAAAAGCAGCTGGATATGGCGAGTCAGGCCGAAATGATGGAAATGAAGTTACTGCGTAACAAAGTCAGTGACGAAGAGATTGCCGAAGTGGTGTCCAAGTGGACTGGTATCCCCGTCAGCAAGATGCTGGAGGGCGAACGCGAAAAACTGCTGCAGATGGAATCCGCTCTGCACAAAAAGGTCATTGGCCAGACTGAGGCGGTGATCGCCGTGTCCAATGCCGTGCGCCGCTCGCGGGCCGGTTTGTCGGACCCGAATCGCCCGAACGGCTCATTCCTGTTCCTTGGCCCCACGGGCGTGGGCAAGACCGAACTGTGCAAGGCGCTGGCGGAATTCCTGTTCGATACACCGGAAGCCATGGTGCGCATCGACATGTCGGAATTCATGGAGAAGCATTCGGTGGCCCGTCTCATTGGCGCCCCGCCCGGCTATGTGGGTTACGAAGAAGGCGGGTACCTGACCGAGGCCGTCCGGCGCAAGCCCTATTCGGTGCTGCTGCTCGATGAAGTGGAGAAAGCCCATCCCGATGTGTTCAATATCCTGCTGCAGGTACTGGACGACGGCCGCCTGACCGACGGCCAGGGCCGCACTGTGGATTTCCGCAACACCGTGGTGGTCATGACCTCGAACCTGGGCTCCGATCGCATTCAGCAGCTGTCAGAAGGCGGCGATGCCAACTACGATGCCATCAAGGCCTCTGTGATGGATGTGGTAGGGCAGCATTTCCGGCCGGAGTTTATCAACCGGATCGATGAATCAGTGGTGTTTCACCCACTGGGTCGCGAGCAGATCCGGGGGATTGCCGAGTTACAGCTGGCGTTGTTGCAACGCCGCCTGAAGGAGCGGGAACTGAGCCTCACGCTGGAAGACGCGGTCATGGATAAAGTACTGGCAGCAGGCTACGACCCGGTGTACGGCGCCCGCCCACTCAAGCGTGCGCTACAGCAGATCATTGAGAATCCGTTAGCGCAATCCATCCTCGCCGGCAAGTTTGCCCCCGGGGCGGATATCAACGCGAGGATGAACGGCGATCACGTAGTGTTTGAGTAACCCTCAACGAAAAAAGGCGCGGTATCCGCGCCTTTTCATTTATTGCGTAAAACCGCGGTTATTCGCAACTCTCTCGGGCAGCGGCTTCAGCTTCAGCCATTTTTTCAGCTTTTTCTTCGTCAGTCAGGTAACGAATGCTGCCATCGGCCTCTGTGATCCGGATTCTCGGGTGATTGGTCAGGGTTTCCATATTATTGCGCGCAATCTCGCAGCGGGCCGGATCCACCACTGACATTTTAGCTTCGGCTTTTTCAGCCGTCGCTTTCGGTTTGGGTGCGCCAAAGCCGGTTTCATCACCGGGCAAGGCTTTGCTCGCGGGGGTTGCATTGCTCTTACCGCTGGAGGCTTTACCGCCGCCCATCACGCGCACTAATTCGGAAGGACGATCCTTAGGTGCGGTTACGGTGTAATGGGTGACACCGTCGTCATCCACCCACTTGTAGTACTCTTTGGCGTCTACCTGAGTGGCAAAAGCCAGCCCCAACGAACAAAAAACAACGGCAATCAAGCTACGCATGGCGAAATCCATACTCCAAATTTAAGCATCAGTATAAGACTATACTCGTTAACCGCAATAAAACCCACTAAGCACCTCACATATCCGGCCTGTTGGGATACATTTGCCACTTTTTAGGGCAAAGTATTGACATTGTTTGTCAGATTGCCAAAATTGCGGATTCGCTAGATGGCTATTAGACATACCGGTAAACCCGGTTCTTTTCTACCCCGGCAGGTCAACCACCCGCCTTACCATCCAGAGTTGCGAAGGTGCGTCCACCGACGACATCTTGTCCAGACCTCGCAGCGTTAAAAGCGCAGGGAGCTGGTTAATCCAAAGCTAATACAGCAATGAGGTAGGGCAACCTGTTTGTTCGGGTCGCCCATGGCGCATTTAGCGTAGATTAAGGCAAATTCTTTAAGGGGATAAAAGGTGGAAATGCTTTCCGGCGGCGATATGCTGATTCGCGCCCTCCAAGACGAAGGCGTAGAACATATCTTCGGCTACCCGGGTGGGTCAGCCCTGCATATATACGACGCCATTTTCCGTCAGGACAAAATCAAACACATTCTGGTTCGTCACGAACAGGCCGCAACCCATGCCGCGGATGGCTATGCACGCGCCACCGGCAAGGTCGGCACCGTACTGGTCACCTCCGGTCCGGGTGCCACCAATGCCATTACAGGCATTGCCACCGCCTACATGGATTCCATTCCCATGGTGGTGATATCCGGCCAGGTTCCGTCGGAGAAGATCGGTGAAGACGCTTTTCAGGAAACCGACATGGTGGGTGTTTCCCGTCCGATTGTGAAACACAGTTTTCTGGTAAAAGATGCGGCAGACATTCCTGCCACGATCAAAAAAGCCTATTACATCGCCTCTACCGGCCGGCCCGTGGTTGTGGATTTGCCCAAGGACGTGACCAACCCGGCTGACAAGTTCGAATACAGCTATCCGAAGAAGATCAAGCTGCGTTCCTACACGCCCATTGAAAAAGGCCATAGCGGCCAGATCCGCAAGGCCGTTCAATTGTTGATGACGGCACGCCGTCCCGTCATTTACGCCGGTGGCGGCGTGGTGCTGGGCAATGCCAGTGAGCTGGTAACCAAGTTTGCGCGCGAGCTCAACTTCCCCGTCACCACCACGCTGATGGGGTTGGGTGGATTCCCGGCATCTGATCAGCGTTGGCTGGGCATGCTGGGCATGCACGGTACCTTTGAAGCCAATACCGCGATGCACCATGCCGACGTCATTCTGGCGGTGGGCGCCCGCTTCGACGATCGCGTGACCAACACGCCAAACAAGTTCTGCCCGCAGGCCAAAATCATCCACATTGATATTGACCCCGCGTCGATTTCCAAAACGGTCAGTGCCGATATCCCGATCGTGGGCTCGGTATCCAGTGTGATGAAAGACATGTTGGCACTGCTGGGCGAGATCAAAGAGCGTCCGGACACCAAAATGCTGGGCGACTGGTGGCAGCAGATTACCGACTGGCGCGAGCGTCACGGCATTTACACTAAGCCGCGCTACAACACGGCGGGCGAAAAAATCATGCCGCAGGACGTCATCAAAACCTTGCATGAAGTCACCCAAGGCGATGCCTTTGTGACCTCGGATGTGGGCCAGCATCAAATGTTTGCGGCCCAGTATTACGGGTTCGACAAGCCCCGGCGCTGGATCAACTCTGGCGGGCTGGGCACCATGGGCTTTGGCTTGCCTGCAGCCATGGGCGTGCAGATGGCTCACCGCGATGCGATCGTCGCCTGCGTCACCGGCGAAGGCTCTATTCAGATGTGTATTCAGGAATTGTCTGCCTGCACCCAGTACCATTTGCCGGTCAAAATTATCTGCCTGAACAACCAGGCCCTCGGCATGGTCAAGCAGTGGCAGGACATGCAGTACAGCGGTCGCTATTCGGAGTCCCTGTACGAAGATTCGTTACCGGATTTTGTGAAGCTGGCCGAGGCCTATGGCCACGTGGGCATTCGCGTCACGAAAAAAGAAGACCTGAAAGCGAAAATGGAAGAGTGTTTCGCGATGAAAGACCGCGTGGTGTTCATGGACATCTACGTGGATCCGACTGAGCACGTTTATCCCATGCAGATTGCACCGGGCACCATGCGCGACATGTGGTTAAGCAAGACGGAGCGCACCTGATGAGACGGATCATTTCAGTATTGATGGAAAACGCGCCTGGTGCACTCTCACGGGTTGTCGGGTTGTTCTCTCAGCGTGGCTATAACATTGAAAGCCTGACGGTGGCCCCCACGGAAGATGCAACCCTGTCGCGCCTGACGTTGACCACCATTGGCGACGACCACAAAATCGAACAGATCACCAAGCACCTCAACAAGTTGATTGATGTGGTGAAACTGGTGGATCTGACCGAAGGCGCCCACATCGAACGCGAGCTGATGTTAATAAAAGTCAAAGCAGTGGGCGGCCAACGCGAAGAAATCAAACGTTGCGTTGATATTTTTCGGGGCCAGATTGTCGATGTGACGCCCAGCGTTTACATCGTGCAGGTGGCTGGCACGTCGGACAAACTCGATGCGTTCGTGCAGGCGGTTGGAGACAGCGCCATCCTTGAGGTGGTGCGGACGGGAGTTTCCGGCATTGCCCGCGGCGAAAAAATCCTGAGCCTTTGAGCTCATTAAATTTGAAATACATTCGGAACCGGACATAGGACTGAATCATGCAAGTGTACTACGACAAAGATTGTGACCTCTCTATCATCAAAGGCAAAAACGTTGCCATCGTTGGCTACGGCTCACAGGGCCATGCCCATGCCCAGAACCTGAAAGATTCCGGTGTGGCCAATGTCACCGTTGCCCTGCGCAAAGGTTCCGCCAACTGGGCCAAAGCCGAGCGCGCAGGCCTGAAAGTGGCCGAAATTGCCGATGCAGTAAAAGACGCCGATGTCACCATGATCCTGGCGCCCGATGAGCATCAGGCGAAAATCTACTCCGAAAGTGTCGGCCCTTACCTCAAGTCAGGCTCCGCACTGGCATTTGCGCACGGCCTGAACATCCACTTTCAGCTGATTCAGCCGCCGGCCGACGTGGACGTGATCATGATCGCGCCCAAAGGCCCCGGCCACACCGTACGCTCCACTTACCTGGAAGGCGGCGGTGTACCTACCCTGATCGCGGTTTATCAGGACGCCACTGGCAAAGCCAAAGACATCGCGCTGTCCTGGGCCTCGGCTAACGGCGGCGGTCGTTCCGGCATCATCGAAACCAACTTCCGTGAAGAAACTGAAACTGACCTGTTCGGCGAGCAAGCGGTATTGTGCGGTGGCGCCAGCGCACTGGTAGAAGCGGGCTTTGAAACACTGGTGGAAGCCGGTTATGCGCCGGAAATGGCCTACTTCGAGTGCTTGCACGAACTGAAGCTGATCGTTGACCTGATGTATCAGGGCGGCATCGCCGACATGCGCTACTCCATCTCCAACACCGCTGAATACGGCGACTACGCCACTGGCCCACGCATCATCACCGAAGAAACCAAAGCGGAAATGAAGCGGGTACTGACCGACATCCAGGAAGGCCGCTTCGTACGCGACTTCATTCTGGAATGTCAGGCCGGTTACCCGGTGATGAAAGCCAAGCGTCGCATCTCCGGTGAGCATGGCATCGAGCAGGTGGGCAGCAAGCTGCGCGCCATGATGCCCTGGATCAAGGCCAATAAGATCATCGACCGCACCGAAGGCAATAGCTGATCGCTTTAGCCGACATAAAAAAGCCCCGCTATGCGGGGCTTTTTTATTGCAGAGATTACAGGGTCAATCCACGTAGACAGGCCCTATGCCCATTCCCCAAACGATCACTGTGCCGACGCGCACAATCACCAACATGACCAGACCAACGGTCACCACGCTGGTGGCATACATGAAGGCGCGCTCTTTATCGATATTCATCAGAATCGGAATACCTTCGTACACCAGATAAATGGCATAGCAGCCCGCAAGGATAGTCGCCGCGGCATTCAACCACAGCTCCGGGTAGATCCCGACGATGCCGGCGAGAAACACCGGCGTCGTGATATAAACCGCCAAAGCCGTGCCTTCATAGTGGCGCTGCTCCGCAGAGTCCGTCACACCGTAGGTTTTGGCCATCCAATTAATGAATTCGCCCAATACATAAACGCCCACCATCAGGGCAATATAGGTCATTACACAAAGAGACAGGGCGGATTCGCTGGTGAGCCGGACAACCTCGCCGTCGCCAATGGTCCAACCCACCTGGGTCACACCAAAATAGGCCGCCACCGGGGGAATCAGGGCAAGGAAAGGCACATGACTGAAAAACACCTGTGCGAAGGAATGTCGCTCATTGCGAATTGCCTTCCACTCCCGATCGGGGTGCAACAGGATACCAAGTGTGTGCTCCAAAATGGCCATACAGCCTCCTTATGTTTTTATTAGGAACCACTCCGCTGCCGCAAGGTGCGCACAGCAGAACTGCAATCTCAGTATTATTGAGGCCGGCAGACTAAACCAATAAGGATTCGCAATATTAATAGTCGTTATAATTCTTGGATGATATATAGACAAGGACGCTATGCTAGCCTGCGAAGCTGCCTGTTCACTGAAGGGAACCCTGCATGAGTCACATTTACAAAGACAATTCCGAAACCATTGGCAACACCCCACTGGTCCGACTGAACCGCCTGACCACACACAAGGTTTTGGTCAAATTGGAGTCGCGCAACCCAGCCACGTCGGTCAAATGCCGCATTGGCGCCAACATGATCTGGGGAGCCGAACAGCAAGGGTTGCTCAAACCCGGCATGACCGTTGTCGAACCGACCAGCGGCAATACCGGCATTGCCCTTGCGTTCGTCTGTGCGGCCAGAGGCTACTCACTGATACTGACGATGCCGTCCAGCATGAGCCTGGAGCGACGGCAACTGGTCAAAGCCCTGGGCGCCAAGTTAGTACTCACACCGCCGGAAAAGGGCATGAAAGGAGCCATTGCAGAGGCGGAAGCCTTGCTGGCGGAGGACCCGGAAAACCGCTACATGCCACAGCAGTTTGCCAATCCCGCCAACCCGGCAATTCATGAAAAGACCACAGGCCCCGAGATCTGGCGCGACACCGACGGCGAAATCGATATTTTTGTCGCGGGGGTCGGGACCGGCGGCACCATTTCGGGCACCTCTCGCTATATCAAACAACAGATGGGCAAAGCGATTCACACGGTCGCAGTTGAACCCGATACCTCGGCCATCATCACTGCGACCCGAGCGGGCACCGACTTTACCCCGAGCCCCCACAAGATCCAGGGCATCGGCGCCGGATTCATCCCCGCCAATCTGGACCTGTCCGTCATTGATGCCACCTGTACTGTCAGCAGCGAGGAGGCCATGGCCATGGCCCACAGACTGATGAAAGAGGAAGGGATACTGGCTGGCATTTCCTCAGGTGCCGCCGTTGCCGCGGCACTGAAAGAGGCAGAAAAGCCGGAAAATGCCGGCAAGACCACGGTGGTCATTCTCCCGGACTCGGGCGAGCGCTACCTGTCCAGTCCGCTGTTTGCAGGACACTGGACCGAACAGGAGCTGCAGCAGTAAGTACTTACAGGCGGCGCAAGCCGCCCGTATCCTGTGCCACCTTGCCCTGCTTTAATAGAGTACCGACGGCCCGTTTAAAGGCTGCCTTGCTGATGCCCAGCTGCTTTTCGATGTCAGCAGGTGAGGACTTGTCATTGAGCGGCAACAGGCCGCCGGCTCTTTCCAGTGCCGCCCAGACACGATCCACATTCTGGTCATGTCGCTCTGCCGGCCTCGCGAGCCCCAGATCAATTTTGCCATCGGGCCGCACGCGTTTCACAAACCCCTGCACGCTGTCGCCAAAGCGCAACCGGCCACCGGCTTCCGATTCGAAAATAAGCCCCCAATGCTGATGTTCAACAATGGCTTTGTAACCGAGGTCCGTACTGTTGGCGATAATCAAAGAGACTGCCTGACCCACCTTGTAGCGGGGTGGCGTTTTATCCAGAAAACGATCGACCTTAGAGCTGGCCATCAGGCGACCATCCTGGGCGTTCTGATAGATATGGACCAGATAGCTGCGCCCCTCCTCCATGGGCTTGTGCTGTTCGGCAAAAGGCACCAGCAGATCCTTACCCAGCCCCCAATCGAGGAAGGCGCCAAAACGACCTGTGGCCGTTACCCGCAGAAAGGCAAACTGGCCCAGCGTGGCTTTGGGCGTATCCGTCGTGGCAATCAAGCGGTCTTCGGAATCGAAATGCAGAAACACCCGCACAAAATCGCCCACCGCCAGCGAGTCTTGCACGTAGCGCTTGGGTAGCAACACCTGGGTTTGATCACCGAGATCCAGAAAGGCGCCGTAGTCTGTCATTCTGACGATAGGCAAGGTGTGAAATCGGCCTGGCTGCGCCATTTATCCTCCAATGGACCCAGTGGCCCGGACAAAAAAGGGGCCTCAGGCCCCTTTTGGTTTGATCGTTTACTTGACCACCCGAAGGCTGGGTCGGCCCGCACTTTTCACCGCAGGCTTTTCCACCACCGGCTTTTTCGCCGGTCCTTTGGGCGGCGTGGGCTCCGGTTCAGGCTCCAGCTCTGGCTCAAACACCATGCCCTGACCGTTTTCGCGCGCATATATGCCCAACACAGCGCGGCTGGGTACAAAAATGTCGGTGGGAATACCGCCAAAACGGGCGTTGAAACTCACCGCCTGATTGTCCAGCGACAGCCCCATGACCGCTGTGGGCGATATGTTAAGCACTATCTGGCCATCTTTATTGACGTGCTGCTGGGGCACTTCAACCCCTGACATCATTGCATCCACCAGAATGTAGGGGGTGCAATTGTTGTCCACAATCCAATCGTACAGCGCTCGGATCATATAGGGGCGGCTGGAAGACATGGCCATCGGCGGTACTACTCCTGTTCGGACCGAGAATTACTTCTTGGTCGATCGCATTTCCCGTTCGACTTCCGTCAGACTTTCACGGAAAGATTCGCGCGCAAACAGGCGGTCCATGTAGTCGAACAGCGGTTTGGTGGCCCGGGTCTGCGGAATATTGATGCCGAGCGAATCCAGTCGCCAGAAAATAGGCGCCAAACAGCAGTCAACGATGGTGAACTCTTCACTCATGAAAAACGGCATTTCGGAGAAAATCGGCGCTATGGCAGTGAAGCTCTCTTTCAGTTCTTTACGGGCCTTGGCCACGTCATCTTTGCTTTCGTTGCGCAGGATAACGTCGATCTGTGGACACCAATCCCGCTCGATGCGGTACATCCACAGGCGGCTCTGTGCTCTCGCCACCGGGTATACGGGCAGCAGTGGAGGATGCGGGAACCGCTCGTCGAGGTATTCCATCATGACCTTGGTTTCATACAAGGACAGATCGCGATCAACCAGAGTAGGCAGACTGTTGTAGGGGTTCAGGTCTGCCAGCTCGGCGGGCTTGGCCTCTGGGTCTACATCTTCAATGTCGACAGTGACGCCCTTTTCCGCCAGCACAATGCGCACGCGGTGGCTGTAGTGGTCACCGGCATCAGAAAAGTAGGTCATAGATGAGCGCTTAGCGACTACACCCATTGGTTTCACCTCAATTTTTGTTCAGAACAATAATAAACACGGGCGGCACTGTGTTGCCACAGGCCGCCCGACAGATTTCGCATCTTAGTGAACGTCTTTCCAGTACTCGCGGTTAAGCAGGAATACGAACACAAACAGCACAGACAGGAACAACAGCACGTAAATGCCGATGCGTTCGCGGTCCAGCGCATAGGGCTCAGCTACATACTCGAGGAAGTTAACCAGGTCGTAAACGGCCTTGTCGAACTCCTCCGCGGTCATGCTGCCCTTTTCATCAGCCACTTTCAGGCTGCCACAGGGATCATCGGCAATCACTGCGCCAGTCACCGGGTCCCGAACCGGACGGCCATGTTCAAAGCGCGGACCCGGCGCACATTCGGCCAGCCCCTGCAGCTCGATCATGGCATGCGGCATGGCTACCTTGTCGAATACACGGTTGTTCACGCCGGTAGGCCGGGTGTCGTCCTTGTAGAAATTACGCAGGTAGGTGTACAACCATTCGGGGTTACGTGCACGCGCTACCAGCGTCAGATCCGGTGGCGTAGCACCGAACCAGGCCTTGGATTTGGCCGGGTCCATGGAAATGGTCATCAGCTCACCGATGCGGCGGTCGCCGAACACCAGGTTGTCCATCATCAACTCGGCCGGGATGTCCAGATCGGTAGCGACGCGCTCAAAGCGTGAGAAGCTGGCCGCGTGGCAGCCCATACAGTAGTTGGCGAAGTACATGGCACCGCTTTGCAGCGACGCCTTGTCTTCCAGGTCAGGCTTCATCTCATCGCACTGGATGCTGCCACAAGGGTAAGCACCTTCGGCACCTACAGCTTTGATTGGCACTACAGTCAGGGCAATAAACAGCAGCAGTCCACCCCACACCAGATGCGCACCCAGACCTTTGTCTTGAGTACGGGTGGGCTCTGGCAGTACGCGGTCTTTACCGGTCAGCCAGGGCGAAGCCAGCACGAACAGGCCCAACAGAACACCAAATACAACGATGAACAGCCCGACTTTGCCCGCAATGGCAGCGGCCAAAGACATGTAGATCATGCCACCGCCCAGCGCTGCTGCAACCAGCCAGTTCCACAGGGTACCGGCAGGCTTGTCCGGATTGGTGAACATGGGCATCTGGATGAAGTAGGCGAAGTAGTAAACGGTCGCCAACTGCGCCAACAGGGTACGGCCGTCGGTGGGCGACTTAACACCCAGGTAACCCAGTACCACGAACATGGCAGCGAACAGCATCAGCGATACACGGGGCATAAAGCCCTTGTAGCGGATGGACTTGACCGGGCTCTTGTCGAGCCAGGGCAGTACAAACAGAATCGCAATGGCGCCACCCATGGCTACAAGTCCGAGGAACTTGGAGCTGAGCGGACCGATGTCGATGGTCACAGCACGCAACACCGCATAGAAAGGCGTGAAGTACCATACCGGTGCAATGTGTGGCGGCGTCTTCAGGTTATTGGCTTCTTCGAAGTTCGCATACTCGAGGAAGAAACCACCCATTTCGGGCATGAAGAACAAGACAAAGCAGAAAGCGAACAGGAATACCGTCACACCCACCAGATCGTGCACGGTGTAATAAGGGTGGAAGGCTACGCCGTCAAGCGGGATACCGTTCTCATCCTTGGTTTTCTTGATCTCAACACCGTCGGGGTTGTTGGAACCCACTTCGTGCAACGCCAGAATGTGCAGCACAACCAGTGCCAGCAGTACGATGGGCAGGGCCACCACGTGCAGCGCGAAGAAGCGGTTCAGGGTAATGCCAGAGATCAGGTAGTCACCGCGGATCCACTGGACCAGGTCATCACCAATGCCGGGAATCGCACCAAACAGGGACACAATCACCTGCGCACCCCAGTAGGACATCTGGCCCCAAGGCAGTACATAGCCCATGAAGGCTTCCGCCATCAGCGCCACGTAAATGGTCATACCAAAGATCCACACCAGCTCGCGCGGAGCCTTATAGGAACCGTACATCAGGCCGCGGAACATGTGCAGGTACACCACCAGGAAGAACGCCGAGGCGCCGGTGGAGTGCATGTAACGGATGATCCAGCCGAAATCCACATCGCGCATGATGTATTCAACAGACGCGAAGGCCCCTTCAGCGGTCGGGGTATAGCTCATGGTCAGCCAGATGCCGGTGAGCAGCTGGTTGACCAGTACCAGAATGGACAGAACGCCAAAAAAGTACCAGAAGTTGAAGTTCTTGGGCGCATAGTACTTGCCCATATGCGTATCCCATGCGCGCTGCACAGGAAGTCGTGTATCGATCCAACCCCACAGGTTAGTTAACCAGTTCATGCTCAGGCCTCCTGATCCACACCGACGAGCACTACTGTGTCGGTTTCATAGCTGTAGGGGGGAACTTCCAGGTTCACAGGGGCGGGCACGCCCTTATAAACACGACCGGCAAGGTCGAACTTGGAACCGTGACAAGGGCAGAAGAAACCACCTTCCCATTCATCGCCGCCGAGGTCTGCTGCCCCCACGTCCGGACGATACATCGGCGCACAGCCCAGGTGAGTACACAGGCCCAGCAGGACCAGGATTTCCGGCTTGATGGAGCGGCCTTCGTTCTGGGCATAGGCAGGTTGCTGGGGCTCGACCGATTCAGGGTCGCGCAGACGATCTGCCATACCGGCCAGAGCACTGAGGTTTTCCTCGGTCCGACGCAGGATGTACACGGGCTTGCCGCGCCACTCCACAACGATCATCTGACCGGGTTCCAACTTGGATATGTTGGCTCTTACGGGCGCACCAGCGGCTTTTGCCTTGGCGCTCGGGTTCCAGGAACCCACAAATGGAACGGCTACACCTACGGCACCGGCGGCACCGACAACAGAGGTAGCTGCAGTCAAAAATCGACGACGCCCCTCGTTCACTGCGTCATTGCTCATGACGTCTCTCTCCCATCACGGCTGATCAAGCCAGTAAATGACTGAAATAAAAAAGAAAAGCGAGAAAATCTGCACCCCAAAAAGTGGCACAATCTTAAAGAAAATGACCACAACTGACAAGGATAACCACAGGATGCGCCCTATTTGTGCGCGGTTTGCTCCATTTTCCCTGATCTGAAACAAAAAAGGCGTGCCGCTGGCACGCCTTTTTTCGCTCCGCCGTAGCGGACCAAACGATTAACGCTTGGAGAACTGTGGCTTCTTACGCGCTTTGCGCAGACCCACTTTCTTACGCTCAACTTCACGGTCGTCACGGGTAACATAACCCGCTTCGCGCAGTGAAGGACGCAGCGCTTCGTCGTAGGCCATCAGCGCACGGGTCAGACCGTGGCGGATTGCACCTGCCTGACCAAAGCTACCGCCACCTTTAACGGTAACGTTAACGTCGAACTTCTCGAGGTTATCGGTCAGTTCCAGGGGCTGACGCACGATCATGCGAGCCACTTCACGGCCGAAGTACACATCCAGAGAACGGTCATTAATGGTGATGTTGCCACTGCCAGCCTTGATGAACACGCGGGCCGTGGAGGTCTTGCGGCGACCTGTACCGTAGTATTGAGTATCTGCCATTTTCAGCGTCCTTAGATGTTGAGTTCTTTCGGTTGCTGAGCAGTGTGCGGGTGGGCACTACCAGCGTACACTTTCAGCTTGCGGAACATGGCGCGACCGAGAGGGCCTTTGGGCAGCATGCCCTTTACGGCGCTCTGAATGGTGCGCTCTGGGGCGTGAGCAATCAGCTTTTCAAAGCTCATTGACTTCAGGCCACCTGGGAACTCGGTGTGACGGTGGTACATCTTGTCCGTCGCCTTGTTTCCAGTTACGTGCACCTTTTCGGCGTTGACTACGATAATGTAGTCACCAGTGTCCACATGCGGGGTGTACTCAGGCTTGTGCTTGCCGCGCAGACGGCTAGCGATCTCGGCAGCCATGCGGCCAAGCGTCTTGCCATCGGCATCAACAATGAACCAGTCGCGCTGGACTGACTCGGGTTTAGCACTGTAAGTCTTCATGTTATATCGCCTTTAACGAGGGTTGTTCCCACAAAAAGAGCGCGCATACTACAGACTTCAACAGCCCATTTCAAGGACTTTTTACAGGCGGGCAAAACAGGCCAAAACTCAGGGTTTATGGGGCCTGGCGAGGTATTCCTTACTCTGCATCTCCAGCAGCCGGGACTGGGTCCGCTCAAATTCGAAACTGAGCCGGCCACCCCCGTAGAGATCAACCAATGGCACCGCGGCCGATATCACCAGCTTGACGCTGCGGTCGTAAAACTCATCCACCATATTAATGAAGCGCCTGGCCTGGTCGTCCTTATCACCGCCCAGCAGGGGCACGTTGGTGACCAGCACCGCGTGGTAAATGCGCGCAATCTCAATGTAGTCGTTCTGGGAGCGGGGTCCGTCACACAGGGCGTCGAAGTCAAACCAGACCACGTCCTCGGCTTCAAACCGGGCCGGAATCACCCGCCCCTCGATTTCCAGCGCCACATCCCGCTCAATCTCTTCCACGTCCGGCACCAGCGCCCTGAAGCTGTTGTCCATGGCCACGTCGGCAGCCTCGTCGAGCGGGCTGTGGTACAGCTCGGCCTGCTCAAGGGCGCGCAGGCGGTAATCGATGCCGCCATCCACGTTCAAAACCAGGGTGTGCTCGTTGAGCAATTTGATCGCGGGCAAAAAGCGGGCACGCTGCAGACCATCCTTATAGAGGCCATCCGGCACAATGTTGGAGGTGGCCACCAGCGACACACCACGGGCGAACAGGGCCTCCAGCAAAGTCCCCAGGATCATGGCGTCGGTAATATCGCTGACAAAGAACTCGTCGAAACAGATGATGCGGGTTTCCGCGGCCAGTTTGTCGGCCACTTTTTCGAGCGGATTCTTCTGGCCATCGAGCGCTTTCAACTCCTGATGCGCACGGCGCATAAAGCGATGGAAGTGCACGCGCATTTTGTTCTCGAACGGCAGGGCATCGTAAAACAGATCCATCAGATAGGTCTTGCCACGCCCTACTCCACCCCAGAAATACAGGCCTTTTTCCAGCTTCACGGGGGCGCGACCAAACAGCCGGCTGAAAAGACCGGCCGGCTGAGGACGGGTCAACCGCTCGTACAGGTCCTGCAACTGCTGAACTGCCGCTCGCTGCGCCTGATCGGACCGGAAACCATTTTCAGCAATATCCCGCTCATAGCGCGCTAGCGGCGGAAGCTGATGACCACTCATACTGATAACGCCTGTTCGACTGAGTCACTGACCCATTGTTTGAGCTCTACGAGCTTGCCATGAAAAAAATGACCAGTGCCCTCAAGCACGCTCAACCGCAATCCCGGCCGGGCTTCAGCCCATCGCCTCACGCCGGCCACGTCCACCACTTCATCATCGGCACCAATCACCACAGCAGTGGGCTGCAGAAACGCCTGCGACTGATCATAGGCATAGCGCTCAACGGGTGGCGCAACCAACAGCAGGTGGGCGGGCTTTACGCCGTAGGACGCCGCAGCCGCGACTGCCGAACCAAAGGAAAAGCCCGCCAGCAGTACTTCGTCCAATTGACCGTCGGCCTGCGCCCAGGCGACCACTGCCTGCATGTCGTCCACTTCGCCGCGGGCAAAATCAAACACGCCCTCGCTGTCACCAACGCCACGGAAATTGAACCGCACGGTGGCAATTCCGAGATCGCGATAGGCGCGCGCCAAGGTCACTACCACTTTGTTATCCATGGTGCCGCCATGCTGCGGATGCGGGTGCGCGACAACGACCAACAGCCGACGCCTCGCCAGCACGCCTTCGGGCGATCCGGCCTGCGTCCTGACCGACAAGCGACCGGCCGGCCCAGCGATATCGAAGGACTGTTCGTTGGAGGTAAATACGGTGATTTCGGGTGTCATGGATGCTTTCGTGCGATAACTGGTCTGTGAACACCACTGTTCGTAATAAAACAGTGATCCATTCTTCGGCATAAAGGCATATAATATAGGACAGCAGTCGCGCTTTCAGGTGCGCCCATCCGCCAAGCGGGCGCATTATGGCATGGAGCGAAGCGCGTAGCCTGATTTTTTTGGCATCCCAAAGGAGAGCACTGTGTTTTCGTTGACCACCATTATCTTTGCAGTTGCCACCAGCCTTCTGTGCGGCGGCATTCTCGGCGCTTTTCTGATGTTCGCCCTGCGACCGCAGGAAAAACTGAACCGCGAACTCGAAACCCAACTCATGGATACCGAGGAACGACTGCGTGAATACCAACAGGAGGTCACCCAGCACTTTGTGGAAACCTCCGAGCTGATCAACAACCTCACGCGCTCCTACCGCGACGTACACGAACACCTGGCCAGCTCGGCACTGAAGCTCAGCAACGCAGAAATCAGCCGGCAGATTACTCAAGCGGGCGACGGTAAGCTGCTGGAGAAAAAGTCAGATGATGAGCAACCGCACGTGCAGGCGCCCACTGACTGGGCTCCGAAGAAGCCGGGCAAGCATGGCACCTTGAGCGAAGCCTACGGTCTGAGCGAGGACGAGCAGGAAGAAGATCAGACACTGGTTCTGCAACGTCAGGCCTGAGCCACTCTGCGCACTAAAAGGATGCCCTAACCGGGCGTCCTTTCACTCTTCACTTGCTTTATACTGACCGCCTTGTATCGCCGAGGTGGACTTGTGAAAAAACTGCTCGACTTTCTCGCCTGGCCGGTGGCCATCGGGCTACTCACCGCACTCATTGTCATTTTCACTTCGCCCGGCTTTCGCCCACTTCTGGCGAACTTGCACGCATCGGCGCAGCCCAGCGTACAAAGCACACAACCGGTCAGCTATGCCGGTGCAGTCAAGCGGGCGGCACCGGCGGTAGTGAACATTTTTACCCAGCGCAAAATCCAGGCGCAACGTCATCCGCTGCGGGATGATCCGCTGTTCCGGCATTTTTTCAACAATGCCAATCAGCCCCAGCAAGAACGCCTGCAATCCTCTTTGGGTTCTGGCGTCATCATGAATCCCAAGGGATACATTCTCACCAATCACCACGTCATTAATGGCGCCGATCAGATTGTGGCCCTGCTGACCGATGGCCGCGAGGCCCAGGCCACCGTAATCGGCACCGACCCGGATACCGACCTGGCACTACTGAAAATCAACCTCGACAACCTGCACGCCATTCCCATCGGCGACCCGGCCAGCGCTCAGGTGGGCGACGTGGTCATGGCCATCGGCAACCCTTTCGGGGTGGGCCAGACGGTCACCCAGGGGATCATCAGCGCCGTGGGGCGCTTTGGCCTGGGGATCAACGTGTTCGAGAATTACCTGCAAACGGATGCCCCTATCAACCCCGGCAACTCCGGCGGCGCGCTGATTGATGCGCGCGGCAACCTGATCGGCATCAACACCGCCATTCTGGACAAGACCGGCTATTCGGTAGGCATCAGTTTTGCCGTACCGATCGACATGGCCCAACGGGTGATGAATGAACTGGCTGAGCACGGGGAAGTGGTACGCGGCTGGATCGGCGTGGAAGCGCGCCGGCTGACACCGCAACTGGCGCGTTCACTCGGCGTGGAGCCATCCATCGGGGTGATTGTCACCGGCATCTATGCCGACAGTCCGGCACTTTATGCCGGCCTGAAACCGGGCGATATCATCACCCACTTGAACGATGAACCGCTCGGTGATGGTCGTCGAGGCGCCCAGTTCCTGGAACAAAGCCGGCCGGGCGATCCGGTCACACTCACGATCAAACGGGGATTACAGATTACCCAGATTCAACTGGTTATGGCAGCTCAGCCCACGGCGGGCTGAGCCGGTCAGTCTTCACGTATCCGGTATTCGGCAGATCGGGCGTGGGCCTCCAGGGACTCGCCACGCGCCAGCACACTGGCGCACTTACCCAGGCTACTGGCGCCGGCAGGCGAGCACATAATCAGCGAGCTGCGCTTCTGGAAGTCATACACCCCCAATGGCGAAGAAAAGCGCGCGGTGCCCGAGGTGGGCAGCACGTGATTGGGGCCAGCACAATAGTCGCCCAGCGCTTCGGCCGTGTGGCGCCCCATAAAAATAGCCCCCGCATGCCGGATGGACGGCAACCAGGCTTGCGGGTCCTCAACGGACAGCTCCAGGTGCTCCGGCGCGATGCGGTTGATAAGGTCAATGGCTTCCGCCTGATCGCGCACCTGAATCAGCGCACCGCGATCAGCCAAAGCAGTACCGGCAATGGCCGCACGCTCAAGCGTTGGCAATAACCGCGCCATGGCAGCCTGCACCTGATCGATAAACGCCGCATCCCAACCGATAAATATGGCCTGCGCCAATTCATCGTGCTCCGCCTGACTGAACAAGTCCATCGCCAGCCAATCGGGATCGGTTTTGCCATCGCAAACCACGAGGATTTCCGACGGGCCAGCAATCATATCGATAGCGACGGTGCCAAACACCGCGCGTTTGGCAGTGGCCACATAAATGTTGCCGGGGCCGACAATTTTATCCACTTTGGGCAGGGTTTCAGTCCCGAAGGCCAGCGCTGCCACCGCTTGCGCGCCGCCCAGTTTGAATACGCGATCCACACCGGCAATGTGCGCTGCCGCCAATACCAACGGGTTCAACTCACCGCCAGGCGCAGGCACCACCATGACAACGTCATCCACGCCAGCCACCTTGGCCGGAATGGTATTCATCAACACCGATGAGGGATAAGACGCCTTGCCGCCGGGCACATATACGCCCACCCGCTCCATCGCGGTCACCTGCTGACCGAGCAAGGTGCCATCGGCTTCGGTATAGGACCAGGATTGCGCCAACTGGTGTTCGTGGTAGCGACGCACGCGCGCGGCGGCCAGAGTGAGCGCCTCGCGTGCGGCCGGCTCAATACGGTCGTGGGCGGCAGCCAGTTCGGCTTTTGACACTTCGAGGTCGGCAACCCGCTCCACTTCCAACCGATCAAACTCGGCGGAGTATTTCAGCAGGGCGGCATCGCCGTCGGCCTTCACTGATTGCAGGATGGTATCCACCCGTTCAGCCACCAGCCGGTCGCTGATGGTTTCGAACGCCAGTAAATCAGCCAGCGCGCGCTCGAAACCCGGATCATTGCTATTCAGTCGCCGGATCATCAGGCCACCGCTTTGGCTATATCGTCAATGATGCGTTGTATCAGCGCATGCTTCATTTTCATCGAGGCTTTGTTCACGATCAGTCGCGAGCTGATATCGGCGATGTGGTCACGGGCTTCAAGACCATTGGCCTTGAGGGTATTGCCGGTATCGACAATATCCACAATTTCATCGGCCAACTGCATCAGCGGCGCCAGCTCCATGCCACCGTACAACTTGATGATGTCTGCCTGACGACCGAGTGTTGCGTAGTAGCGTTTGGCCACATTCACGTATTTTGTGGCCACTTTCAGACGACCACTCGGCGCCACAGCGCCTTTGATCGCCGCGGTCATCAACCGGCATTTGGCTATTTTCAGGTCGAGCGGCTCATACAAGCCCTCGGCGCCGTTTTCCATCAGCGTATCCTTGCCGGATACGCCCATATCGGCGGCGCCAAACTGCACATAGGTGGGCACATCCGAACCGCGCAGCACCACCAGATTGATGTGCTCGTGATTGGTGCCAAAAATCAATTTACGCGACTTGCTGATGTCTTCTTCCGGCTCGATACCGGCCGCCGCCAACAGCGGCAGCGTCTCTTCCAGAATGCGACCTTTGGTAAGGGCAATGGTCAGCTTATTCATTTGGCGGTCACCCGGCGAATGTTGGCGCCCAGCATCAGGAGCTTTTCTTCAATACATTCATAACCGCGGTCGATGTGGTAAATCCGGTCTACCAGTGTATCGCCCTCGGCGACCAACCCGGCAATCACCAGACTGGCGGACGCCCGCAGATCACTCGCCATCACCGGCGCCGCCTTCAACTTCGGCACCCCGGTAATCATGGCGCGGTTGCCATCCAGGGCGATATTGGCTCCCATGCGGTTCAGTTCATGCACCTGGATCAGGCGGTTTTCAAAAATAGTCTCAATGACGGTACCCACCCCCTCGGCCACCGCATTCATGGCGGTGAACTGGGCTTGCATATCGGTGGGAAACGCCGGGTATGGCGCGGTTTTGAGATTAACCGCCTTGGGCCGTTTGCCCTTCATGTCCAGCTCGATCCAGTCTTCGCCACAGGTGATTTCAGCACCGGCTTCTTCCAGTTTGAGAATCACCGCTTCGAGAATATCCGCGCGCGTATCTTTGAGCTTCACTTTGCCGCCGGTTGCGGCCGCGGCCACCAGATAAGTGCCGGTTTCGATGCGATCAGGCATGACCCGGTAGGTACATCCCTTGAGTGACTCCACACCATCGATGGTGAGGGTGGCGGTGCCGATACCGGAAATTTTTGCACCCATGGCCACCAGACAATCACACAGGTCAACCACCTCAGGCTCACGCGCGGCGTTTTCCAGCACGGTGCGGCCCTCGGCCAGCGCCGCCGCCATCACCAGATTTTCCGTGCCGCCGACGGTGACCGTGTCCATGAAAAAGTGTGCGCCTTTGAGTCGGCCGTTACTGCGGGCGCGGATGTAACCCTGATCCACCTCGATCTCAGCACCCATGGCTTCGAGCCCGCGCAGGTGGATATCCACTGGCCGGCTGCCAATGGCACAGCCGCCGGGAAATGACACATTGGCCTCGCCGAAGCGTGCCAACATAGGGCCAAGCACCAGGATGGACGCGCGCATGGTTTTCACCAGCTCGTAGGGCGCAGTGTAATCCTCAATGC
This sequence comes from Simiduia agarivorans SA1 = DSM 21679, assembly GCF_000305785.2. Taxonomy (NCBI): domain Bacteria; kingdom Pseudomonadati; phylum Pseudomonadota; class Gammaproteobacteria; order Cellvibrionales; family Cellvibrionaceae; genus Simiduia; species Simiduia agarivorans. The sequence continues at coordinate 3,877,062 of NC_018868.3, read as the reverse complement.
CACAAGCATTGATTTCCACGCACATCTTCTCGTCGATGGTGATATCTGCACCCATACACCGCAATAACGCCAACATGGTGGTAATGTCGTTGAGATGGGGCAGATTGCACACATGCATTGGCCCTTCCGCCAGCAGCGTGGCCGCCAGAATGGGCAAACCGGAATTTTTTGCGCCTGAAATGCGGATCTCTCCGTTTAAACGGGCGCCGCCCTGGATCAATAGCTTGTCCATAGTTATCTCAACTTGCTGTGCGGGGGAATCAACCGGCTTCGGCCGGCGTCAGTGTCTTCATATTAAAGGCGTGGATCGCGCCACTGGCGATATGCTCGCTGACCACCTTGTAGACCAGCTGCTGGCGCTGCACGGGGCGCAGCCCCTCAAAATCGGGACTGACAATAATGGCGTTGACGTGGCTGCCATCGGAGGTCACCTCTGCCCGGGCATCGGTCAGGCCTGACTCCAATAGCGCTTTGATATCTTCTGGTTGCATACACACTCCACTCTGGCGCCAAGCTGCGCCGAATACAAATCACCCCCTGAAAAGGGGGTGACAAGTCTACTGGTTTGCACCTCGTATTGCACGGGTTCAGGCGCCGGTTTGTGGGGCCTGCCCCCAGTGGTCAATGACCTTGTCCAGATCGCCGCCGTATTGCTTGTAAGACTGGGCGAACTGGCTGCGGAACGTCTTGCCCAGGTTGATACCGTTGAGCACCACGTTGATCAGCTTCCACTCGCCGGTGCGCCGGTTCTTGGCCATGGTGTAATCCACAATCTGAATGCCCGAGGCGGTAATCACCTCCTGACGCACAGCCACCCGGTTTTGCCCCTCCGCCTCAGGCGACAGTGGCAAGACATTCATTTCTGCGTCCAGGTAGCCGCTCACCCCTTTGGCATAAGTCGCCACCATGCCTGAACGGAAGGTATCTTCAAAACGCTTCATTTGCGCGGGCGAGGCCGAGTTTGCCGCGTCCCCCATGACCACGCGTGCAATGAATCCGAAATCCACCACGGGTTCCAGAATCTGCTGCAGTTGCCGCTGCAACTTATCGCCTTTGGGGTCGCTGTTAGCATCGTGCTCTCGCACACTCGACTTCAGGCTGTCGATCACCTGTACGACCACCTCACGCGGACCCACTGGATCAGCCAGCACAGGCACACTGCTGACCACAAAGCCGATGACGAGCAACAGAGTGCCTATCAAATTCCTCATTTCCCACCTCTCCTTACCGATTACCGGGGTAGGCGCGCCACCCCCGCAACGATGAATATTGACTGCCACTATAGCGAACCAGCCTGAACATGGACTGAACCGCGGCCCCAAGGTCAAAAGCTGACTTTTGGGTGCGCGCACTATACCATTAGCCGCCTTAGTTCTCCTGCCATAGTGATATTTTATCTGATGAATGAGACCAACCGGTTTATCCTTTCTGGCCAACGCACCGTTGCCATTGAGTCTCAGGCCGTTCAGGCGTTACACGGCCGCATAGATTCCACCTTTGCCGCCGCCTGTGAGCTGATACTGCAGTGCAAGGGCCGGGTCATCGTCACCGGCATGGGTAAATCCGGCCACATCGGCGGCAAAATCGCCGCGACCCTGGCCAGCACCGGCACGCCGGCTTTCTTCGTCCACCCGGGCGAAGCCAGCCACGGCGATCTGGGCATGGTCACCCGTCAGGATGTGGTCATCGCCATTTCCAACTCCGGTAGCTCATCGGAGGTAGTCACGCTGATTCCCCTGTTCAAGCGCTTGCAAGTGCCAATCATCAGCATGACCGGAAAGCCGGACTCGCCGCTGGCGAAAGCGTCAGATGTCCACCTCGACATCTCCATTACGGAAGAGGCCTGCCCTCTGGATCTGGCCCCCACGTCTTCGACCACCGTGACACTGGTCATGGGCGACGCGCTGGCGGTAGCCTTACTCGAAGCCCGCGGCTTTACCCGGGAAGACTTTGCCTTTTCCCACCCGGGTGGTGCGCTTGGCCGGCGCTTGTTAGTACGCGCCGAGGACCTGATGCACAAAGGCTCAGAAGTACCCAGAGTCCGCGACACAGCACCCGTTTCGCAAGCATTGGTCGAAATGACACGCAAAGGCTTTGGTATGACCACTGTGGTGGATGATGAGGACCAGTTGCTGGGCGTATTCACCGATGGCGACCTGCGCCGGTGTGTCGATCAGGGCACAGACCTGGCCAATGCCACCATGGCCACAGTCATGACCCGCTCACCTAAAGCCATCCAGGCCGACCTGCTGGCGGCCGAAGCACTGACGCTGATGGAAACCAAAAAAATCACCGCCCTGGTCGTCGAAGACAACCAGGGCCACCCTATCGGCCTGCTGCATATGCATGACATTCTGCGCGCCGGTATCGTTTAAAGGTTGAACCGCACATGACCCAAGTACAAAAAATTGCCCGCCAGATCAGACTACTGGTGCTGGATGTCGACGGCGTACTCACCGATGGACGCCTGTACTTCGACAATCAGGGCAACGAGATGAAAGCGTTCAACACTCAGGATGGCCACGGCATCAAGCTCTTGCAAAAGGCCGGGGTAAAGGTGGGGATCATTACCGGACGCAAAAGCCAGCTGGTTGAAAAACGCGCCCGGGACCTTGGCATTGAATTACTGATTCAAGGACGCGAGGACAAGTTTGTTGCGCTCAATGAAATGCGCAGTGCGTTTCCCTGTGAGTTGGAACAGATTGCATTTATGGGCGACGATCATCCCGATCTCACCTGCATGGTGCGGGTAGGGCTGGCAATGACCACCGCCAATGCCCATCCGGACGTGGTTGCCCGGGCTCACTGGCAAAGCGGCCGGCAAGGCGGCGAAGGTGCCGTGCGTGAAGCCTGCGACTTTTTGCTGCACGCCCAGGACAAGCACGCCGCCCTGCTTGCACACTACACGGAATTCTGAACATGCCGAAGTGGCTTCGCAAAGCGCTGCCAGTTGCTATCGCCCTGCTGGTGCTGCTCTACCTGTTCACGGTAGATAACCCGTCGAGCCAGCTTTTTGACACCGCCGATAGCGGTCAGACGCAAACGGCACCGGTGTTTTTTATCACCGACTTCGAAAGCCGCCAGTACGGCGACAGTGGCACCATTGTCCAGATACTCAGAGGTCTGAGGGCAGACCATTTCCAACCCAAAGGCCAGGCCAGCGCCGAGGATTACACGGTCATTGAACAGCTCGAAGCCGAGATTTTCCAGGACCAGGAAGACCCTTGGCTTATCCGCGCCAACCAGGGTGTCGCGAACCAAAAAGGCCAGCAAATCACCTTGTCCGGGAATGTAAAACTCTGGCTGCAGGACCCCGAACGGGGCCTGACTGAACTGACCACCGAAAAACTGGTCTATTTTCCCAAGCGCCGGTTTGCAACCACCGACGCGCCGGTCCGCATCACCACGCCGGACGGCACTGCGGACGCCATCGGCCTGGATGCCGATTTGACCAAACAAATATTAACGCTGAAAAAAAGAGTGAGAAGTGTGCATGCGCCCTACTAACCTCATGGCACTGGCGCTGTTGGCGCTGAGTACAAACCTGTACGCCCTGCCCACAGACAGGGATCAGCCCATTCACATCGAAGCCGATCACTATGTGCTTAACCAGAAAGCCGGCATCACCACCTATACCGGCAACGTGGTCATGGATCAGGGCAGCATCCACATTGAAGCCGACAAGATCGTTATTCACAGCAACGACAAAAAAGTCAGCCGGGTCATCGCCACCGGCACGCCGGCCCGGTTCCAGCAGCAACCAGCCGAGGACAAAGCCGTGGTCGTTGCCAGCGGCAACACCCTGAATTACCAGGTTACACAGGATAAACTCTCAATTACCGACAACGCCCAGGTTGAGCAGGACGGCTCCCTCATTTCCGGCGACAAAATCACCTATAACATCCTCCGCGCCGTGGTAGAGGCCAACAGCCAACCCAACACCAAAACGCGCGTAAAGGTTGTGCTGCAGCCACAAAACCGCAACGACGAAAAAGCCGGAGCGAAAAACTGATATGGCGCAGCTGATTGCACAAAACCTGGCCAAGAGCTACAAAAAGCGCCGCGTGGTTATCGACGTCTCCATGGAGGTCAATAATGGCCAGATAGTCGGCTTGCTGGGCCCCAACGGTGCAGGCAAGACCACCTGTTTTTACATGATTGCAGGTCTGGTGCCGAGCGACGCCGGGCGCATTTTACTGAACGACCAGGACCTCACCAGCAAAGCCATCCACGAGCGCGCTCGCGCCGGCATCGGCTACCTGCCACAGGAGGCCTCGGTGTTCCGTAAACTCACGGTAGCCGACAATATCCTGTCAATACTGGAAACCCGCCCCGAGCTTAACCGCAAGCAAAGGCTGGCAAAAATGGAGGCGTTGCTGGAAGAGTTCCACATCACCCATATCCGGGACAGTTTGGGCATGGCACTCTCCGGCGGTGAGCGCCGCCGAGTAGAGATCGCCCGCGCGCTGGCCACTGAACCCAGCTTTATATTGCTGGATGAGCCCTTTGCGGGCGTTGACCCTATATCTGTGGGCGACATTAAAAACATTATCCGGCAACTGCGCGATAAGGGCATCGGCGTGCTGATTACCGACCACAACGTGCGCGAAACCCTGAGCATCTGTGAAACCGCCTATATTGTGAGCGAAGGTCACATCATCTGCTCGGGCACGCCAGAGCAGGTACTCGCCAACCAACGGGTACGTGAAGTTTATCTGGGCGACCAGTTCACCCTGTGATAACGCTTTGGAACGGCACAATCATTGCTTGTCAATATTGCCCGCGTCCGGTCAGCTGACTACACTAGGGTTATTGTCCTAATCGAGTCCCGGGCGCATGCATCGGGCCAGAGGTTCCAAGCCCGCTTACAATGAAGCCTTCTCTGCAATTAAAACTGGGTCAACAGCTGACTATGACCCCCCAGCTACAGCAGGCCATTCGCCTGCTGCAGTTGTCGACCCTGGATTTACAAGCAGAGATTCAGGAAGCGCTCGATTCCAACCCCATGCTGGAAGTCGCCGAGTCCGACGATGGACCGGAGCAAAAGGCCAGCAACGAACAAAGTCAGGAGCCTCAGGAGACTGGCGACCAGAGCGAGCAGCCCGGTAGCAGCGATAGCGGTGATATGGACAGCGATTGGGCCGACCAGATCCCGGGCGAGCTGCCAGTGGACACCAATTGGGACGACATTTACACCTCCGCGCCCACCAGTGCCGGGCCGGCCCCCGACGACGACCGCGATTACGAACGCGGTGACAGCAGTGGAGAGAGTCTGCAGGACCACCTGTTGTGGCAACTTAACCTTACCCCGATGAGCGACAGGGACCGGGTCATTGCCATGGCAATTATTGACGCTATCGGTCCTTCTGGCATGCTCGACAGCCCTCTGGAAGAAATCTTTGAAGGCCTCAGCCAGGCAGAGGAATGGGACGATCCGCTGGAGTACGACGAGGTGCTGGCAGTACTGCACCGCATACAACAGTTCGACCCGCTCGGCGTCGCCGGTCAGAACCTGTCGGAATGCTTGCTCATCCAACTCAAAGCGCTACCGGCCACAACGCCCCTGCTGGAAACTGCTAAGCTGATAGTCAGAGAACATCTCGAACTCCTCGGCAGTCGTGATTACAAACAACTCATGCGCCGGTGCAAGCTCAAGGAAGCGGAGTTGGCCAGCATCATCGAGCTGATCCAGACCCTGAATCCGCGCCCCGGAGAAAGCGTCAGCGCATCCGATACCGAATATGTGGTTCCCGATGTATTTGTCACAAAGAAGCAGGATCGTTGGCTGGTTGAATTGAACCCGATATCGCGCCTAAAATTCGCATCAACTCCGGTTATGCGGCGCTGGTCAAACGCGCCGACACCAGCCGTGACAACAGCTTTCTGCGCGACCATCTGCAGGAAGCACGCTGGTTCCTGAAAAGCCTCCAAAGCCGCAATGAAACGCTACTGAAAGTCGCCACCACCATCGTCGAAAAACAGGTGGGATTTTTCGAGCACGGTCCGGAAGCGATGCGCCCAATGGTGCTGCACACCATCGCCGAAGAGGTGGGCATGCACGAATCCACCATTTCACGTGTGACGACGCAAAAATACATGCACACACCGCAAGGTATTTTTGAGCTGAAATACTTTTTCTCCAGCCATGTGAGTACCGACTCCGGTGGCGAGTGCTCATCCACGGCTATCCGCGCCATCATTAAAAAGCTGGTGGCCGCAGAGAATCCGAAAAAACCCTTGAGTGACAGCAAAATCACCAAACTCTTGGAAGAACAGGGCATCCAGGTAGCCCGGCGCACCATCGCCAAATACCGGGAATCGTTGGGCATAGCCGCCTCCAACGAACGCAAGCGATTGATTTAACGCCCCGCACGGCCGGGGCAGCAGATGCAACAGCGACACAAGGAGCAAGCAGAATGCAAGTCAATATCAGCGGACACCACCTCGACCTGACTGATCCCATCAAAAACTACCTGATGGCCAAGCTGGAAAAGCTTGAGCGGCACCACGACCGAATAACCAGCGTGAATGCAATCCTGAGTGTTGATAAACTACAACAGAAAGCCGAGGCCACCGTACACGTGAGCGGCGCTGAATTCTTCGCCAACTCCGAAAACGAAGACCTTTACGCCGCCATCGACCTATTGGCCGACAAGCTTGATCGGCAGTTGATCAAGCACAAGGAAAAGCTGAGAAGCCACCGTTAACCTGCCAGTTGCAGACACCTGCAACGAGCCCGAGATTTATGCAGTTCGAAACTCTTCTAGCCCCCAGCCGCACCCAGTGCGGCGTTGAGGGGGGCAGTAAAAAGCGCGTGTTAGAGATTCTCGCCAACCTGATCGCGGAAGAAGCCGCCGAGCTTAACGCCGTCGACGTATTCCGGGCACTGGTGGCACGCGAAAAACTGGGTTCCACCGGTTTAGGCTTGGGTATTGCGATTCCCCATTGCCGCCTGGCCCAGTGTGCACAAACAACCGGTGCACTGATAGTATTGAAAGAGCCTGTGGACTTTGATGCGCCCGACAACCAGCCGGTGGATATCATTTGTGCCTTGATGGTGCCCGAACAGGCCACCGGCGAGCACCTGCAAACACTGGCTCAACTGGCGGAACTGTTTCAGCGTGACAGCTTCCGCCAGCAGTTGCGCAGCCAAACCGATAATCAGGCACTGTTTGTGTATACCGAACAACAACTTCTTAAACTGACAACCTAGGATTTACCATGTCTTCCCCCAAAGCTTCACGCCTGGTAGTCATCAGCGGCCGTTCAGGCGGAGGCAAAAGTACAGCCCTGCATGTACTGGAAGACCTGGGTTTCAATTGTATCGACAATCTGCCACTGCGACTGTTGCCTGAATTAATCAAACAACTGGTCAACGATTCGCCCGGGCAACGTTTTGCGATCAGTGTCGATGCGCGCAATGCCTGGTCAGACCTGCCACGCTTTCCACAGCTGGTCGCCGAAGCCAATGCCCACGGTATCTATGTTGAAATCCTTTATCTGGACGCCCGCAGCCCCGTTTTGGTGCAACGTTTTTCAGAAACCCGGCGCAAGCATCCATTAAGCAAATCTGGCATGGCGCTCAAGGAAGCATTGGGCAAGGAGCGCGAACTGCTCCAGCCAGTGCTCAACATGGCCGACCTGGTTATCGATACCACGACCCTGACCTTGCATCAGTTACGCGATCTGGTTCAAAGCCGCGTGCGCACCGAAGACGACGCCATCATGTCGGTGCAGGTGATTTCCTTTGGCTTTAAGCGCGGGGTGCCAGTGGATGCGGATTTTGTTTTCGATGTACGTTGCCTGCCGAACCCTTATTGGAAACCCGAGCTGCGGGCTCATACTGGCCTCGATCAACCGGTGATCGATTTTCTCAACAGCGAGCCGGATTGCCAGCAAATGCTGAATGACATACTCGCTCACCTGCAACGCTGGTTGCCAAAATTCGAACAGGGAAACAGAAGCTACATGAGTATTGCCATTGGCTGCACCGGCGGACAGCATCGCTCGGTCTTCATTGCCCAGCGGCTCAAGGAAGCCCTGCAGTCCCAGCACAAGAAAATCAATCTTCGCCACCGCGAAATTGACCGGACCTGACCATGGAAACCCGCGTCACTATCATCAACAAACTCGGCTTACACGCACGCGCAGCTGCCAAACTGTCTGCCCTGGCGGCACGATTCGACTGCCGCATTCAGGCTGGCAAAGAAGGCCGACTGGTGGATGCCAAAAGCGTCATGTCATTGATGCTGCTCGCGGCCGCGCAAGGCACAGAGCTGCACCTGGTGGCCGAAGGCCCCGAGCAGGAACAAGCCATTGAAGCCATCTCGGCATTGATCAACGACCGGTTTGGCGAAGGCGAGTGAACTGTCACCCATCCCGTGTTTGAGCTACTATGCCGGCCCCCTATTGGACCATGATCATGCAAGACTATATCGAAGACACCGACGACGCGCCCAAAAGCAAAACCCAGGTCAAGAATGAAATGCTGGCATTGCAGGCGCTGGGGGTTAAATTGTGCGAGCTTAACCCGGGCCAGTTGGCAAAAATCCCGCTGGAAGACCCGCTACTGAAAGCCGTTCAGGAGGCCAGCCGGATAAAGTCCCACAGTGCGCGCAAGCGTCATTTTCAGTTTATCGGCCGCCTGATGCGTGAGGCCGACCATGAAGCCATCGAATCCGCGTATCAGGCGCTGATGCAGGTCTCCGAGCAACATGTGCAACAACACCACAAAACCGAGCAGTGGCGGGATCGGTTGCTGCAGGAAGGTGACGCTGCCCTGAATGAGTTTGTCGATCAATTTCCCTATGCGGACCGCCAGCAGCTGCGTCAATTGCTGAGAACAGCCAAGCAAGAGGCCGAGAGGGACAAACCGCCGGCTGCTGCCCGTAAGCTGTTTAAACTGCTGCGCCAGACTCTGACGACCCTTTAATGGATATCGGTCAAACGCTGTATTGGATCGGCCTGGCCGGTTGCGCCGTGTTTGCGATTTCCGGCGCCCTGGCCGCAGCGGAAAAACAGCACGACATTATGAGTTTTATCCTCCTTGGCGTTGTCACCGGCATTGGTGGCGGAACCGTGCGGGATCTGATTCTGGACCGACCGGTGTTCTGGCTGGTGGATCCACTCTATCTCGAAGTGTGCATTGCGGCCGCCGGCCTCACGTTCTTTGCCGCCCGGAAAATAAAATTCAAACACAAAGCGTTGGTCTGGATGGACGCCGCCGGCATGGCGTTATTCAGCATCATGGCCGCACAAATCAGCCAGCAATGGCACGCATCATGGATGGTCGCCATGGTCATGGCAATGATTACCGCCTCTTTTGGCGGCATCATCCGGGATGTACTGCTGGATCAGATGCCAGTGGTGCTGGAACCTGAAATCTATGTATCCGCCAGCCTGCTGGGCGCGCTGGGTTATCTGCTTACCTGCTCCTTCCAAGGTGTTGAAGACGGCTCAGCCAATTACCTGGCATTAGCCATCGGTTTCAGCATCGCCTTCAGCGTCCGAGGTGCGGCGATTATCTGGGATCTTCGGTTGCCGAAGTTTCCACCACCGGCTGCGGAATAAACTCCAGCGCGGCTGAATTAATGCAATAACGCAAGCCAGTGGGGTTGGGGCCATCTTCAAACACATGCCCCAGGTGCTCGCCACAGGCAGACAGGATTTCGACCCGCCGCATGCCCCAACTGAAATCTTTTTTCAGCACGATATTTTCCTTATAGAGACTGTCCCAGAAACTCGGCCAACCACTGCCGGAATCGTACTTGTGGCGTGAGTCAAACACCGGCAGTCGGCAACCGGCAGTCACATAAACACCTTCAGCCTTGTTGTGTAACAGCGCGCCGGTATGCGGTCGTTCGGTGGCGGCATTCCACAATATGTCGAATTGCTGGGGTGTCAGCATTTGTTGCCAGGTTTCCCGGGGAATCGCTGTCAGATCGCGCTGTTGCGCAATGAGCTCGCGGGCCTGACCGACCTCCATTGCCTGCGCAGGCGGGTCGCCGGCACACGCCATCAGGCAACCCCCGACCAATAAAGTGAACAGCCTCATCATGACCTCCTCGTGACGACCAGTGCCAGCTGAAAAAACAGCCTGCTAGATAGAGGCAGAAAGATCGGTTTTGTTACAAGGGCCGGTCGGTTGCCGGTTCATCCGTCTGGCGCTCATCCCGCGCCTGAGCTGAGGGCTCTACCCCACGCGTCTCACCGGCCTGGGTACCGGGTTTGACCGACTGACCAAGGGGATTCGAAATTTGTATGAATTTCATCTCTGGTGAGTCCAGTGGCCCGACGACGGAATAATTCACGCTGGTCATCTGATCAAACTGTTTCTCAAACAAGCGACTGGCCACAAATACCCCAGCCGCCACGGGCAACCCCGCAGAAACAGCGGCAATAAACGTCAGGTTATCGAGCACCGGCAGATTCACCGTGAGTTGAGTATCCAACTGGTTGCGCACTAAATCCACAGACCCGGCCATCTGCATCTTGCTGGACGGTGTCTTTACACTCACAGGCTGATTCATGGTGACCTGGCCGCCGGCAAAGACCAAATCCCCGGTGACCTGATCATACGCCATGCCACTGGCATACACATCGGAGAAATCCAATTGCAATCTGCGAATCCAGGTATCGAAGTTAAGGATGCCCATGAGGCGCATAAGTGCATTGCTGGCGCTGGCATCCTGACGCAAGAAGCGCCCTTTATTGAAAGCGAATTGTACGTTGCCATCCAACTGGCCAATGCCGGCGTCCATGGGCGTACCCAACCAGGAGAGCGCCAAATTTATCTCGGCATTGCGGCTTTCAATCAATTTGGTCATACCCAGGCTGTCCATGCTGTTGCCCAGATCACCCGCCGCCAGCCGCCCCGAAACACGACTGAGGTTTGATGCCTTATCCCAGGTGATTTCCGGACTCAGGCCCTGCGCGTCTGCCACAAATTGCAAATCAAACACATTGCCGGTCAACGAGGATATTCTCAGCTGCTCGCCGACCGTTTCCGATTCGAATCCGAATTGGCCCACATTTTTTTCGTTATAAAACAGTTGGCCAACAGCAACTTTCATCGCCGGCAGGTCCGTCAGTTGCCGCCAGATCAACTCTCGCTGATTGTCGGGCGCAGGCGCTGCGGTGGTGGCTTCAGGCCACAGTGGCAATCGCAGGTTTGACAATGACAGATCGAGCGGGGCATCGCCGGCAGGAATCGTTAGCGCTCCGGTTATGCGCTCATTGCGCAAATTAATCATCCAATGATCCTGCGACCGGATTGCCTCAACGCTTGACTCACCCAAACTGTGTTGCGCGTCGATCATCAGGTTTTCGGTGGCAAGACTGAGATAGATGGGCGGGTAAACAGGACCATCCTGAACCGGCGCAACATCTGCCCTTTGCTGAACCAGCTGTTGGTCCAACAGTGCGCGCCAGGGGCCTAAGTCCAGAGTCTGCACCTGCATCCCGATGCTGAGCATCGGCTGACTCGGCAGTCGGGCAGTGCCGTTAAACTGAACATCGCCACGATCAAAGGTCAGCCCTTGCGGCCGACGCGTCCACAACAACCTGGCGTTAAGGTACTTACCCACTGCACCATCCAGTGCCAACCGATCCTGCGCTAACGGCATGCTCACGTGCAAGCCAATACTCTGATCAGCCTGTTTATCCAGCGGAGCTGGCAAATCCAGGGCAATTCCGGCCAGATCACTCTTCACCGTAAGTATGCTTTGGGCCTCGGGCCGCTGCCAGGGAATATCCACCAACACCGTAAAGCGTGCGCTTCCGGAGACCTGCTCAATGGCGGGCGCACCGGCCCATTGCAACAACGCGCCTGCCGACGCCCGGGTATCAATGGCAAGATTAATGGTATCTTTTTTGCCATTTAAACCAGCCGTCAGCGTAAAGGGCTCCCCCCAAAGACTGCCCTGCATTGCGCCGATGGACACCGCGCGGGAATCCGAGACCAGGAGTTCACCGGCAATTTGCTCAGCGGTCATGGCGATGGCGGGAATCGATACACTGGCCTGTGCGAGCTGGAGATTCACTTCGTAACCCATGCGACGTTGTGCCAATTCCCCCATGGGAATCGCCAACTTCAATTTGCCTTGATACTGACCGCTGAATTCCCAGCTTGAAAACACCTGGCCCGTCATATCGGCCAATGCTGAATCGGCCAGTAGCAGACCGGCATCACGCAAAGGACCGTTCAAATCGCTGTCAATATTGAGCCAATCCCGATTATCCGTTTTTTCCAGTACCACGCGGGTTTGGCTGATCTGTGAATCCAGTATCAGAGCCCGATCCGAATTAACCTGTAAGTGCCCACCATCCAACACCAATTCAGCCTTGGCGTTGCGAAGTGCAGGCCAGTCGGGTGAAAAAGCCAGCGCTGCATTGTCTATATCCAACCAAAGCTGCACACTGGGTTGACGCCCTTCTGCTTTCAAAAAGCCGTGGTATAAAAATCCGCCCGCCAGTACATCGCCGCCCTGCACTGCGGTATCCAACCAGCTGCGGAGATTATCCGATACAACCCTGGGTACATATTTTTTGTGGTATTGGGCAGCAGAATTCCGAATACCGATTTGCAGCAATAATTCCAGCGGCATGTCCCGCCCCTGCGTCGGAATATCGATATACAGAAAGCCCGTTGCTTCGCCGTCGGCCCCGGTAAACGCGATGGGTCCGCTGTTGACATAAACCGCCTGCTGTTCGGGCCGGATCCACCAGGCCACGTGCCCTCGAGCCGTGTCGTACGCCATTGGATTGTCGTAAACACTGGTGTAATGCATGCTGAATCTGTCCCGCGAATCCAACACCACAAAACCATCGCGCAAGGTGGACTGCACGTAACCGTCTACCCCGGTCACCGCCGGCGCTCCGTGCCAGGCACCGGCACTGGCCTGGTGTAAATTGGCTCGCAGTAAAACATCACTCAGGTCCGGCTGGCTCCAACCTGCATGTAGGTTTTTCAGCTCGCCGCCGGGGCTCAGGTCTTCAGCCAGCCCCTGTAACTTCTCCGGCAGTGCCGATAAACGGTTCAGCCATCGACTCCATAACGATAATAAGAGGCGATCAGCCTGAAAGTACTTCTCGCCGTTGGCACCGGCACCCATCCCCAACGCAAACAGCGGATGAGACTGGTTGCCCCAGGCCAGATCAATTTGTTGCAGCTGGACCTGCCATTCACCGCCGAAATAGGCGTGACCGGTAATATCGGCACTCATTTTCCGGAGCGGAATCTGACGGCCATCCAGTTCGAAAGGCAGCCCGGTTAAGTTGACTTTACCGATCCAATCGAGCCCCCGGTCCGGCGTGAGACTGACCCAGGCTTCAACCGACACTTCGCCTTCTTTCCGCCATTGCCCTTCGGGCAGACCTTGCCAATATTGCTGGGCCAACAGCGCCATGATTTTTTCAGACGGCAGCCGGTCAATTTTGACATAGCCTTGGGAGCCAAACTCGTCAATATTGAACGGATCACCGCTGCCCTCGAGCACCAGTTTGATCGCCTCCGGTTGCTCGTCGAGCTGAATATCCGCACTCAGACGATGGCGATTCTGACTGTGCTCCAACAAAATCTGGTTTACCACCAGCTCTATCTGATGCCCGCTTGCCAGCGTCAGCTGGGTCTGCAAATCCACCAGGCGTACGCTACGCCCGACCAGGAACAAGCCGCGTAAATCGTCGAGAGAATAAATACTTTGGCGGGCCTGGGGTGCCGACTCGATCAGTTTAGGTTGCAGGCCTGCGAGCTGATAAGCGCCTGCGTCGGTTTGAATGAAATGGCTGCGCAACCCCAAAAATTCCACATCGGAAAAACGCAGGCGTTGATCCAACAACGAGCGCAGCAAATCCACTTCCGCCAGCGCGCTTTCGACTGACAGAACCGGTTCCCCGGCTTTACCTGAAACCGACAGGCCCTCTATCACCAACACCGGCAGCAGGCTGTCCCAGGACGCCGCCAGCGAGTCGATTGTCACATTCAGGCCGGTGGAATTTTCAACGTAATCGACCAATGTCTGCCGATAGTCGGCCACCATAGGGGTCGCCATACGGCCCAGCTGAACCACCAGTGCACTCAGGATCAACGCAACCGCCAGCACACGCCACAAACTGCGGAACAGGAGAGACAACAGGCGGGTTAACGGTTTCAAACGGATCACACCAATATGATGTCGTACTGCTCTTGGCAGTAAAGTGTTTCAACCTGAAACTTTATCGGGCGCCCGATAAACTCTTCCAGATCAGCCACGTTGGCAGACTCTTCGTCCAGCAGACGATCAATCACGGCTTGCGCACCCAATACCAGAAAACTTTCGTTTTCATAGGACCGCGCCTCGCGCAGAATTTCGCGGAACATCTCATAACAGACGGTTTCCACCGACTTAAGTCGCCCTCGCCCTTCACACACAGGGCAAGGTTCGCACAATACCTGACCAAGCGACTCCCGCGTCCGCTTGCGGGTCATTTCCACCAGCCCCAGCTCTGACACGCCGGTGATGCTGGTCTTGGCGTGATCGCGCTCCATCATTTTTTCCAGTGTGCGCAGCACCTGGCGCTGGTGCTCACTGTCTTTCATGTCAATAAAATCAAGAATAATAATCCCGCCCAGATTGCGCAGGCGAAGCTGACGGGCAATCATAGTGGCGGCTTCAAGATTGGTCTTGAAGATAGTCTCTTCCAGATTGCGATGGCCCACAAAAGCACCGGTATTCACATCGATGGTGGTCATCGCTTCGGTTTGTTCGATTACCAGATAACCACCGGATTTGAGTGGCACTTTGGTTTCCAGTGCGCGTTGTAATTCGTCTTCTACACCGTACAAATCAAACAGCGGTCGCTCGCCCGGGTAGTGCTCCAGCAGACCCGCAATTTCCGGCGAATATTGATGCGCGAACTCGTTCATTTTGGCAAACACTTCGCGCGAATCCACCCGGATTTTTTCCAGATTGGGTTTCACCAGATCCCGCAACGTACGCAAAAACAATGGCAAGTCTTCGTGCAGGATACTCGGGACCGCTGCCTTAGCAAAACTGGCCGACAGGTTTTCCCACATCTGAAACAAAAACGGCACATCGGCCCGGATCTCTTCCTCAGTGGCCACTTCGGCCACCGTGCGCACAATAAATCCACCGCGCCCTTCACCCTGGTGTTCGGCCATGGCAGATTCCACCAGACTTTTCAGGCGCTCGCGCTCGGAGTCTTCTTCAATGCGCGTGGAAATACCGATGTGTTCCGTTTTTGGCATGTACACCAGGTAGCGCGAGGAAATGGACAGGTGGGTTGTCAGTCGGGCGCCTTTGGTACCGATGGGGTCCTTGGTCACCTGTACCACCAGGGTTTCCCCTTCATGCACCAAATTGCGGATATCCGGCACTTCGGCTTGCCGCGCTTCCATGCCATTTTCATCCAACGGCGCGATGTCTGCAGCATGAATAAAGCCGGCACGCTCAAGCCCGATATTCACGAACGCCGCCTGCATGCCGGGCAGCACGCGCACCACCTTGCCCTTATAGATATTGCCCACCAAGCCACGGCGCTGCGGCCGCTCGATGTACACTTCCTGCAGCACGCCGTTTTCCACCAGCGCGACCCGGGTTTCCGTAGGCGCCACATTGATCAGTAATTCTTCACTCATGATCCAGCCCAGTAAGGTATTTGAAAGGATTCAAGTAGCGGCACCAGCGCTTCGATGGGCAAACCCACAACGCCCGAGTAACTGCCTTCTATGCGTTCAACCCACACTGCACCCAGGCCCTGAATGCCATAGCCACCGGCCTTGTCGGCGGGCTCTCCACTGGCCCAGTAGCGTGCCATAGCGCTTTCATCCAACTCGCGGAAATACACCTGGGTAACGGATAATGACTGCAATGCACGCGAGCCATCCACCAACGCCAGGGCACTCATGACCTGGTGGCTTTTACCCGATAGCCTGGACCAGATAGCGTAGGCATGCGCGCGATCGCGGGGCTTCTCCACAATCTGACCCTCTGACACCACGATCGTATCGGCGCCCAGTACCGGAAGCTCAGCGGTCAACTTAAGCCCCGCACGGGCCTTCGCCAACGCGAGGCGCTGGACATAGGCGGAGGGCGATTCACCCGCCTGCCAGACCTCCTCTACCTGCGTGGCCTGCTGAATGTAAGCGACACCAATCTGATCAAGTAATTCGCGCCTGCGCGGAGACTGTGACGCCAATAACAAAGAAGGGGGCACCCGATACTCCTATGGGATGAATTTTTATCCATTATAAGGGCTTGCACCCCTGGGAAGGTAAAATCAGGTGATTTTAAAGCGCCTGCGTAACACCTGCTGGGAACGGAGCACCAGCGGCCAGACCAGAGCGCTGGTGAGCGCCGGCCAAAGGAAGCCAAACCCCGAGTATTCATGCCCCGACAGCGAATTGACCCAATTACCGATCACCTGCTGAACACCGACCAACACGAACAGCCAGCCCGCCTGCTGCCAGGCCGCATAATTGCGCAGCCGTTGATAGGACAGCAGACAGATATAGCCGATGAGGACCAGTGGCAGGGCGTGGTGCCCGAGCAGTGAACCTTCTATTACATCCTGCAGGAGCCCCACACAACACAGGACACCCAAGCCAATACGCTGCGGCAGGGCCAGTACCCAATAGGCGCTCAATAACAACACCCATTCGGGCCGGTAGTTGGCAAAATTACCCATCGGCCAGACGGACAGCAACAAGGCCGGCACCAACATCAGCGCCGGCAGCCAGAGATTATTCGCCTTGGCGGGTTGCACGTTCGGTTTCCCGGTCAAATACCAACAACACGTGCCGGCTTCGGTTGAGTTGGGCGCGCGGCACGGCGATTACATCGGCAAAGGGCTGCCCGGGCTGCATGGTCACGCTGGACACCTCGGCCACCGGATAGCCCACGGGGAAGCGACTGCCCAAGCCCGACGATACCAGCAGATCGCCGGCCCGGATATCAACGGTGCCGGATACATGGCGCAATTTCAGCTTGTATAAGTCACCCACGCCTTCAGCAATCGCCCGCACGCCATTGCGGTTAACCTGCACCGGCAAGGCGTGGGTCGGGTCTGTAATCAGCATCACCCGACTCGAGGAGGGAGTAACAGAGACGACTTGCCCCATAAGTCCGTTGGCGTCCAGCAGAGGCTGACCCACATAGACACCATCGCTCACGCCTTTATTGACCACCACAACGTGGGATTGCGGATCGGGTGACACACCGATCAACTCGGCCACCAACACCCGATCTTCGATCAGATCCGCGGAATTGAGCAGTTGGCGCAGACGGACGTTTTCCGCTGCCAAGGAGGCCATTTGCTGCAATTTCCGCTTGAGAACCAGAAGCTCGCCCCGCAGCGCCGCGTTTTCCTGTTGCAGTTCATCGCGCGAGCGCAGTCCATCCTGGGCACTTTCATTCAATCGCGCCGGCAGATCAGTAAGCCAGTAAAAAGGCACCGCCAACTCACCCAGCTCTGACTTCACAGGCTCGAGCCATTCGGTGTAGCGATCAATCAGCAGCAAGGCCAACAGCAGCAGAATCAGCAGGGTCGCTTTCGACGCCGGCGAAGGGCCTTTGGTAAACAGCGGCTTGATAGCAGTACCTCCGTGTCAGCACCGGGTTTGCGGGCGAACCGAGTGACGCCCGCTCAGATCAGGAGGAGAGTAGGTCGATGTTGCGCTTGTCCATCAGGTCCATGGCTTTACCGCCCCCGCGCGCCACGCAGGTGAGCGGGTCATCGGCCACAATCACTGGCAGGCCGGTTTCTTCCGACAACAGGCGGTCGATATCGCGCAACAAGGCGCCGCCACCGGTGAGTACAATGCCACTTTCAGCAATATCAGACGCCAGTTCAGGCGGAGATTGCTCAAGCGCGCTTTTCACGGCCTGCACGATACCGGCAAGGGGCTCCTGCAGGGCTTCAAGAATCTCATCGGAATTGAGGGTAAAGGAACGCGGCACCCCTTCGGCCAGATTGCGGCCGCGCACGTCGATTTCGCGCACTTCGCTGCCGGGGAAGGCACAGCCGATCTCCTGCTTGATGCGCTCGGCGGTGGCGTCACCTATGACCGACCCGTAGTTGCGGCGCACGTAGTTAACGATGGCCTCATCGAAGCGGTCTCCGCCGATACGCACGGAATCGGAATACACCACACCGTTCAGGGAGATAATGGCAATCTCGGTGGTACCACCGCCGATATCCACCACCATGGAGCCGGTGGCTTCTTCTACCCGAAGGCCAGCACCGATAGCCGCCGCCATAGGCTCTTCAATCAAACGCACTTCGCGCGCACCGGCACCCAGTGCCGACTCGCGGATGGCACGCTTTTCAACTTCGGTGGACAAACACGGCACACAAATCAACACGCGCGGTGAAGGCTGGAACCAGGAATTTTCATGCACCTTTTTAATGAAGTGCTGGAGCATTTTCTCGGTGACCTGAAAGTCGGCGATCACACCGTCCTTCAGCGGGCGGATGGCGGTGATGTTACCGGGCGTGCGCCCCAGCATGCGCTTGGCTTCCACCCCCACGGCTTCCACAATTTTCGATCCGTTGTGTTGTCGGATGGCCACCACCGAGGGCTCGTCCAGTACTATGCCGCGATCGCGCACAAATATGAGGGTGTTGGCCGTGCCCAGGTCAATGGACAGGTCGTTGGAAAAGACTCCGCGCAGGCGTTTGAACATGGGTGGTGGGCACCTTACTTCTAATGGTCAATATTCTTATTTCGGGCGCTTTAGCCGAGACTCGCAGACTTGGCCGGAATTAGTATCCACTACGCCCATAATCCCCGCACTCTAACAACGGCGGGGATTTTGAGCAAGGCGCAAATATGGTAACTTTAGCGCCCTTTTCACATTCCCGGGCTGTTTGCGCAAAAACCCGCCACATTGGGTTGCTAATCGGCACAAATCGCATCGTCTGGGGAGCAACCACGTGGCCGCGGAGAATTACAATGGCAGTGACCCGAAAGGACATTGAAAAGCTGGGCGAACTGGCCCGGCTCAAGATCAGCGAAGAGACCATCGACGAAGTCACCTCTCGCCTGGGCGACGTACTTAATCTGGTGGACCAGCTGCAGGCGGCCGACACCACCGGCATTGCACCCATGGCGCACCCGCTGGATGCGGTCCAGCGCCTGCGCGCGGACGAGGTGACCGAGACCAATCAACGCGACCGCTACCAGGCCATAGCACCGGCCACTGAAGATGGCCTCTACCTCGTACCCAAAGTTATCGACTAGCCGCCCTGTAAGGATTTTTCATGCACAACCTGACTCTGGCTGAACTGTCCCGCGGCCTGAAAGCACGGGAATACAGCAGTACCGAATTGACCCGCCATTTTCTCGAGCGCATCAAGCGCCTGGATGGCCAGTACAACAGCTACATCACGCTGACCGAAGACATTGCCCTGCAGCAGGCGGCCGACGCCGACGCGCGCCTGGCCCAGGGCGACAGTTCGCCCCTGTGCGGCGTGCCCATTGCGCACAAGGATATTTTCTGTACCGACGGCGTGCGCACCAGCTGTGGTTCAAAAATGCTGGATAACTTTATCGCGCCCTACAACGCCACGGTGGTAGAAAACTATCTCGCGGCCGGTGCAGTCATGCTGGGTAAAACCAACATGGACGAATTCGCCATGGGTTCGTCCAATGAGACCAGCTTCTACGGCCCGGTAAAAAATCCCTGGGATACCGGCTGCGTGCCCGGCGGCTCCTCTGGCGGTTCTGCCGCCGCGGTTGCCGCGCGCCTGGCGCCCGCCGCCACCGCCACCGATACCGGCGGCTCCATCCGCCAGCCTGCCGCCCTGTGCGGCCTGACCGGACTCAAGCCCACCTATGGCCGCGTGTCGCGCTGGGGCATGATTGCCTTTGCCTCAAGCCTCGATCAGGCCGGCCCGCTGGCGCGCACTGCAGAAGATGCGGCCATGATGTTGCAGGCCATGGCCTCGTTCGATGCCAAAGACTCCACCAACGTGGATCACCCCATCGACGATTATTGTGCGGGGCTCGGCAACAGCATTGCAGGTCTGACCTTGGGCGTGCCCAAAGAATACTTCGGCGAAGGCCTCAACCCCGGCACCCAAGCCGCGGTGGAAGCCGCCATCAAAACCCTGGAATCCCAGGGCGCCAAAATAAAAGAAATCACCCTGCCCCACTCGCACCTGGCCGTACCGGCTTACTATGTGATTGCACCGGCGGAATGCTCAGCCAACCTGTCACGCTTTGACGGCGTGCGCTACGGCTACCGATGCGACAACCCCACCGACCTGGCCGACCTGTACAAGCGCTCGCGCGGAGAAGCCTTTGGCGAAGAAGTGCAGCGCCGGATTCTGGTGGGCACCTATGCGCTGTCGGCCGGTTACTACGATGCCTACTACCGCAAAGCCCAGCAGGTTCGCCGCCTGATCAAGCAGGATTTTGTGGACGCATTTAAAGACGTGGACCTGATCGTGGGCCCCACCTCGCCCTCGCCGGCGTTTGCGTTTGGCGCCAAGGGCAAGGACCCCATCGCCATGTACCTGGAAGATATCTACACCATCGCCACCAACCTGGCGGGTCTGCCCGGCATGTCGCTGCCCTGTGGTCTGGTGGATAACAAACCGGTAGGCCTGCAGATCATCGGTAACTATTTCGATGAAGCGCGCATGCTCAATGCCGCGCACCAGTTCCAGCTGGCCACCGACTTCCACACCTTGGCGCCCGCGGGCATCGAGTAACCCAGGACTGAATTAAGGAGTTCACCCATGCAGTGGGAAACAGTGATTGGCCTGGAAGTGCACGTGCAACTGGCCACCAACAGTAAAATTTTTTCCGGCTCTTCTACCGCCTTCGGCGCCGAGCCCAACACCCAGGCATCGCTCATCGATCTGGCCATGCCCGGCACCCTGCCGGTGGCCAACGCCCAGGCGTTCCGCTACGCCACCATGTTCGGCCTGGCGATTGACGCGGAAATTGGCAAACACTCGGTGTTCGAGCGCAAAAACTATTTCTACCCCGACCTGCCCAAGGGCTACCAGACCACCCAGCTGGACGCCCCCATTGTGGGCGCCGGCCACGTGGACGTGACCCTGGCCGATGGGCGGACCAAGCGGGTACGGATTCACCACGCACACCTGGAGGAAGATGCAGGCAAGTCCTTACACGAGGACTTCCATGGCATGAGCGGTATCGACCTGAACCGGGCCGGCACGCCGCTGATTGAAATCGTGTCCGAACCCGATATGCGCAATGCAGAGGAAGCGGTGGCCTTTGCCAAAAAGCTGCACTCCATTGTCACCTCACTCGGCATTTGCGATGGCGAAATGAGCCAGGGCTCCATGCGCTTTGACGTGAACATTTCCGTGCGCCCCTTAGGTGAGGAAAAACTCGGCACCCGTACCGAAACCAAAAACCTGAACTCTTTCCGCTTTATGGAGGAAGCCATCAAGCTGGAAGTGGAACGCCAGATCGACCTGATCGAAGACGGCGGCACAGTGATTCAGGAAACCCGCCTGTACAATGGCGAACGCAAAGAATCCCGCTCCATGCGCTCGAAGGAAGAAGCCAACGATTACCGTTACTTCCCCTGCCCCGACCTGCTGCCAGTGGTGATTGACGACGCCTATATCGACGATGTGCGCAAGGCCATGCCGGAGCTGCCGGACGCACGCCATGCCCGCTTTGTTGAGACGTATCAGCTGTCCGACTATGACGCCGGCCAATTGTCAGACAACATCGACACCGCGCGCTTTTTTGAGGCCACTGTGGCAGTGGCCAAGGATGCCAAGCTTTCAGCCAACTGGATCATGGGTGAACTTGCCGCGCGCCTGAATGCAGAAGATAAAACCCTGCGCCAGAGCCCGGTCAGCGCAGAGCAATTGGGCGGCATGATTGCCCGCATCAAAGACGGCACCATCTCAAGCAAGCAAGCCAAAGAGGTATTCGACGGTTTGTGGGCAGGCGAAGGTGATGCTGACAGTATCATTGAAGCGCGCGGACTCAAGCAGGTGTCCGACACCGGTGCACTGGAAGCCATGGCCGATGACGTCATCGCTGCCAGCCCCAAGCAAGTGGAAAACTATAAAAACGCCGACGAGGACAAGCGGCCGAAAATGCTCGGCTACTTTGTGGGCCAGATCATGAAGGCCTCCAAAGGTCAGGCCAACCCGCAGGCCATCAACGAGATTCTGTTAAAGAAGCTCAACGAATTGCTGTAAGACTCTGTAGGGTGGAATGAGCGCAGCGAATTCCACCACTGCTGGTGCATTGCGCTGCGCTTAATGCACCCTACATTTTTTAAAGGAATTTCAATGTCACTCAAGAAAGACAAACAAAAAGTGCTGGGCGAAGTGTTTTCGGACGCTCAGGTCAGAACATTTCTGGATTTTCAGGCTCCGGCCGGCGTCAATGCCGATTATCATTGTCTGGAAAAAGCCTACCGCGGCATGGTGGCGGAAAATTTCGCCACCTTCCTGGGCTTTTTCAAGGAGGCCGGTCGCGATATCAATGCCACCAACCCCGACGGATTAACCCTGTTAGCCATAATGCGTCAACATGCCCAGTCTGAAGACTACATTGAGGCGATGATCGCCGCTGGCGCCCAATAACGCGGATTCGCCCGACACAAAACAAGGACAGCACCATGCTTGCACTCAACGGCAACTTTGATTCCGGCCCCGCCGCTCTCGGCATGGGTGTGCGCCTGATCAGCCACCCCGAATTGCGGCCGTTTGTGCTGGTGCCACTGGTGATTAACGTGGTGTTGTTTTTTGTGCTCACCGCCTGGCTGCTGTATCAGTTTGGCGACGTGGTGGATTGGGCGATGAATTTTCTGCCCAGCTGGCTCAGCTTTTTAAGCGGTCTGCTGTGGTTTGTGGCCGCGTTTTTCATGGTGTTTGTGTACGGCTACAGCTTCGGCATTATTGCCAACCTGATTGCCGCACCCTTTAACGGGCTGCTGGCGGAACGCGTGGAGGCCAAACTGACCGGCGTGGCACCGCCGTCCGAACCGCTACACAAGATGATTCCCAGAACCCTGCTGCGCGAGCTGCTCAAACTCTGGTATTTCATTTCTCGCGGCATACTGATTCTGCTGCTGATGTTTGTATTGGCGTTTATTCCGCTGATCCAACTGTTCGCACCCATTATCGGCGTCCTCTGGGGGGCCTGGTGCATGTCAATTCAATACACCGACTATGCCGCCGACAATCACAAAACCCCATTCAAAACCCTGCGCAGCCAATTGGGCACACAAACCCTCGGCTGTTACAGTTTTGGTGGCTTAGTGATGCTGGGCAACATGGTGCCGGTGCTGAATATTTTTGTCATGCCCATCGCGGTGGCGGGCGCCACCGTGCTGTGGTTAAAAGACATCAATGGCAAGCCCATTGATCCGAGCCGATTGCTGGAACGCTAATCCTCATCATCATCGCCAATGACAATGTTGCGGCCAGCCTCTTTGGCCCGGTAAAGGTATTCATCGGCCAGCGCCAGCTGGTGATCAAGGCTATCGCGCAGGTCGTTTGTTACGCCCGCGCTGAAGGAGACATAAAGTTCTTCTCCTGAGGGTAGCACCACCGGTTGAGACGCCACCATTTGCCGCAACCGTGAAATCAGTGAGGCTGCCTGATCATTGTCCAATCCCGGCAACAGGGCGACAAACTCCTCGCCGCCGGCACGGGCAAATAAAAACCGGCTCAGCCCCTGATGCAACTGCTGGGCAACCACCGACAGCACCTGATCACCCGCCTCATGCCCGTATTCATCGTTTACCGCCTTGAACCGATCCAGATCCAACACCACCGCAGCCAACGGCTTCCGGGTTTCAACGCATTCCCGATACAGCGCCTCTCCCTGTTCGAAAAAGTAACGGCGATTCCAGGCGCCGGTTAAATAGTCCCGGTAAGCGGCTTCCTTGATCTGCTGAATCAGCTCCAACGACTCCACGTTGGCACGCACGCGACAGGTGAACTCTTCGTAGTTGAATGGCTTGTTAAGGAAATCGTTGGCGCCATTTTTGATGAATTTGGCCGACAGAGACGGCTGATCCTGGCCCGACAGACCAATAATCACCAGATCACTTTTTTCATATTTATGGCGGATATTCTTCACCAATTCCACACCGTCCATCTTTGGCATGTGGTAATCGGTAATGATTAACCGGATCGCGTCGTTGGCCAGCAAAAGCTTGATCGCCTCAACGCCATTCTGAGCGGCCAGCACCTGAAATCCCTGACGCCGTAATAACTCGCTGATATAAGTGCGGGACACATCCGAGTCGTCCACCACCAGCACCGAAATCGATTGGTTTGACACCAATCGCTTGACTACACCCAACGCATATTCATAGGAATAGCGCCCCTCCTTGACCACATAATCCACAATACCCTTGGCCAGGATTTTTTTCCTGCGCTCCTCGTCATAACTGCCTGTGAGCACAATGGTGGGCACACCGGCATCCAGGATTACATCCACGACTTCGCCATCGGGCGCGTCGGGCAGGTTCAGGTCGGCGAGTGCAGCAAACAGCTGGCCTGCCTCGGCCGCCAGAATAGTTCTGGCCTCCGCGAGGCTGGCGGCGTAAACCGCCTCGAGCTCAGCATCGTGATTCACCACATGACGCACGACCTTGGCCACAAGGGGGCTGTCCTCTACTACCAGAATCCGCTTTTTAGCTGCCATGGGTTTCACCGGAACGCAATCTTAGTTTCCAGTCTAGTCAATATCCTCCCATCTGCCCCAATAACGAAAAAGCCCCGGCGTCAAACCGGGGCTTTTGTCATTTCTTGCAGTGATGAGCTAGCGGCGCTGACCGCGGCTACCGCCCGATCGTCCACCCGGACGACGGCCCCCGCCTGGCCTGCCACCACCGGGGCGGCCGCCGCCACTGCGGCTGCGACGCTGGGGCGGTAAGCGCTCTGGTGTAGGCGCCAACAAAGCCTCGGGCGGTTGCTCGCACTTGAGCTTCTGGCCTAACAGCTCTTCAATTGGCATTAAACGGAACGCATCGTCTTCACAGGCAAAGCTCACCGATACACCATGGCGACCGGCGCGGCCGGTACGACCGATGCGGTGCACATAATCTTCCGGCTCTTCCGGCAGGGTGAAGTTCACCACGTGGCTGATGCCATCGATGTGAATGCCGCGACCGGCCACGTCGGTGGCCACCAGCACTTCCATTTCACCGGTTTTGAACGCATCCAGCGTGCGTACGCGTTTGTTCTGCGCCACTTCACCGGATAAAAGTCCCGCTTTAAAGCCGTGTGCCTCCAATTGTTCGTGCAGCCGACGGCACTCGTCGCGACGGTTGGCGAACACGATCAGGCTCTCGACCTCGTCCTGCTTCAACAGGTTATACAGGAGTGTGTATTTTTCTTCTGTGCTGGCCAGGTAAATGTGCTGCTCGACCGTATCAGTGGCAACCGATTCGGGTTCAATCTCCACCCGCACCGGGTCTATGGTCCACTGATTGGCAAGGTTGAGCACATCGTCGGTGAAAGTGGCGGAAAACAACAACGTCTGACGCATGTGTTTTTGTGGCGTCTGACGGATGATGCGCCGCACCTGCGGGATAAAGCCCATGTCGAGCATACGGTCGGCTTCGTCCAGCACCAGGATTTCCACATGGTCCAGATAGACATCGCGGTTGCCGGTGAAATCAATCAAACGACCGGGGGTGGCCACCAGAATATCCACCAATTCGCTGTGCAACCGCTGTTGCTGCTTGCCGTAATCCATACCACCCACCAGGGTATGCACGGTCAGGTCGGTGTATTTGGTCAGCGCCTTGGCGTCTTCGGCAATCTGAATCACCAGCTCCCGGGTGGGGGCGATGATCAATGCCCGCGCCTCGCCGGCAAAGCGTTCACCTTCGATGGGGTTATTGAGTAACTCATCAATGATGGCCAACAAAAAGGCGGCGGTCTTACCCGTACCGGTTTGTGCCTTGCCCACCAGGTCATCGCCGTTCAGCGCGTAGGGTAAGGACTGCGCCTGAATCGGTGAGGCATACTCGAAGCCCAGATCTGCAATCGCGTGCAGCAATGGATCGGGCAAGTCGAGATCGTGGAAACGGGTTTTACCCGGCATTGGGGCAACTTTAAATTGCGAAGGATCCCACGGTGCCTGATCGGCTTTTTTCGTTGCTTGGGCAAGCTTGTTGTCTGGCCGGGAATCCTGGGAATCGCGGCGTTTTCCGCTGCGTCGCTTACCCCGCCCTTTGCGCTCGCCGCCCGCCGCGTTGGCGCCGCCGGCTTGAGGAGATGATTGCGCCTGGTGCTTGTTGGCCGTTTTTTTGGGCCGTTTAGCCGAGCCGGCAGCTGGCTTGGTACCGGCACTGCTGTCGTTAGACACCAGATTTTTTATGAATTTTACGATCAAACCTAACTACTCAGCAGAATTTAAGGCGGCGGAGTATAGCATGCGCTGAGTTTGAGTGGAATTTGATCAACTGCCATTCAGGCCGCGCCAATCGCAGGTCCGTACCTGATTGCGTCCCGCCCGCTTGGACTCATACAGACAGCTATCGGCAGCCTTGAACATCGTGCGCAAGGCGTTGCGACCCGACAAATTCGGCAGTCGTACCTCCTGAGCATCAATGAACACCGCGCCCAAGCTCGCCGTCACCACACCCAGTTCAGATTTCGCATGTGCAATGTGCAGGCCCAGAATGCCTCGCCGGAGGCCATCGCACAGAGCCTCAAACTCTGACACTTCCAGCCCTACCGCTATCAGACAAAACTCTTCGCCACCATAGCGCGCGGCAATCGCATCTTGCGGGGGCTGATGTTCACGTAACACCCGAGCAATGCTGCGCAGCACCTGGTCGCCTTCGTCATGGCCGTAGTGGTCGTTAAAATCCTTGAAATAATCCACATCCACCAGCAGCAGGCAAAAACTTATCCTGTCGCGCTTGGCCCTCGCCCAACTCTCGTCCATGAATTGATCCAGGTAACGCCGATTTGCCAATCCGGTCAGGCCATCCGAAATCGACGCCAGTTGTAATTCGGCCTGGCGCCGCTGGGCCATGGCCTGCTGGCGCTGAACCTCGTCCAACAACTGATTGAATTGATCGGACAGTCCCTCCAGCTCTTCATAGCTGTTGACCTGGAGCCGCTGACTGTAATCGCCCTCGCGCTGTAACGCCTCCATTTGCCCACGCAAGCTGATCAATGGAAGTATCAACCAATACCGCACACAGGTACCCAGCACCAGCAATAGCAAGGCGGCAGCCAGCATCCCCACCAATAACGCATCTGAAATCACACCGCTATCAAATTGCGGGCTGCCCAACTCCAGCACCACCAGCATCAACGCGCCGGCAGGTCCTTCAAGCAGCCAGGCAAGCTGATTGTCGCGATTGCGCACCGAGCGCGCTCCCGGCCGCAGCTCTTCAAAAGGGGGGCTAAGCGAGGCCAGCTGCCGGGGCAAAAAGCGGGCGCTCACTTCGAGCTGGGTGGTTTCTGCAGCGCGCTGCCAGAATGCCTGATCCAACCATTGCCAGACCACTAATACGCCCACACTGGCCTGAGTGCCATCGCCAAAACTTGTAGGCAATACCGGCACCGATGCATACATTAACGGCCCCCGGGATGTAGCCAGATAACCCGAGCGGGTTTCGAAAGAATCGCGCTCCGGCACCAGGGGTGGAATCAGCAGATACTCCAGCAATTGCGGATCAGTCATGGGCAGGTGATCCAGCGCAGGCCGGCCATCGTGCGGCTGCGCCCAGTCATAACCGAGCGACCAGAGCACCTTGCCCGCGGCATTGATGTAACCCAGGCCGCTGATTTCATTGTCGGCCAGGGATCGCGCATCAAAACTGCGCGCGATAAACCGCTCGTTGGGATTTTGCACGAAATCGTAGGCGTCATCCCAGACAGCATTGTCTGACGCCCGGCTGATCAGGCTCGCCATATGGCTGGATAAAAATGACTCGATCCTGGCCCGGTCTTTCTGATCTGCCACGTCCACCAGTTGCTGCATGGCGGGCACGTGAAACCAGTAACGCACCGCCAGTTGAGCAATCAACAGGAAGCTGAAGGCCAGGCCGCCCAGGGCAATAGCCCAGAGCCGCAACTGGTAACCCGCTTGTAACTGTCCTGCTCCCATGTAGTGTCCCCGGCGCCTTTAAAGGCAAGTGTAGCCGCCTGAGCCAAACCTGTTTGGCGAAGCCCGAAAACCTTAACTAACCTACAGACATTGTTCAGGAGGTCACTATGTCATTGCAGTCCTTGCTAGATAACGCTCAACAACTCCCCTCTATTCCCAAGGTGGTACAGGAACTGATCGAGAGTTTTGGCGATCCAGATGTGAATATCGATGAAATCGCCAAAAAAATCGCCGCCGACCAGGCCCTCACCGCCAAAGTACTGCGCATGGCAAACTCCGCACGCTTCGGCGGCAACAGGAAAGTCGGGTCGGTCAATGATGCTGTGGTGGTGCTGGGCTTCAATGCCCTGCGAACACTGGTGCTGGCATCGGGATTAACGTCTGCCTTTAAGGCGCCCGAGCATTTTGACCTCAGGCAATTCTGGAAAAACAGCTTCACCGTTGCGAGCCTGTGCAAATGGCTGGCGCCCAAAGCCAAACTGGACCGTGAGGTGGCGTTCACTTGCGGCATGATGCATAACGTTGGCAGCCTGCTGATCCATCTGCTCAAGCCGGAGCAGGCTCAATCGATCGATCATCAGGAGCAGCAGAGCAGCGCACGTGCTGCGCGGCAATCTGATCAGCTGGGATTTGACTTTACCGAAGCCGGCAGCGCCTTGGCTGAGCGCTGGAAGTTTCCGAATGAGATGGTCATTGCCATTCGCGCTCAGCTGACTCCCATCTCAAACGCCGACGCGTCGCCCTATGCCGCCGTCATCTATCTGGCCAACTTCATCCTGAACCTGAATGCCTGCGAGCACCGCGACGCCATGATCGAAGAATTCCCGCGCGATGTGGCACACGCACTCAATATCGACGCGGACGCGCTGATTGCCTCGCTGGATGAGACCCAGGCGCTCGATGACGACATGGACGCCTTACTTGGCTGAGCCGTCGGCGGCCTGAGGAAATGGCCCCAATGGTCGCCAGAGATTCCCCATGCCCTCGTCGGCCGCGATAAAACTGACTTCGTCAGGCTTTGCGCCCGCCGCCAGACCGACAATGGAAAACCCGTCTACCCGATATGCCGGTAGCTCAACACCTTTGGTCGGGGTAAATGTAATCCGGCTCCCCGTCGCTGTCGGGTAGCTGCGCCACACCCCGTCGGCAGCACGATATAGCGCGCTGGGCACCGCCTCAGCGCTGTCGACCACACGGGTATCCGCCAGCGCCAGTGGCTCAAACTGTAACCGTCCACGCAACTCAGCCGCACCATCCGCACCCGGGCCGGAAAGGGCAATAGCCATCCACTGCTGATTCGCTTCACCACAAGCCATGCTACGCCATTCGTTGCCACGATCGATATCGACAGCACTCAATATGGCGCTTTTCGGATTACCGCTCCAACGCCTGATCTGCAAATGCACCAGCCGGCTGCGCTGATCTGCCAACCCCAGCAACGCAATGACTTCGCCCGCGTACCCCGGCACGGCACAAAGCGCGCGCAATTCACCGGTGAGCTGTTGATCCCAGTCTTCCAACAGCAGACGCCGGAAGCCCAGGCCCTGCTGGTCATATTTCAGCAAACCAAATTGCGGGGTCGCATCCGACTGGGCACCAATTAAGTAATAACCACCATCCAACTGTGCGACCGCCCTGAACGGCGGCTCGACCGGCGCAGGCTCGCGGAACCAGCTGGACCAGACCAGTGCAATCACCAAGCCCCAAGCCAACACATGAAATGCTGCATTTATCATCCAACCGCCCCGAATAAACGCGTGACAAGACCTCCGATAATGCGCGGAGCCCATTGATCAACAACAATAAAAAAGAAGGCGCAGTGTAACGCAACCTTGCAAGCACTGTCCTAGTGATTGGCGTTATGGTATAAAACCCTACCTGCCTGAACGCCCTCCCAGTGGCCGGCAACCCATCAACGGACCCGATTGGAAAAAAGACAGCCCGTTACATGGCACCATCCCGAAAATCCAAGCTGGAACAGTTGTTTGAGAGCCATGCCACCGGACTGGTGCGCTACCTCACCAAAAAACTCAAAAGCGCAGAAGACGCCGAAGACATTGCCCAGAATGCCTTCATTCGTATCCAGCGTCTGGCTGAAGCGGGTGAGCTGGATAATCCAAAAGCCTACCTCTATCAGACCGCATCAAACCTGGCCATCGACCAGATCCGGCGGGAAAAACTGCACTCCAACTACCTGCAAGGCGAAGTCACCCGGCAGCTGGCTGACTATGAGGTGCCGGGCGCACAACCCGACTACTGTACGCCGGAGCGTCTGCTGGGAGCCAAACAACAGCTGGATGAAATGGAGCGGGCCATCGGCAAACTGCCGCTCAAGTGCAGACAGGCGTTCCTGCTGCACCGTATTAAAGGACTTTCCTATGCAGAAATTGCACAGGACATGGGAATTTCAGTGTCGAGTGTCGAAAAATACATCCTTCAGGCACTAAAAGCGTGCAGAAAAGCACTAGAAAGGGTCGGTGCTAGCGAAATTTAAAAAAAAAACCGATTTTTAGCAGTTTTTTTTGCGCCCTTGCGAGCCCTCTTCGTCAAATAATCAACTAGCGCACAACTTAAGTGCCACTTTTGCGACAAGTGTGCTAACATCGCGCGCCGCTGACGAAGCACAAAACGTTGTTTTTTATTGCAAAGACGCAATAAATTCACAAATTAAGTAGCTTATGCGATCAAATGGAGCCTTAGTGCGACGACACGCCTCAGTTAACAGCTGACATGATCGCAGGCGGCTAGGATACTTATAGAGGCTTTTAGTCGAGCCGGGAACGATGACCCACTACTGGTTCAACGTCATTTTTAACAGTCGATTGACCGCGCTGCTGCAATAAAACTTGCACCATAACAGAGCGCAAAGTGTTTAACAGGAAACTAGACGTGTCTCAGGCATACACATCACAGCTCAACGACGAGGCTACCGCATGGGTGGTCAAGCTGCGTTCGCCTGCGGCATCTGACGCGACCCAACGCCGCTTCTCACGCTGGCTGAACCAGTCAAAAGCCCATGAAGCAGCCTTCGACGCCGCCCTGCAAGATTGGCAGGTTGCCGGTGCGCTCGCCTATTCCGCTCAGACGCAAGCGACATTGCGCCAATTTCAACCAGCATCCAGTTCCTCCGACGTCGGCGCATTTAGCTGGTTCCGTTGGCAAGCTGTCGCGGTTGCCAGCGCCTTACTGGTGGTGGTTTTTGGTGCACTGCAATTGGATCTGGCGCCCGCGCCCGGTGCCAGCGAACATTACGCTACCACCATAGGGGAACAACGCGAGATCGCCCTGAACGATGGATCGAGCGTGAAACTCAATACCAATTCACGCATCCGTATCGAATACCGGGACGACCTGCGGCTACTGACCCTCGATCAGGGCGAAGCCTTTTTCAAAGTTGCGTCCAATCGCCAGCGACCTTTTGTGGTTGACACTCATAAAGGTACAGTGACCGCGGTCGGTACGGCGTTTTCCGTCAATCGACAGGAAGACAGTATTGATGTGACCGTTGTAGAAGGTATTGTCAGCGTCAAAGAACACCAGACCCAGCCGGAAATCAAAGCCGAGCACAAACTGGTGAAAGCCGACCAGAAACTGCAGATCAATCAACGCGGTCTGAGCCAGGTCATTGCCACCAATGCCAGTAGCGCTTTGGCATGGCGCAACCAGCTGCTGGTGCTTGAGAACAAGCCCCTGACCGAAGCGATCGACCAGCTGAACCGCTACCTGCATACCCCGGTTGATGCATCCGACCCGTCGTTGCGCAGCTTGCGGGTCTCAGGCACCTTCAGCCTGCAATCGCCAGAGAGCACCCTGGATGGCCTGGTAACCAGCTTTAACCTGTCACGCGACGACTCAGGCCTCTCGCCACGCTTGTACCTCCCCGCCGAATAAGTTATAACCTTTCTGATAACCCCGACACCGATCGGGGATTTGCTATTTCTATAAGAAAATCAGTCCACTAGGCACTGAACGAGGCAGCCAGGCTGCCCAAGCGAGAGAGATGCGCAGAACACTGCAATATACCGCCTGGTTGGCCGGCTTATGCGCCAATCAGTACCTGATCGCGCCTGCGGCCTATGGGGCCCTGGACAGTCAGGTCGCCCTGCCTGCCGGATCCGTGATGTCCGAGGCCGCCCGCCCCCTGTCCGAAAGCCTGATTGAGCTCGGGCGCCAGAGTGACGTGAGTATTGTATTCCCCTCCAGATTACTCGCGGGCATCCCTACGCCTGCACGCTACAGCGCCATAGGCCAGGAACCCCGACAGATGTCGACGCTGGCGGCACTGGATTTGCTTCTGGCTGAGTCAGGACTCACCTATAAAATCATCAACAAGCAAGTCATTGCCATTGTGGCCCTGGAGCAAGCAACCGGCGCTGCGCCCCCCACTCATGCGCGTAACCTCGAAGAAGTATCAGTGGTGGGTCAGCGACTGACCGGCAGCAGAATACGGCGAAGCTACGCACAAAGCGCATCACCCGTGGACGTGATTTCCGGCCCCGAACTGGCGGCCAGCGGCGCCCAGACTCTGGGAGAATTCCTTAAATTTATTCCGACGGTAGCCGGCAACAGCACGTCGACAGCCATCAGCAATGGAGGCGACGGCACGGCGACGGTGACCCTGAGAGGCCTGCCGGCCAACAACACATTGGTGCTGCTCAATGGCCAGCGCACCGCCTATTCGGGCATGGCCGGCGATGCCATAGACCTGAACAGCATTCCACCCAACGCCGTAGACCGGATTGAGATCCTCAAAGATGGCGCCTCCGCAGTCTATGGCTCAGACGCCATTGCCGGTGTGATCAACATTATCCTGAGACCCAATTACGAAGGTCTGGAGCTGGAACAGTTCTACGGCGAGACTTCGCGCGACGACCTGCGCACCTCTACCACCAATTTCCTCTGGGGCAACCAAAGCGAAGATGCCTCGGTCATGGTTTCTGCATCGCTGTTCAAACAGGGCGCTATATTCAGCCGCGACCGGGCCGTCTCACGCAGTGCTGACGGGCGCCATCAAGGCGGCGTGGACCTGCGTTCCACCGCTACCCCGGATGGACGGTTCAGCCTGCCCGACGAAACCATCGTAACCCTCATCAACAACCGCCCGGGCAACAGCCCAGACGATTACCGGCCGGTCAATGCCGAAGATCTGTTTGATTATGCGGCCTACACCTCCTCCACTTCACCGTCCGAACGATCGAGCCTGTTCAGCTCCGGCCGCTACGAATTCAACCACACGGTGAGTGCCTTTGCCGATCTGTCCTATACCGGCACCAAAGCCGTCATCACCCTGGCCCCCACGCCACTGTTCACCCGTTTCGAAGATCAGCCGCTGACCATTGACGCCACACAGGCATACAACCCGTTTGGCGCAACCATTGACGACGCCCGCGTGCGTTTGTTGGCACTGGGCAACCGGGTGCAGACCTATCGCTCTGACGCTTATCGGCTGAATTGGGGGCTCGAAGGCGACAATGACCTGGTGCGCTGGCAATTCAACCAATTCTGGTCCCGCACCGACGCAAACCTCCACTATACCGGCCTTGCCAGCGGCGCCCGCCTTCGGAATGCACTGGGGCCCAACGACGAATGCACGGGGGAGTGCGTTGCCCTGAATCTGTTCGGCGGGCCAGGCGCAATAACGCCGGCGATGTCCGACTATATCGCCAGCGAGAGCAGCACCCGCGGTTTCAGCCAGCTGATTGGCGGCTCCTTTTCCATGGATACCACCCTGCTCGAAACCCGCCAGGGCGACTGGCTGGTGGCCAGCGGCTTCGAACTGCGGTTTGAATCCACTGAAAGCAACCCTTCGCCGGTTGCCATCGACGATTTCCTGATTGGCGGCAGCGCAACCGGTGCCACCAAGGGCGAACGCCGCATAGCCGAAATGTTTGCCGAACTCCACATTCCGCTACTCGCAGACCAACCCTGGGCAAAAACCCTGAATCTGGATCTCGCGGGACGGGCCTCCCACTACAGCGACTTCGGTGCGGCCGCCACGCCCAAGCTCGGCCTGCAATACGAGCCAATCCGCGGGCTTACTCTGAGAGGCACTGTCTCCCGGGGATTCAGGGCTCCAAGCCTGCACGAGGTCCACCTGGGAGGTCAGCAATCACAGCAATTCATCGACGACCCCTGTGCCATACCGGCCAATGTCGGCGTCCTGCCGGGCTGCTCACAGGCCAGCGACCCCACCCGGAATCAGTTCCTGACGTTATTCGGCGGCTCGCGCGATCTGAAACCCGAGCAATCCACCAACCGGACCCTGGGTATATTCTGGTCCCCTAATGAACTGCCCGGGCTCAGCGCCAGCTCCGATATTTTCTGGATTGACCAACGCAACGTGGTCGATGCCTCCGCCCAATACATCGTCAATCACAATGCCAGCACCGGCGAACTGGCCGACCGCGTGATCCGCAATGGCGACGGCGATATCGAGCGCATTGACGCAAAATACGTCAACATCGGCAAACGCTCGTTGAACGGCGTGGATATGACCATCAAATACCAGCACCTCATTGATGAAGGGCTGGCCAGCATCTCACTCAATGCGGCTCACCTGATGAGCTACAAAGATCAGCAATCCCCTACCTCAGACGCTACAGAGCTGGCCGGCAGCTTCCGCGATGCCGCCAGCGAAGGCCGGGGCGCCTTACCCCAATGGAAGGCCAATACCGGTTTTCACTGGCAACAGGAAGGGCTGGATCTGCACTACACCATCAACTACATAAGCCCGCTGGACGAAACGCTGCCGAAGTCAGACATTCCACGGGAGGTGAGTAGCTGGATTACCCACGACATCCAGTTCAACTATCTCCTGGCTATCCAGAAGGGGCTGCGTATTACTCTGGGTGCCGACAACCTGCTGGACAAGCCAGCCCCCTTTGTTGCATCCGCCTTCAACGACAACACCGATCCCCGCACTTACGACCTCAGAGGCCGCTTTTGGTACGGTCGACTGAGCCTCAAGTTCTGACCCTCTGGCCGCCTTAAATAAGTTTCGTTTTATGGCAAAAAATTATTGAGGGGCCCCCAATACGCTTCGTCATATGGGCTGTGGCAGGAATTGCCCCGGCGTTTTTGCCCCAAATAAGAACATATATATGAGGAAGCCATAATGGTTAAACGCACTAAACTAGCTACAGCGATCAAGCTGGCTGCAATCGGTGCCGCTGGTGCCGCTGCACTGGCTGCAATGCCCGTTGCTGCACAAGACGGCCTGGACGCGCTGGAAGAAGTTGTTGTTACGGGTACCCGTATCAAGGACGCCAACCTGGTTGCATCCAGCCCCGTTGCAAGCGTTGCACAGGAAGAGTTCCAGCTTTCTGGTACTACTCGTGTAGAAGACCTGCTGAACACTCTGCCTCAGCTCTCTCCTGCATTCGACTCATTCACTGTTAACCCAACCGTTGGTTACGCTACCGCTGACCTGCGTGGTCTGGGTTCTCAGCGTACTCTGGTACTGGTAAACGGTCACCGTCTCCAGCCCGGTGGTATCCGCAGTGAAGCGCGCGACCTGAACCAGATCCCAGCTGCGCTGGTTAAGCGCGTTGAAGTTCTGACCGGTGGTGCATCTGCGGTATACGGCTCTGACGCTATGGCCGGTGTTGTGAACTTCATTCTCGACACTGACTTCGAAGGTGTGAGCCTGAACCTGGGTACCTCTGCTTACCAGCACAACAACGACAACGACTACATCCAAGGCCTGATGGACGCCCGCGGCTTCGACTACCCCACAGGTAGCTCTGGCTTCGATGGCAAGTCCAACAACATCGAGCTGGCCCTGGGCTCCTCTTTCGCCGACGGTAAAGGCCATGCAATGGGCTATGTTACCTGGCGTAAGAACGAAGAGCTGCGCCAAGGTGCGCGTGACTACTCTTCCTGTGCCCTGAATGCTGCTGGTACTGCCTGTGGTGGTTCTGGTACCGCCATCAACCCTAACTTCATCACCGACTACTCTGTGATGGACGCCGGCGGCAACCCAATCATCAACTACATCGAAGACGAAAATAACCCTGGTACTTACATTCCAGATGGCCAGGTGATTGTTTCCAACTTCGCCCACAAAAACGGCAGCAACGCCTGGACCGACGGTTTCAGCCCTGCATACAACTACGCGCCCATCAACCACTACCAGCGCCCTGACGAGCGTTACACCATGGGTGGTTCGATGTCGTTTGAAATCAATGACAATTTCAAACCCTACGTAGAAACCATGTTTGCGAACACCAACACCTCTGTTCAGATTGCAGAGTCTGGTACTTTCTTCGCCAACACCCTGACCCTGGATTGTACCGACCCGCTGCTGTCTGACTACTGCAGCACCTTCGCTACCCACGGTGACGTTAAGTACACCGACGCTACCGGTACTACTCAGACCGTGACCGGTTACATCGACCCGTCGCAGACTCTGGACTTCTTCGTTGGTAAGCGTAACGTTGAAGGCGGCCCACGTGTATCCGACATCGAGAGCTCCTCATTCCGTATCGTAACCGGTATGGAAGGTGACATTAATGACACCTGGAGCTACGACGTTTCCTACCTGTATGGCCGTACCGCGTCCAGCGAATCAAACCGTAACGACTTCATCACTGACCGCGTAGGTCAGGCGTTGCTGGGCTGCCCTGCTGGCTCTTTCGCTGGCTGTCAGAACTACGACGTATGGAACTACAACGTTAACGGTATTGACCCAGACGCAGCTGCTGCCATGGGCGGTGTAGGTATCCGTACGGGTGCCACCTCGCTGAAGGTATTCAGTGCCTACATTACCGGTGACATCGGTGTGACCGTGCCTTCCGCACAGGACGCCATCTCTCTGGTAGCTGGTTTTGAACACCGCGACGAGGATTACACTGTAATCTCCGACACCAACATGGCTGAAGGTAACTTCACCGGTCTGGGTGGCCCGCGTGCACCAATCAGCGGCGGCTACAGCGTAAAAGAACTGTTCTTCGAATCCATCATTCCGGTACTGGAAACCGATGGTCCTCTGCAGAACCTGTCTTTCGACCTGGGCTATCGTTACTCTGATTACTCCACTTCCGGTGGCGTAAGCTCATACAAGCTGGGCTTCTCCGCTCAGGTAACAGACATGTTCCGCTTCCGCGGTGGTTTCAACCACGCGATCCGTGGTCCATCAATCAGCGAACTGTTCAGCGACCAGAGCATTGGTCTGTGGGGCGGCGACGACCCATGTGCTGGTGAAGATCCAGAGCTGACTGCAGCACAGTGTGCTAACACCGGTGTGAGCGCCGGCCAGTACGGCACCATCTCTGAGAGCCCTGCTGCCCAGTACAACCAGTTCGCAGGTGGTAACCCAGACCTGGATCCAGAAGAAGCCGACACTTACACCCTGGGTGTAGTGGCGACTCCTATCGACGATCTGCAGATCAGCCTGGACTACTACAACATTGAAATCGCAGACCGTATTGGCACCATCGGCGCCAGCACCATTCTGAATTTCTGTGCGACCACTGGCGATCCGTTCCTGTGTGGCAAGGTAAACCGTAGCGCCTCTGGCGACCTGTGGGTAGGTTCCGACCCAGCCTCTTCCGGCTATGTTGAAAACCTGACTGCTAACTTCGGTAACCTGACCCGTCAAGGTTTCGACGTTCAGGCTCAGTACCAGCACGATCTGTTGGGTGGTTTCATGAACTACTCCATCATCGGCGGCTACAACCTGAAGAGCGAAGTTGAGCCTCTGCCAGGTATTAACCCTGACGCAACCTACGACTGTGTAGGCACCATCAACATTTCTTGCCAGATGCCAACCTGGCGCCACACTGCTCGCGCAAGCTATAACCGCGACTGGTACAGCGTGTCTCTGCGCTGGCGCTACAACGGTGAAATGGACTATGAAAACACCGATGGTACTGCGGGCACTACCGACCAGATCCTGGTTGGCAAAGGCGGCAAGGTTGCAGGCGTTCACTACTTTGACCTGACTGCAACTGCGGACATTAACGAGCACCTCGGTCTGACCGTTGGCGTGAACAACATTCTGGACAAAGAGCCACCAATGGTTGGTTCTACTCTGAGCCTGAATGCTAACGCGCCAGGTGGTTACGACCAGCTGGGTCGTTACGTCTTCGCAAGCGCTAAAATCAAGTTCTAATAGAGCTTGAACCAAAATAGCGGGCCTCGGCCCGCTATTTTTTTGTCTGCACTGTTTGTAATCTTCTTCAGCGGCCTTTGGATTTTCCGGGCCCGAATAAAAATCCTGATTTATCATCCACTCAAAGCAAACGGCAAACGCATCACGTCGGCCGATTAATGGCAGCGAACCATTCCGCAACCGGCACTGCCCTTTATTCACAATAACCACTCGTGCAGATTATGAGCCCATGATCAGGCAAAGTACGGAAGCAGCGTCCACAACGAAAGGCTCTCAGAACATGTAAGCGGCAGGAACAGAACCAGCGCCGGCTCGGCGCCAGTGAATCTCACCAGAAAATGTAACGTCTGGAGATCGGCAATAGGAGAACGCAAACAGACGCAGCCGAAGCAGTATCGGATAAAGCGGCATGGGCCTCGCGCTGCGCTGAAAAATGAGCGGCGGAATCTACCGCTACTAGTCTGCCTGCACGTCGAATGCAACCGTCATGCGCTGCTCTGCGTCATAAAAGGGCGTAGTACCGTGCCACATGTAGGAAGGAAACAGCACCAGATTGCCCACGTTAGGCTGAATGACACGGCGCGGTGGCAAATTCAAACCGAGAACTTCCGGTGGCTGGCCAAACTGAATACAACCACCGCCGGCGGCTTTTTCCGACTCGGACGGTAACGCGATATAAAACGCGGAACTCAGCCAACCTTTGGGATGAATATGATTAACATGAGCGCCACCAGGCTTTAATTTGACTGACCAGGAGCTGACGAACCGAATGTCCTGCCCGTGACGAAACAATGGGTGGCTTTGGTCCACAACCGTCGCAAGATACTGAGAATGAGCGCTGACGGCTGCCATTATTTTCGACTGCAGCTGCTGCAATATGGGCTCATCCCGGCCAAACAGCATCCCCGGAGTTTGCGAACCATGCCGCAAACTCTGCCTGAGGGGTTCTCGATGCGCTTTGTGCAAGCCGCCAAGCAGATCACTCAACAGGCAGATCTGCTCTGCATCCTCGTCACCCCAAATCGGGTATTCCCTGACAAACCGGTCGTAGTCGCAATATAAAAACTCTCTTTCATCCCCCATTAAGCGCCAACAAACGCTTAAATTCGCAATGGTTTCCTGGTGTAGCGGAAAATGCTGGCGCAATGCTACCAAGTGACGCTCTGCCAGCTCTATGTCCGAACACTCAATCAGGTGCCGGCAATAGGCATTGATAAAATCCGGATCCTGATATTGAAACTGCTGGAATGCCGTTTCGTACCAGCTCCGGGCCACGCGGTAATCTTTCTGTAAGTGATGAATATTCGCGCGCAGGGCATGGGCAACCGGTAAATCGTCACAGGCCTCGCAATCCAGAGTGTCGAGCGCCAAGGCGTAATCTTTGGCCTCGATAAAAAAACCCGCCTTCGCCATCACAACATCTGGAGACGAGTCGTTGCCCAGCCGGGCGATGGTATCTTTAACCGCTGACACCTCATCGCAGTATTCCCACAACGCGTGCGCATAACCCGAATAACCAGCAACGTAATTCGGGTATTGTTCAACCAGACGTCGAAATAACGCTAACCCTTCATCCACCCTGCCAAGATCGATAAGCGCGCCAGCCTTACAATCAAGGTGCTCTGGAGACTCCTGATCAAACTCGCAATCGTCAACAACTGCCAATGCCCGCGCCGACTTACCCTGCAGCCTCAGCACGGAAGACAAACAAACCTGTGTCAGACCTTTGGATTTACCAGGCGACAAAGCCAATGCCTGCAGATAGCACTGCTCTGCCTTCAGCAGCTCATCCCGCCCGCGATAATACCCGCCCAAAAACATCGCGCCGCTATAATCAGAAACTAACGCGTTATGATGTGCAGCCACCCATTCGCTCAGACCCGACCGGTCCTTTAACGCCTGCAAACAACGCGCAACGGATAACACGGTACCGTTTTCACCGTGCGCGTGAAGATACTGGAATACTTTGAGCGCTGCACGGTAGTCCTTAGCGGCGAACAAAAATCTGGCGAAGTTTCGCGCAATTAACGGATGCGCACCTGATCGCTCATACGCAAGCACAAAGTATTTGTACGCCAGCTGCTTTTGCCCGAGGCCATCACAAGCCAAGGCCATCAGATGGCAGGCATCTGCGGCTTCAGGCGACCCCTGAGCTTCAATGGCATCTTTTACATACTGATACCGCTTCGCACCCAGCGCCTGCATCAATTGTGCTGTGTTTGGTTGCATGTTACTCCTCACCCCGGCGCGCCCAACCCGTGAGCGCATAGCGACAACCATCAACCCAAGGCGCCACCGGTGTAACGGCGTGATCCCTTGGCACTTTAAAAACCACCATACTGTTAAAGCGGGGAACCATTACTTTTTCGACACTTTCATTCTGGTACAGCGCCAACCATCCACCCATATCCTGATGCCAGGCCTTCGAAAAGTTGATGACGAATGCCGCCACCCTGTCATTTGCATCGTTCCTGTCATCATGGCGTGTGAGGTAATGCCCCCGTCGGTAACGGGTAAACTGGCCGTCGGTAAACCTGATTGATGAGTCGCCGGTGACTTGCTTCAGTGATTCGATAAATGGGGCTGATCGGGTACAAGTCATCAGCGCCTGCATAACAGGCTCCTGGACGGTACCCGCGATAAACTGGTCGTAGAGGGGGATACGTTCGTAAATGTATTGAAATCCGGCTTGCGCTTCGGCCGCCACCAGGCTTTCAAATTGTTTAAGGTTTTGCTCCGGCACTGAGGTCATTGCCGATGCATCGAAGGCCCGGTGCTGACCTTCAATGCGGGTCACCAGATTCCAGCCGACCTGTTCGTTGGCGCACGCAAAAACACGCTCAGCGAAGTCATTCTGGAATACATTTTCCAACACCGCCCAACCATGGTTATCAAAGGAGTTCCGAGCCGACACCAGCTCGTCCTTCTTCAGCTCTAGCATTAAACTTCTCTTTTTCTGATAAATAGTACAGCCGGTAGTATTCACTGGTTGCAACCTGGATTGCGAGCTCGAGTGATTGCATGGACTCCTCGTAGCCACCCATCGCCTGCAACACTCTTGATCTCACATAATAGAACCGGTGATCTTTCAACAATTTGACGGCCTTATTGATGTCCGCCAATGCCTCATTGAAATTCCGTTCATCCAGCTTTTTGACCGACATGCGATAGTAAAAGTACGGGTTATTTTTCTGATAACCCTGCACTGCCCGCAAGACTTTATCAGCCTCCTCTTTCTCACCCCGGTACTGATAAACCCTTACCAGATTTGTGGCGGCGGACAATTCCCGGGTGTTCAGGCTAAGTGCCATTTTAAACAGCTCGACTGCCACATCATACTCGTTGATGCGCATGTGAAGCACACCAAGATTATTCCAGATTTCTGATGCCGACCAATCGAGTGCCAAGCCTGCCCGATAATAACTCATCGCCAGTCCATAATCGCCGGTGTCCATGGCGTTGACAGCGTTGTTATTGTAAAACAAGGCAATGATTTTCTCTTTGGAAATACGCTTTTGAGGGTAATCAACCGAGTATTCCTGCATATTGATATCAACCACCTGGTCATACCCCAGGTGTTCAACGATCACATTGACATGCTGGTAGCTGGTCAGGGTAAGCGAGTCCTCCCTCAGCCCCCACAAAGGTGGCACTTCCACTTTATTAAACGCAACCCTGAGTCCGGCCGACTCCGCCATACTCGCATAGAGAATCGAAAAACTGAGACAATTGGCGACCGCTTGTTCGAAAGTAGATTCCGCATCCAGGGTAATGTCAGAACGGTATTGAATTGCCCGTCCCTGGCTGGAAATCAGGCCTCGAAGCAAGCTCTTTACCTTGTCATTGGTGGTCATTGAGGCCGGCGCCCACTCGTCCACAAACGATCGCATGTTGTCGTTCAAGCGCGACACAGTATCTGCAGAAGGTATGTCCCGTCGCTCGAAGCCCGGAATCAGTGCGCCGCTCACCGCCTGTGCGATTATTTTTTGATCGGGTTGTTCGATATGAAGGGTGACGCACCCGCCTAGGGCAAGGAGTAAGGCCGTCAGGAGCAAAAATCGCCACCAACGCGGGCAAAGGGACAGGTCATATCGCTTTAACACATCACAAGTCATTTCAGGACTGATCCACTGCTCATTGAGGATTCGCGACTGCTAATCGTCTGATATTACTAACTAAAATCTAATAAAGAGGACCCGGCATGACCGCTGCCACCACTTCTTCCGCCTCCGGGGATTTCCTGGGGCATCCGAAAGGGCTTTACGTGTGCTTTGCAACCGAGCTCTGGGAACGCTTCTCCTTTTACGGCATGAAGTACCTCCTGTTGCTTTACCTCACAAAGTACCACCTTTTTACTGACTCCGCCGGTTATGACGTGCTTGGTGCTTATGCCGGACTGGTATATGCGCTCCCCCTGATCGGCGGCCTGCTGGCTGACCGCTACCTGGGCATGCGCAAAGCCGTGGTGTTCGGGGCACTGTTGCTGACTGCCGGTCATGCCACTATGGCATACGAGGGCTTTCAGGCCATGACCTATGCGGCAGGCACCACCTTGGCTGAGGCCATTACCCTGAACGACGGCACTGTGCTCGCCGCAGGTACGGTTTTGGCGGATGACATTGTGATTCAGGATGTGGTGGCGCTGAAGGTGTTTTTCTTCGCACTGGCACTGATCACCGTGGGCGTTGGCTTCCTTAAACCCAACATCTCGACCATTGTGGGTAAGTTGTACGGCGAGAAGGATCCCCGGAGGGACTCCGGCTTCACCATCTTCTACATGGGCATCAATATCGGCTCGTTTATCGCCACCATCCTGTGTGGCTGGTTAGGTGAGACCTACGGCTGGAGCTACGGCTTTGGTGCGGCCGGCATCGGCATGCTGCTGGGTCTGATTACCTTCCTGAAGTACCAACACCTGCTGGAAGGCCATGCGGAACCCACCGAACCCGCGCGCCTGAAGGAGACCTTCATTGGCCCCATTAACAAAGAATGGGCCATTTACCTCGGCGGTTTGCTGTCTCTCGCGCTGGTGTGGTTACTGGTTCAGAACGAGCCGGTGGTGCACGTGGCTCAGAACAGCCTGCTGATTGTGGCGATTGTGGGCATCATCCTGTTCTCCATGACCCACCAGGAACACAAGGGCACAGATTGGCTGGCCATGGGCCTGGCGCTGGTAACCATGGCCGTGGGCCTGGTGTGGGCCTTTACCGATATCGATACCTGGCTCGGCCTGATGCTGTTGGGACTGGTGGCGTTTATTGGTTACGGCTTCAAAACCCACAACAGCCACGAATACGGCCGCACCGTGGTGCTGATGATTCTGATCACTTCAACCATCGTGTTCTGGTCATTGTTTGAGCAGTCTGCCGGCTCCATGACGCTGTATGCCGACCGGGTGCTGGACCGCAACATGGGCGACACCGAAATCCGTGCCTCCATGTTTGGCTCGCTCAACGCCGGCTTCATCATGCTGTTTGCGATCCCCTTCGCGGCTCTCTGGGTCTGGCTGGCCAAACGCGGCTGGGAGCCCTCAACGCCAGTGAAGTTCGGTCTTGGCATAATGCAAGCCGGCCTGGGCTTCGGCGCACTGGTGTTGGGCGCTCAATTCGCTGACGATGCGGGCAAAGTCGCGATGATCTGGCTGGTGCTGGCTTACCTGCTGCACACCACCGGTGAACTGTGTCTGTCTCCGGTGGGCCTGTCGGCGGTAACCAAGCTGTCTATCGGCAAGGTGGTCGGCGTCAGCATGGGAACCTGGTTCCTGGCCACAGCCCTGTCTGAAACCGTCGCCACCCGGATTGGTAAAATGGCCGCTATCGATACCTCGGGAGCCGAGTCAGCGGATGCCATGTCCCTGCTCACCACTTACACCAGCCTGTATGAATTCCTCATGTGGGTCGGTTTGGGTGTGGGTCTGTTCATGATCGTCATTTCGCCCATCCTCAAAAAGGGCATGCACGGCATCAAGTAATCGCACGCATAAAAAAGCCCGGCAAGTGCCGGGCTTTTTTTATTGCGTTACATCACCAACCGCATTGACGGTCTTTGTTCTGTTCATCCAGCCACACCTTCAGTGGCGCAAAATAATCCACGATCGCACTGGCATCCAGTTCGGGCTGTCCGGTGAGCGCCTGCATGGCGTTCTGCCAGGGCTGGCTGGTGCCCATGGCCATCATGGCCTGGAGCTTGTCGCCGGCGGCTTTGTTGTTGTAGATGGAACAGCGATGCAGCGGGCCTTCGTAGCCGGCGGTTTCACACAGTGAACGGTGGAACTGGAATTGCTGGATAAAGGCCAGGAAGTAACGGGTGTAAGGCGTATTACCCGGAATGTGGTACTTGGCACCCGGATCGAAATCAGCCTCGGAGCGCGCCACCGGCGGTGTGATGCCCTGGT
Source organism: Simiduia agarivorans SA1 = DSM 21679 (assembly GCF_000305785.2). Taxonomy (NCBI): domain Bacteria; kingdom Pseudomonadati; phylum Pseudomonadota; class Gammaproteobacteria; order Cellvibrionales; family Cellvibrionaceae; genus Simiduia; species Simiduia agarivorans. The sequence goes on along the minus strand of NC_018868.3, from coordinate 3,832,470 downwards.
ATTGTTCGCGCAGCGACCACCAGCCCTTGTTGTAATCTTCGGGTTTGATTTCACCGTTGAATACCTGCCAACGCCACTTGTCCACCAACAAACCAAACGGCAAAAAGGCGATTTTATCGAGCGCCATCTGCATCAGGTAGCCCAGATCTTCGGAGACCGGCGGCTCTTCCTTCAGCATGCCCAGGCTCACCAGATAAGAGGGCGTAATCGAAAGCGCGACGGTATCGCCCAGCGCTTCGTGGAAGCCGTCGTTGGCACTGCCCTGGAACAGGAACGGCTGCTGGTTGTAAGCGCGCTGGTAGTAGTTGTGGCCCAGCTCGTGGTGCACTGTCTGAAAATCTTCGCCGTTTTTCTGGATGCACATTTTGATGCGCAGGTCGTCTTTGCTGTCCATATTCCAGGCGCTGGCATGACACACCACGTCGCGGTCACGCGGTTTCACAAATTGCGAGGTTTCCCAGAAACTGTCCGGCAGCGGTGCAAAGCCCAATGAAGAGAAAAACGCCTCGGCCGTACGTACCATGCCGATTTCATTCATGCCACTTTTTTCAATCAATTTGGTCAGATCGTAGCTTTTCTGGCTATTGGCGGGTTTGACCTTGTCGTACACATTGCCCCAGGTCTGGGCCCACATATTGCCCAGCATATGCGCCGGAATCTTACCGGTGGCGGGCACCACGTCATCGCCGTAGGCTTCATTCAGTTTTGCGCGCACATGGCAATGCAGGGCATCGTACAAGGGTTTGACCTTGCCCCATTGCTTGTCTACATCGGCGGCAAAGGCATCGGGCGCCATGTCGTAGTTGGAGCGCCACAGCACCGAGAGATTTTCAAAGCCCAGGTCCTGGGCGCCGGCATTGGCAATTTCCACCTGGCGCTGATACAGGGGCCGCATAGGTGGCGATACACTGCGCCAACCGGTCCAGACCTCCATCATCAGCGCCGGGTCTTTACCTTCGGCCAGAATGTTACTCATCTGAATCAGGTCCAGACACTCGCCGGATTCGCGGCAGTATTTGCCCGCGCCGTACATCCCCTGCATTTTGGAGCCAATATCCGCGAGCTCACCGGCCAGCTTCTCATCCGCCGGCGATGGGAAGCTCAGGCCCAGACGCAAGGCATCCAGCTTGCGGCGGGTGACCGGATCCACCTGGGCACCGTCCCAGTTTTTTACCTGCATGGCATACTTCACCACCTGCAAGGTGTATTCCTTAGACGCGCGGGCCTCTACAAACTGACTGTCGCCGTTGATGTAGGTGGCCGCTAACCAGCTGGCGCGGGACGCGTATTCTGCGGTGTCTTTCAACGCGGCTTCGGCTTCTTCTAAAAACGCGTCCGCCGCTGCCTGATCGTACACTTTAGCCGCTTCTGCCTGGGCAACCGTGGCCTTTTCTTTGCCTTCGGGCTGGCAACCCACCAGCAGGCCGGTCGCCACTGCCAGCGCCAACACTGAAAGTTTATGGGGTGTTCGCATTATTTTTTTCTCCGCTGTTAATTATTCGTCTTTCCATTCATCGGCATCGACAACGTCTGTCTCTGCTCTCGCCGCCGCAATCCATTCCTGCATAGCCGGCAACGCCAGAACCCGTTCAACGTATTCTCTCAGGCGCTCACTCACCGGTAACTGGTAGGTATGGATCCGCATACACACCGGTGCAAAGTAGGCATCCACAATCCCCAGATCACCACACAACCAGGGTCCCCCGCTCGCCGCCAGCATGTCCCCCCACAGGGTTTCAAGACGCGACAACTCGCTTTCCACTTTGCCTCGCAGCGGCGCCTTGAACGGCGTTTTACGGCAATTCATCGGGTAGTGGTTACGCAACTCCATGAAACCGGCGTGCATTTCCATCACGGCTGAAATGGCCATGCCCTCCAGCACTTTGTCTTTGGGCCAGTTAGCGCTATCGGGAAAGGTGCGGTAAACGTACGCAATAATGGCAAACGAATCCCATACCCTGACGTCGCCATGTAAAAGTGCGGGCACCCTGCCCGAGGGCGAATACTGATAGATTTCCCGTTGAAATTGCGGGGTATCCAGCGGCAGCCGGATTTCATCGAAATGAATGTCGTTAATTTTCATGTACAGCCAGGCCCGCAACGACCAGCTGGAGTAGTTTTTGTTACCTATGACCAGTGTCAGTTCTGCCATGGTGATGCCCTCGATTCAAACCGGTTCGGTTTCGGTGTGATATAACTGAAATCCACGTTTTTTATAGTTCGCCAACGCCACCGGGTGGTCAAGCGTGCAGGTGTGCACCCACACGCGCTCTACCCCGAGCGCCCAGGCCTGCGCCACCGCACAACTGAGCAGGCCAGCCCCCAGCCCCCGCCCGATCGCACTGGGCAGCAAGCCAAAATAGCGTACTTCTGCCTCGGTGCCAGACCGGGCTAATTCAAAGTAACCCGCATCTTCGCCCTTATCCTGCAAAACCCAGGTATGGATGCTTTCAACCGGTGTAGCAGCCAGTGCATGGCCGTGGCCTTGGACATAGGCACGCCATTGATTCGCCGTCCAGTCCGCCTTGTCGGTCCAGCCCCAGGGCTCCCCCACCGCCAGGTAAAACGCCTGATTGATTTCCGCCCGAGCCGGCACAATCCGGGTCAATTCAGCTGACTCGGGTAGCGGAGTCAATACCGCCTGAGTCGGATCGGTCATGTGAAGGTAATAGGTTGTAAGCAAATCTGAGCCCATTGATCAATTGCACCCACCTATCGGACGAAATAATGGACGCTGACCGCAATACGGGTCTATGGCCAACATCTGCTAAGCTCTGAGGGGAGACACCCACAACGTTTATGATGCCTACATTGCCAACCGTGAAATCTGCACTCACACGCCTGCTTCACTGGACCGCCGCCATCATGCTGCTGCAGTTTGCGAATGCAGCGCGCGCCCAGACAGCGACGGTGTGTATTGATCATTACCCGCCGTTCACCTACTTCGTGAACAATAAGGCCCAGGGCGCAATGATTGATGCCCTCAAGATGATAGCGGATGAGGTCGGCTTTTCCCTGGCCGTGTCGGTCAACACCGCCTTTGCGCGCTGCCTGCGGATGATGCAGGCCGGCAAAATGGACCTGATGGTCAGTCTCATGCCCACGCCCGAGCGACTGGAATACATGACCATGTTTGCTTATTCAGAACCTGAAGCCTTGCGCATGGTTGCGCGCGCAGATTTTGACGGGGAGCCCGAAACGGCATTGGATATATTGCGCCTGCGGGTTGGATTGATTAACGGCTATGAATACCCGCCCGAGTTCGAACGGCACCCGATGGTGATTCAGGCGCCGCAACCGGAAGCCGGTCTGCGGCTGCTTGATGCTCGTCGCATAGACATTCTCGTACTCAACGAATCGGTCGCCGCACATCTGGTTGACCAGGCTGCAGCGGCAGGCAACCAGCGCACGGCCATCTACAAACTGCTGAAGGCAACGTTTTTACGCGAGCAAAACGTCAATAGCATAGGTGTAGCCAAAGCCTCCTGGTTGCACGGCCGGAAGGATCAGATTGGCGCCAGTATCGCGCGTTTACGCGCTGCCGGAGAATTTGAGCGGTTGATCGAAAAACACCAGATCCAATTGAGGCACTCGGAGTAATGGGGTGTCGGATTTGCCTTTATTTAGGGCACCGCGTTGGCTTGTGCTTGCTGCTCGTGCTTAGCTCCGTGACTCACAGCGGTGAGAGTGCGGAATCGCCGCTACCACCATTAGTGATGTGTGCAGATCATTACCCGCCGTTCTCTGTCTACGATACACCCGCCGGCCCACCCAGAGGTTCCGTGGTCAATGTAATCAAGCTGGTGGCCTCGGAGCTGGGCTATACACTGACCTTTACACCCAATACGCCTTTCCGCCGCTGCTTGCGCATGCTTGCCGATGGTCAGGCTGACATCATGGGCGGCCTGCTCTACAAACAAGAGCGCGCCGAATTTATGCACCTGTTTCCTTATCTTAACTACTCCACCAAAAGCTTTTACGCGCTGAATGATAGTCCTTTGACAATAAACAACTTTGAAGATCTTGCCGGCCTCACTGTAGGTACCACTCTGGGACATCAATACTGGCCCGCGTTCGATCAAACCAAGACATTATTCAACCGGTCCAGTGCGGCGCACGTTAACGATAATTTCCGACGTTTACTGGCCAAGCGTATTGATCTTGTCATAGCCACCGAGCGACAGGCACTTTTTTTGTTCGCCACTCACCCCGAATACCACGGTAAATTCAAAAAAATGGCTTTCAGCTTTACTGGCGAAAACCCGGTCTACATCGGGCTATCGAAAAAATCCCCCGCAGCCAAACACGCGGACGCGTTTCGACAAATTGCAGATCGGCTTCGACAAGCCCACACTTTCGACAAGGTCAGTCAGGCGTTTTACGATGAGTATTTCGAATCCCTGGAGGCGCTGGCCGAACAAAACCAATAACCAATCAAAAAAATGCCCGGCAAGCCGGGCGAAAGCACGTTGGAAAAATTTTGTGATACTAAAACGGGATGCGACCCGTCAGCATATCCCTGAACATCACCCAATCACCCAGAAAGCTGTAAAACGGATGCTTGAAGGTGGCCGGGCGGTTTTTTTCAAAACCAAAATGTCCGACCCAGGCAAAAAAGTAGCCCTGCACGAATGCCAGCAATACTAACCAGGGATTGGCCAGCGCCAGCGCACCGGCCAGCAACAACAGGGCTATGCACGAGCCGACAAAATGTAACCGACGGCACACGGTATTGGCATGCTCCGACAGGTAGTAGGGGTAGAATTCCGAAAAACGTTTGAAATCAGCCATTGCTCTCTCCGTGTTATTCTCGTGGTTTATACCAGCGCCTGCGACTGCGCCTGCTCGAACGCCCGGTAGCGTGCAAACAGAATAAACGCTGCCGGCACAAATAAAAATGACAACAAGGTCGTAAGCACCGTGCCACCCGCAATGGCGATGGCGAAGGGCGGCCAGAAGCCACCACCCGCAAGAATCAGCGGCAGAAAGCCGCCCACCGTGGTAATGGTGGTCGACACTATGTGACGCGAGCAGCGCATCACACCGGCGACAATATCCGCCTCGTCACCCCGCACGGCGTTGGCATCGGACTTGAGCTCGGCCAGTATCACAATGGCCGCGTTGATCGCCAGCCCCATCAACCCCAGCAAACCGATAATCACGGTAAAACCAAACGCATAACCGAACAAATAAACACTCAGCAGGCCCAGCCCCGCCGACTGAATGGCGACCGCAAAGATAATGCCACTGAGCCGGAACGAGTTAAAACTCAGTACCACCACCAGCACCAACAGGGTGATAATCAATCCCACAGAGCCCATCAGATCGTGCACCGCTTCATCCCGTTCAGCACCCTCGCCCCCTAATGCGAGGCGATAGCCAGGCGGCAAACTGAATCCGCGCGCATCCAGATTTTTCTGCAGCTGCGTCAGCACTTCGGCCGGCAACACACCGTCCTTGATAAACGCCTGCAGGGTATTGACCCGCTCGCCATCGCGACGCGCGATACTGCCCTGAGTCGGCGCTATCTCAAACGACGCCATGGCCACCAGAGGCACATTCGGGTCACTACCGCCGGCAGGGGAAACAAAGTTGAACTGACCCAGTTCTGCAAGATCACCCCGGTCATTGGCATTCATGCGTACCCGCACGGGAATTTCCGTGGTGCCTTCAATCAGGGAGCCCTGTACCACGCCATCCAGACCGTTGGCCAATTGCCGGGACAGGTCGGTGAGCTGGAACTGGCCGCGCCGCGCCACGTCCTCATCCACATCCAGCCACAATTTGGGCACAGCACTGCCGAGGCTGGAGCGCGTGTGGGTCACCGACGCCACATCGGTCATCGCCGCCCGCACTTCGTTGCCTTTGTCTTTCAGAATATCCAGATCCGGCCCGAACAAGCGCACTTCCACCGGCGCCTCAAAAGGCGGCCCTTGCTCGAGCTTGCGCACCAGTATCTGCGCCGCGGGAAACCGGTGATCCAGCTCGGCTTGCAATGCCGGAATCAACCGATTCGCCACCGAAAAGTGCGGCGTTTTGATCATTGCCTGCGCGAAATTAGCGGCACCGTCGTGACCAAACATGAGGTTGTAATAAAACGCAGGCGCGGCCTGCCCGATAAACCAGTGCGCGTCGGTAATCTCTGGGACCTCCGCCTGTAAATACCGGTTCACCTCCAGCACTGTCTGGCGCGTCGCCTCGGTGGTGTAGTGCTCGGGCAGATAGATTTCCATGTAAAACATGTCGCGGTCCGAGGCCGGGAAAAATTGTTCGGTCAGATGCCCGGCGGCAACAAATCCCAATAGCGGTAACGCCCCCACCGCCACCAACGTGGCCAATGGCCTGCGCAGCGCCGAATGCAGCATACGCTCAAACAACACGCCCAGTTTTCGGGCCGAAAAGCCACAGGCCAGGGTGCCGCCCGACTGACTGTCTTCCCGTAAAAAGCGCCCCGCCAATCCCGCAATCAATGTATGGGAAATCAGATAGGAGCCCACCAGCGAAAAAATCACCGTCAGCGCAATACCTCCGACAAATTCCCCCGCCGGCCCCGGCATCAACACAATTGGCATGAACGCCAGAATGGTGGTCAAGGTGGAACCGGCCAGCGGCAGCCACAGGTGACGTACAGAACGACTGACAGCGGCAACGCGATCGTGACCGGCCGCGCGCTCCCGCGCGATGGAATCCACCATGACAATGGCATTATCCACCATGATTCCGAGTGCGACGATCAATCCGGTGACCGACATCTGGTGAATGGGCAGGCCGTAAAATTTCATCACAGCCAGGGTAAAGCAGGCGGTCAGAGGCAGTGCCAGCGACACAATCAGGGCCGAGCGCCACCCCAGCGTGAACAACAAAACCCCGACAATCAGGCAGAAACCCAACACCACATTGCCAAGTAAATCCATCAACCGGGTTTCGGTATAACCACGCTGATCAAACAAGCTTTCCAGCGCCACGTTGGCGGGCAACAGTGCCTCGAAATCCGCCAACCGCTGATCCACCCGGTCACTCCAGCGATCGATGCGCTCATCCGCCAGCATGGACACGGCCACCACCACCGCACGCTCGCCGTGGATCAGCGCCACACTCTCCAGCGGGGTCTTTTCGCCGCGGTGCACCCGGGCTACGTCGCGCACCAATAGACTGCCCTGGCTGGGCGACTGCAAGGGCACCTGGCGCACCCGCTCCACACTGTCGATAGCGCCGCGGACTTCCACTGCCAGCGATTGGTTGCTCACCAACTGGCCGGCCGCCACCTTGCTGTCTGCTCGGGCAATCGCCGCGCCCACATCGGCAGCGGTGAGCCCCAGCCGGCTCAGGCGCTGACCGTCCACATTCACCTGGATTTCCTCTACCGGCCGGCCGAATTGCTCCACCCGCCAGGTGCCCGGTAAACCACGCAACCGGCTTTGCAACTCGTCCGCGTAACGGCCCAACGCGGCATAGTCCGGTTCGCTGTCGTCCTGCCAACGCAGCGCCAGGATGCGGGTAAACGCGTGTGACCGATTGTCGATAATCCGGGAAGGCAGCACTCCCGCCGGCAATTCCACCGCCGCTTCATCCACGAATGCGCGCATGCGCGACCAGATTTCAGACACCTGGTCCGGGCCGATTTCGCCTTTCAGCTCTACCACCAGCGCCGACAGGCCGGCGCGCGAACTGGACGTGATGGTTTCAATTTCCGGCAGCTCGCGCACTTTGTTTTCGATTTTTTCCGTCACCAGCACCTCAACCCGTTCGGCAGACGCGCCAGGGTAAGGCGTGAGAATGGAGGCATGGCGCCCGGTGATGTAGGGGTCTTCCGACAGGGGCAGACTGGTGATTGCCGCCAGGCCCGCCACCAACAATACCGCGATCACCAGAATTACCAGGCGCGGGTTTTCAACGAAGGCCTTGATCATGATCAGCGGCCCCGCTCGCCGAGCTGCTCGCCGTCGGAGTCAACATCGGGCAGCAGGCTCACGGCCTGCCCCGGCACCAGCCGGTGAATGCCCGCTGCAACCAATTTTTCACCCGCAGTCAATGCTCCGGAAATAAACACCCGGTCGCCTTCTGTATGGTGGATCTGCACGTCCCGGGCCTGCACCCGGTAGAGTCCGTCCAGCTGAACCAGACTGTACACCACCCAGCGACCCCGCATGCCGGAGGCAACGGCGTCGGCGGGCACCCAGAAGCCCGGCTGGGCAATGACTTCCGACATGTGCAGATGGACGATGTCACCGTTGAAACCGCGGGCCGAATCGGGCATCAGCAAGCGCACATTGACCGTGTTGGTAATGGGGTGAACATCGGCGCCGATACTCAACACGCTGGCGTTCAGGATTTCGTCCCGCAACTCAACGGCCACCTGCTGGGATACCACCAACTGCAGGGCAAAAGGCACCGGCACGCCCACCGCCACTTCCATTTCGCCCTGCTGCTGTAATTTCAGCACCGGGCTGCCGGCGTTGACCACCATGCCCTGATCCGCGTAACGCCTGGCCACCACGCCCGAAAAAGGCGCCCGCAACTGGGCTTTGTGCAGACGGGTATCCACATTGCTCAACTGGGCACCCAGGGCATCGGCGGCTGCGCGTAAGGTATCGCGCTCGGTTTCCAACTCGTCGAGACGCTGCTGCGACGCAAAACCGCCCGCCTGCAGGCGGCCGTGCCGCTCGATATTGGCCTGATTCAAGGTCTGGCGCGCCCGATTGTCGGCGAGTTGCGCCTGCAACTGCGTACGCTCCGTGGCCAGCAAGGCAGTATCCAATCGCGCCAGTACCTGCCCGGCCACGACCCGATCGCCATCATTGACCCGCACGTCGGCGAGCTGGCCGGCCAGCTCAAAGCCCACGTCGGCGTCCTGACGGGCCAGTACCTGCCCGGCAAACCGACGCGTTAACTGATAGCCCGGCAACGGTTCCAGGGTCAACGCCCGGGTGGGCAGCAAATGCGGTGCAGGCGCCTGCGCGGCAGGCGCGCGTGCGCTGATTGACGCCATCAATGCCAGCGCCGTCACCAATACCGGCAAAAATACCCAATAGCGGCGGACCCAATGCACCACCAACACACGCCCTGACTGCGTAATCATATGTTTCTACCCCAGAGCGCTAAGCTCGTGAAAATCTCTGAATCAACTGTTATCCGGTGCTGCCGGTGACAGCGCCAGAACTGAGGTCAGCCCTGCAGGCAAGGGCGTTATTATCTCGGTACTCGTTTGTTCTGGAATTCGGTACGCATGAATTATCAAACTGGACTGACTAGTCTAGACTATATAAATTAGACTGAACCGTCCAGTATGGATTTTGTCTAATTCATACAATTTCAGTTACACTCGCGCCATGAACGAAAGTATCAACGACACAACGCAGCCCAAGCCCCGCACCCGCAGCGAAGAAAAGCGCCAGCAAATCGTGCAGGCGGCCAGCCATTTATTTACCGAACAGGGCTATCTGAGCACCAGCATGGATCAGGTAGCAGAGGCCGCCGGGGTGTCCAAGCAGACGGTGTACAGTCACTTTGGCGCCAAAGAAGACCTGTTTAAGTTCTGCGTGGAAGAGCGCTGCATTGCCAACGTCATGAATGAGCAGGTGTTTTCCGGCAGCCGTCCGATCCGGGATACCCTGCTCGACTTTGCCCGGCACTTTCAGGAACTGATCATGAGCCGGGAGGCCATCCAGCTGTGTCGGTTGTGTGCCGCCAACGCGGAGTTGCACCCGGAAATCAGTGCTATGTTCTTTGCCGCCGGCCCCGAGCAGGTAGAAGCCGCACTGAAGCATTACCTAGCCGGCAAAGTAGACGCAGGCGAGCTTGCGTGCGACGATCTGGACATGGCCTGCGAACAGTTGTTGTCGTTGCTGAAGACCGGCACTCATTTCATGGCCATCCTCGGCCTGCCCCACGATGAGAGCCAGAATAAGGCCGAGCAGTATCTGCACAAGTCCGTGGACATGTTTCTGCGCTACTACCAATCCTGAGACGTTTTTTCAGTCGCAACCTGGCCAGCACTGCCAAATTCAACCGCCTGAATCGACCTTTTCACGCGTCAACCGGGTCTGAGAAAGTCAATTCAGGCGCCCGGACGCGCCTCATTGGCAGCCAGGCCGGTCTTTTCGGCGCACATATAAAAAAATTGCGCTCAGACGTACAATTCCGATTAAAAGTTGCACAGAAGCTGCGTATAATGCCGCCCGTTTTTTGTAGTCCTTTTACAAATCGAGGCCCATCTTGAACCTGAACAACGCCAGCAAAGACCAATTGACCCAGTGGGAACAGCAGCTCAGCGCCGAATACGCCGCCATCGTAGCGCGCAAACTTTCGCTGGACCTCACGCGCGGCAAACCTTCCAGCGACCAGCTCAGCTTGTCGGACGCAATGGACGGCATTCTGAAAGGGAACTACAAAAGTCAGGACGGAACCGACACCCGTAACTACGGCGGCCTGGAAGGCTTACCCGAAGCCCGCCAGTTGGGCGCCGATATTCTGGGGGTCAAGGTCACCGAGGTGCTGGCGCAAGGTAATTCCAGCCTGACGCTGATGTTCCAGACTTTGCTGCACGCGGTGCATTTTGGTTTCGAAGGCCCCGACAGCGCCTGGCGCCGGCAAGGCCCCATGAAATTCATCTGCCCTGTGCCCGGTTATGACCGCCACTTCACCCTGTGCGAGCAGCTGGGCATCGATATGCTGACAGTGCCCATGACGGCTGACGGCCCGGACATGGATGCGGTCGAAACCCTGGTGCAAACCGACCCGGCCATCAAAGGCATCTGGTGTGTGCCGAAATATTCAAATCCCACCGGTGTGATTTACAGCGATGCCGTGGTGGCCCGCCTTGCCGGTCTGGGCAAGCTGGCCAGCCCAGGCTTCAAGGTATTCTGGGACAACGCCTACGCTGTGCACGATCTGGGCGATAGCCTGCCACTGGCTAACCTGATGGACCTGGCGCGCGCGGCGGGCACGGAAAACAGCGTGGTGCAGTTTGCCTCCACCTCCAAAATTACCCACGCCGGCGCGGGTGTCGCGTTTGTGGCTATGAGCGAAGCGAATCTGAAAAGCTTCAAACAAAGCTTGGGCGCGCAAAGCATCGGCCCCGACAAGGTCAACCAGCTGCGCCACATGCGCCTGCTGCCCGACCTGAACGCACTGCTCCAGCACATGAAGCAACACGCCGAAATTCTGCAGCCGCGCTTTGATGCGGTCTTGTCAGCACTGGACACGGCCTTTGCCGGCACCGATCTGGGTCAATGGGAAAAGCCAGCTGGCGGCTACTTTGTCTCCTTCGATACCCGCCCGGGCTGCGCCAAAGCCGTAGTCAAACTGGCCGCAGAAGCGGGCGTGAAACTGACACCGGCAGGTGCCACCTTCCCCTATGGCTTGGACCCTGAGGACCGCAATATCCGCATCGCGCCGTCAGTGCCCACCGTGGCCGAGGTAGTGGGTGCGATGGATGTGTTTGTCACCTGCGTGAAGTTAGTTGCCGTACGCCAGCAATTGGCCAACCTGAGCTAAGCCACTGGCTTGCATCCAGCCTGCCCTGCGCATTCAGGGCTCATATGAATATAAAAAAAGGCGCTTTATGCGCCTTTTTTTCATTCGTCATTTTTCTGTATCCGGCGGCAATTTGTTTGAGCCGGAATCATCCGCCAAGGGCGGATGATCTTTGAACCAGGCCGCCGATTGGGTCAGGGATTCCATGGGCGAGCCCACGGAAGAGGAGAGATAAATAACCTGATCCTCCTCCGCCAACGGCTTGGTACCAAATTTCAACACCAGCAGGCCCATTACACCAGATAACAGCGAACCGATTAACACGGCCAACCGATCTGCGCCCTTGTAAAGTGCCTCGTCTTCAAACGCCAGCGAATCCACGAACAGGCTCATGGTAAAACCAATACCGGTAAGTAGCGAGACGCCATAGAGCGAGGTCCAGGAGGCGCCTTTGGGCATGGACGCCCAACCCGCCTTGATAGCCAACCAGCTCATGCCGAATACGCCCAGCTGCTTACCAATAAACAAGCCGAGGATAATTCCGAGCGGAGCGCCTACCCACAATTCATCAACGGAAATGGTGCGGAAATCGATACCCGCATTACAGAATGCGAACAGCGGCAAAATGAAAAAACTCACCCAGTAGTGCAGGTCATGCTCCATGCGCTTGGAAGGCGAAAAAATTTCGCCTTTGTCATTGGTTGCACGCAGTGGAATCATAAATGCCAGGGCGACGCCCGCCAGTGTCGCGTGAACGCCAGATTTCAATACACTGACCCACAACACAACACCGACTATCACATAGGCGCCGCGGCGGAACACGCCCAGGCGATTCATCGCAAACAACACGGCGAGACTGAGACTGGCCACCCAGATAGACAAGGTCGACAGCTCAACGGTGTAAAACAATGCGATGATGATAATTGCGCCCAGGTCATCGATGATGGCAAGCGCCATCAGAAATACTTTCAGGGCGAGCGGTACACGGTTTCCCATCAGACTCAGAATACCGAGCGCGAAAGCAATGTCGGTCGCGGTGGGAATTGCCCAGCCGCGCATGGCCACTTCATCACCCCAGTTGATGAACGCATACACCAGCGCCGGAAACAACATGCCACCAATGGCCGCCATGCCGGGCAGCGCCATCTGCGATACCGAGCTCAGGTTGCCTTCCAGAAGCTCACGCTTCACCTCCAACCCGATCAACAGAAAGAACACGGCCATCAGACCGTCGTTAATCCACAACAACAACGGTTTGGCAATTTCCAATGCACCAAACTGAACCACTACCGGCGTGTGCAAAAAACCATCGTAAACAAACGACAGCGCGGTATTTTTCATGGTCAATGCAATGAGCGTTACCACTATCAGCACAATACCGGCGGACGTGTCTTTTTGCATGAATCGCTGGAATGCAAGGGTGATTGCGGGCGACATAGTCACTCCTGATCAGGTTAATTCAGTGTGGGGATGAGACAAAAATCCCGGCCCCGGGTTCCTAAAACTTACGATACCATAGGGGCAAATCATAAACAGTCAATCCCGATCGGTCAGGCCTCTGTTGGCGCTGCGGGTCCGTCGCCATGGTCGCGCTCTTTTTCGCGCTCGGCTTCACGCGCTCGCGCCTCCTGCAACGCGCGCTCATCGGCCTCTTTCTGTAATCGCTCAGCCTCTTCGCGCGCTTCACGTGCGGCTTTTTCTTCCGGGGTCTCCGGGGTGATCAGTGCCACCAGCTGCCAATCCGCCTTGGGCTTGAACTCGTGCGAAATGGTGTATACGAACAACTTGCCGTTGGGATCAATCGCACACAGGGGCAACGCCCGATCACCGTAAGTTTGCTCGTATTTTTCCAGACCAAAGGACTCGGTCAGGCGCGTGGTTTTAATGGTGGCGCCTTTGGCGACCAGACTGGCCAGGCGCCCGTAGGTGGCAGTCTCGGAAAAAAGCCCAAGCTTCTTGGCGTAGGCCTCGCTCACCTGGTGGCTGGCGCGGCTTTCCTGCTCGTTACCGGAAAGTCCCAATACAGAGCCCTTGCCCATGGCATGTTCGAAATGATACGTCACCAGCGGATTGAGCTGGCGATAAGGGGACATCACCAAGACCTGGCCGATAGCGGATAAATCCATGGTACGGCGTGCGTGTTCGGATATCGGGTTGCCATAATAAGTGGGCACGTTATCCATACGCGCCTGCCGGATCGCATCCCAGTTGGTGTCGGCAATGCGGACAGGAATATCTTTATTGATTAACTCCTGGGCGAAGATCCGGGCAAATTTAGATGCGCCAAAAATCAGAAAACCGTTCGGTGCCGGTGCCCGGACGCCCAGCAAATTGGCCACATGTACCGAGGTCAGACTCTGCAGCACAACGGTGGTAATAATCACCAGAAACACCATCGGCACCAGCAGATCGGCTTCGGCATACCCCAGCTCTTCAAGCTTGAGCGCAAACAGAGCAGACACCGCCGCTGCAACAATGCCTCGGGGCGCAATCCAACTGAGCAAGGCCAATTCACGCCAGTTCAAGCCAGTGCCCACCGAGGAGACCAGTACCGAAATGGGCCGGGCAATAAAAATAATGGCAAACAACACCAACACAGCACCCCAGCCCACCTGCAAAATGGACCCGAAATCCATGCGCGCAGCCAACAAAATGAACAGTGCAGAAATCAGCAGGACCGACAGGGTTTCCTTGAACTCGAGAATGTCATCCACATCCACGTTTTTCATGTTGGCCAACCACATGCCCATGACGGTTACCGTCAGCAGACCGGATTCATGGGCAATCATATTGGAGCCGGCAAACGCACCCAACATGAGTGTGAGCACGGCCGTGTTCTGCAGGTAATGGGGAATCCAGTTTTTGCGCAACATATAGCCCAGGCCATAGCCCATGAGCGCACCCAGGCCAAAACCCACCAGCAGTACCAGACCAAAGGTCATGAAGGTATGTGTCCAGGCGTCCTGCGCAGAAATCACGTATTCGTAAACCAGTACGGCGAGCAAGGCGCCGATTGGATCAATGACAATACCTTCCCAACGCAGGATATTGGAAATTTTAGTGCTCGGGCGCACCGAGCGGAGCATGGGCACAATCACCGTCGGACCGGTCACCGTCACAATGGCCCCAAACAAAAACGCCATCTGCCAGGACATGCCAAGCGCATAGTGGGCCACTGGTGTCGCCACTGCCCAGGTCACCATGGCGCCCACGGTACACAGGTTGCGCACCATGGAACCGTGACCGGCGAGATCATCAAACTTGAGCGTCAATGCGCCTTCAAACAGAATGATCGCAACCGAGAGACTGACCAGTGGAAACAACAGTTCGCCAAACAGTGCATCCGGGTCCAGCACACCGAATGTCGGTCCCAGCAGGATACCGGTCACCAACAAAGGCAGAATGGCGGGCACTTTGACTTTGTAGGCCAGATACTGACAGCCGATGGAGGCCAATCCCACCCCCACCAACAACGCCATCGGATCAATCATAAATAGTCCTCATCGGGCCGCACCTTGCGCACCCTTACCAATCCAGCTTTTCCTGCTGGGGCGATGCATCGGCTCCGGCCGACCGCATCAGCAAACATTGCCCGAGCCGAGCTGCCGGAATGGCGCATTGGCTACCGTCCAACAGCGTCAGTAACAGGCGCTGCGGATTCTTATGGGCGATATGTCCCTGTAATTCACCCTGACTGTCCCTGACCAGGATTAACTCACCCACACCAAAAGGCACCAGATCATCCACCAGGTTTTCCGGTAGTTGCATGGTGGGCTTGCTGGTCATCCGCAATACGGGCTTTTGCAAAATCAGGCTGTTCGGGTAGGTCACCAGCTCGCCGCGGTTGTTGCGGATCAGTACATGAAACAGGGAAATATCCTCAACGGTACCCTGAATATCCACATCCTTTTCCACCACCTGAATCCAGTCACCAACCCGATAGGGGAAGCTGAAAAATATAATGGCACTGGCGGTAATGTTGCTGAGAATTGACCATTGCGCAAAAAACGCCACACCGGCGACGGCAAAAATCGAACTCAACAGGACTTCCACGTCGCTGAGATCCAGACCCAGCAGGCCCAGAATCACCAGGCCATATACGATGAACAACACCGTGTTAGTGGCGCGCAGCACAAACGCCAGACCAAATTCAGACACCTGGTTTTTGGTGCCCAGCTTGCGGATGCCCGCTTCGGTGAGATAACGCACCAAGACAAACACGGCAGTACACAGTGCAAGCAGCACCAGCGTCATTAACATGGGCTCATCCTTATCCAAGCGCCAACCATACACCCACCGCTACCATTAAGGAGCCGGCGATGCGGTTCAGCCAGTCGGCACCACCGGCGCGGGCAAGAAAACGCCGCAGATGGTGTCCGCCACTGGCATAAATCAACAGAGAACAGAACTCTATCACCACAATAATTGCAATCAAGGCTAGCAATTGCGGCGCCAAAGCCAAATCAGGGTGAATAAACTGCGGCAGCAAGGACACCATAAAGGCCCAGCCCTTGGGGTTACTGACCGCGGTGTTGAACCCCTGCAGCGCCAATGCGGTGCGGGTTTGTGGCGCCAGGCCAACCTGGTTGAGATCCGGGGGCGGCGCGCGCCAGAGTTTCCAGCCCAGCCAGAGCAGGTAGGCGGCACCCACCCAGCGCATGACCAGGAACAGATCGGGATAATTCGCCATCAACGCGGCCACGCCCAGTGCCGCCGCAGCGGCCACCAGAGCTACACCCGTGAGCTCGCCCGCCATCATCCACAGGCTGCGGCGTACACCCACGGCCATGCCCAAGGTCAATGCCAGGGTCATACACATGCCAGGGGAGATGGAAATCAGAAAAAAGGTCGGGACGAATAACGCCAGTAAATGGGTGTCCATCAAACCGGTTAGGTAGCTAAAGGAAGGGCATTGTGGGGGCATTTTTCCCCCGCTGTAAAGTGGCGCACAAGGTTTATCGCCTGTTTTTATGACCAGGTATCATATTCCGGTCAACCTCAGGAAGGCTCACCCGAAGGCCGGTGCAGTGGTCCCCCCAGCGGAAACTGGGTGACTTTCTCGCCACTTTTCAATTCAACCACCTTGGCGGCACCTTCCTTTTCGACTTCATCAATGCGGATAATCGAGTGCATGGGGATATAGGAACGTTTTACCTTGGCAAACTCGCCTTTCAGCTTTTCCTCACCCGGATCCACGATCATGGCCGAGCGCTCGCCAAAGACAAACTCTTCCACCTCGATAAAGCCGTACATCTCGCTCTGATAGATAGCGCGACAAAAGATCTCGTACACCTGATTCTGGTTGTAAAAGATGACTTTGTAAGTTGGATTAGCAGACATAGCAGTACACACGGTTATGACGGGGCAGACTCACAGCCCCCAAGGGCGCGCAAGGATACCATAACCACACCCCCTGCCAAGGGGATGGCCTGTGCAAGCTCCCACCATATCGCTATAATGCGCGGCCATTTTCTGATCAAAAATCACACAGGTTCGTTCACATGTCCTCTGCCGAAACCCCCGTCAAAAAGCTGTACATCAAGACGCACGGCTGCCAGATGAACGAATACGACTCCGCCCGCATGCGCGACCTGCTGGGGGACTCCCACAAGATGGTGGCCACCGACAACCCGGAAGAAGCCGACGTATTGCTGATTAATACCTGCTCAATCCGGGAAAAAGCCCAGGAAAAGCTGTTCCACCAGCTGGGGCGCTGGAAACACCTGAAAGAAGCCAACCCCAATGTGGTCATTGGCGTGGGCGGCTGCGTTGCCAGTCAGGAAGGCGAAGCGATCAGTGAACGCGCGCCATTCGTGGACCTGATCTTCGGCCCGCAGACCCTGCACCGCCTGCCCGACATGCTGGAAACCAAAAAGGAATCCGGTGTAGTGGTGGTGGATGTAAGCTTTCCTGAAATTGAAAAATTCGACCGTCTGCCCCAGCCTGAGGCCGACGGTGCCACAGCCTTCGTCTCCATCATGGAAGGTTGCTCCAAATACTGCACCTTTTGTGTCGTGCCCTACACCCGCGGCGAAGAAGTCTCCCGCCCGCTGGCCGATGTGCTCACTGAGGTGGCACATCTGGCCGCCCAAGGGGTACGCGAAATCAACCTGCTGGGCCAGAACGTGAACGCCTACCGGGGCGAGACCGCCGAGGGCGGTGTGGCCGATCTGGCGGAACTGATTACCTATGTGGCGGCCATCGATGGCATCGACCGCATCCGCTTTACCACCAGCCACCCGGTGGAGTTTTCCGACTCGTTGATCGAGGTCTATGGCCGGGTGCCCGAGCTGGTCAGCCACCTGCATCTGCCCGTGCAGTCGGGTTCTGACCGCATTCTGGCGGCCATGAAGCGGGGCCACACGGCACTGGAATACAAATCCAAGCTGCGCCGGATCAAGAAGCTGCGGCCCGATATCTGCTTCTCTTCCGATTTCATTGTGGGTTTCCCGGGCGAAACCGAGGCCGATTTTGAGGCCACGATGAAGCTGATTGAAGACATGAACTTTGATATTTCCTTCAGCTTTATCTACAGCCGCCGGCCGGGCACACCCGCCGCCGACCTATCCGATGACACGCCGGAATCGGTGAAAAAAGAGCGGCTGGCACGCCTGCAGGCACGCATCAACAACCAGGCACAACTGATTGCCCGCGCCATGGTGGGCAATACCGAGCGCGTGCTGGTCACGGGCGTATCCAAGAAGGATCCGGGTCAACTGTCCGGCCGTACCGAAAACAACCGGGTGGTGAACTTCCGCTGTGATCAGCCCGCGCTGATCGGCAAGTTTGCCGACGTCTTGATTGAAGAGGCCCTGCCCAACTCCCTGCGCGGCACCTTGTTGTGCTCCGAGCTGGATGCAGACTGGGCATAAGCCTGCCTTTTTATAGAAACAAATAGACAAAGCACAGCGTTTAACGCGCCCCCCGCTTGGGGTAACCTGAAACTGACACCGACCACAAAGGACAGTACGCCATTTGAACAGTAACATTACCGCAGCCACCGCTGCACCCGCCGCCGACGCCGTCAGTCACAGCTTTACCCTCGAACCCCATGATGCCCAGCGCCTTGCCGCCCTTTGCGGCCCGCTCAATGCGCACCTAAAGCAAATCGAAAAACGCCTGAACGTGACTATTCACAACCGGGGCGCCGAGTTTGCCTTGTCCGGCGATGCCCGGACCGCCGGCGCTGCCGCACAGATACTGCAGTCACTCTACGCGGGACTGGCCACAGAGCCCGAGCTCACCGCCGACCAGGTCCACCTGGCCCTGCAACAGTCGGACGTGGAATCGGCCATGGTCAGCAAGCAGTCCCTGGATGACATTACCCTGATCCGCACCGCCAAGTGCACCGTGCGCCCACGTGGCGCCAACCAACAGCGTTATGTGAAGGCGGTACAGAGCAACGACATCAATTTCGGCATCGGGCCGGCCGGTACCGGCAAAACCTATCTGGCCGTGGCCTGCGCGGTGGAAGCGCTGCTGAAAGACGAGATCGAACGCATCCTGCTGGTGCGCCCGGCGGTGGAAGCCGGTGAAAAGCTCGGCTTCCTGCCCGGCGATTTATCCCAGAAAGTCGACCCCTACTTGCGCCCACTCTATGACGCACTGTGGGAAATGCTCGGCTTTGATACCGTTGGCAAACTGATAGAGCGCAACGTGATCGAAGTGGCGCCCCTGGCCTACATGCGCGGGCGTACCCTCAACAATGCCTACGTGATTCTCGACGAAGCACAGAACACCACCCGCGAACAGATGAAAATGTTCCTGACCCGGATCGGCTTTGGCTCCACCGCGGTGATCACCGGCGACCCCTCCCAGATCGATCTGCCGCGCGGCCAGCATTCCGGCCTGAAGCACGTCATGGAAGTGCTGGACAAGGTCGCGGGCATCAGCTTTACCTACTTCCAACCCAAGGACGTGGTGCGCCACCCCTTGGTGCAGCGCATCGTCGAAGCCTACGATGAATACGACGCCCGGCAGCCGAAATCCGGAGGTCTGTGAGACCTTGATTACCCTCGACACCGAACGGGCTTCGCGCGCACCCAACCTGCCCGACCAGGCCCAGCTGGAACGCTGGGTCTGTGCCGCTATCGGGGCCAGGCGCAAGGAGGCGGAAGTCAGCCTTCTGATTGTGGATGAAGCCCAGGGCCAGGCGCTCAACCGGGATTACCGGGGCAAGGACTACCCCACCAACGTGCTTTCCTTTCCCGCCGATCTGCCGCCAGAACTGAACCTGCCCCTGCTGGGCGATCTGGTGGTCTGCGCCCCCGTGGTGGCGCGCGAAGCGACCGAACAAGGCAAATCAGAAACCGCCCATTGGGCGCATATGCTGGTGCACGGCACCTTGCATCTGTTGGGTTACGACCATATAGAGGACGCTGACGCCGATGCGATGGAAGCATTGGAAACTGAGATACTGCTGGATCTGGGCTTTCCCGCCCCCTATGCAGATCGCGAATAGTCAGTACAATGACCGCTCCGTTTGGATAACCCCTACATCAAGGAATTTGCCTCGCCATGAGCGATGAACCACCCAGTAGCCGGCCCCAGGAAAAATCCTGGCTGCGCAAACTGTTAGACAATTTCAACAATGAACCCAGCTCGCGCGAAGAACTGCTGGCCATCATCAAGGAAGCCGCCTCCCGCAACCTGTTTGATCAGGAAGCCCTGCACATCATTGAAGGCGCGCTGGAAGTATCCGATCAGCGGGTACACGACATCCTGATCCCCCGGTCCAAAATGGTCACCGTGCGGGTGGACGAATCGCCTGAAGAATACCTGCCCCGGATTATTGATTCCGGCCATTCGCGCTTCCCGGTTATTGGCGACAACACCGAAGATGTTCGCGGTATCCTGCTGGCAAAAGACTTATTGCCACTGATTCTGGGTGGCAAGGAAAATTTCAGTCTCGAAAGCATCATTCGTCCGGCCAACGTCATCCCCGAGAGTAAACGACTGAATATCCTGTTGCGGGAGTTCCGGGAAAACCGCTACCACATGGCGCTGGTATTGGATGAGTACGGCGGCATCTCGGGGCTGGTCACCATCGAAGACATCCTGGAGGAAATCGTCGGCGAAATCGAAGACGAGACCGACGAGGAAGATAACGACTCCGATATCCGCAAGCTGGAAAACAACGTTTACGTGGTCAAGGCCCAAACCCCGATTGAAGACTTCAACGAGTTCTTCAACAGTGGCTTTTCTGAGGATGATTTCGACACCATCGGCGGCGTGGTGCTGAGCGGTTTCGGCCACCTGGCCAAACGCAATGAATCGGTCACCATTGACGGCTACGAATTCACAGTACTCTACGCCGACAGCCGTAAACTCCATTTGCTGCGGGTCAGCGCACCCCAATCACAATGAACAGGCCGCTGATGCTGGCGCTGGCCGCGCTGGCGGGCGTTGGCCTGCCGCTGGGACTGGCGCCGTTTGATTTCAGCTGGCTGGCGCTGGCGGGTATCACTGTGCTGGCCTGGCTGATCAGCCGCCCGCAATCGGCCGGCTTCAGTTTTCTGCTCACCTTCTGCTATGGACTCGGCCTCTACGGTGCCGGTGTCTACTGGGTGTTTGTCAGTATTCACACTTACGGCAACGCGCCAGTGCCACTGGCGTTATTCATGACTGCGCTGTTTGTGGCCTTCATGGCGTTCATGTTTGCGCTGCCGTTCTTCCTGGCCCGACGCTACCTGTTTGATGCCAGCGCCATGCTCTGGGCTTTTCCCGCGCTCTGGCTGTTCAACGAGCTGTATCGCAGCTGGATTTTCACGGGCTTTCCCTGGTTACTGTCTGGCTACAGCCAGATGGATACCTGGCTGGTGGGCTGGGCGCCGGTGGCGGGGGTGTTCGGGCTCGGCTTTATCTGTGCCCTCAGCGCCAGCGCCCTGGTGTATTTGCGCTCTCCGGGTCCTTGGCGCTATCTGCCCATCGCGGCCTGCGCCTGCCTGTGGCTGCTGGGCAAACCACTGCAAACCATCGAATGGACCCAGCCTGTTGGCAGCCCGAAACAGGTGGCACTGGTGCAACCCAATATTCCCCAGCAACACAAGTGGGATCTGAGCTGGCGTCAGCCCACCTACCAGCGCCTGGAAACGCTCAGCCGGGATCACTGGGACGCCGACTGGCTGATCTGGCCCGAAGCGGCGCTCCCCACCCTCCTGTCTGATGCCCAGCCGTTTCTGGCCGAGCAGGCCGAACAGGCTGCCGCCACCCGGACCAGTCTGGTCACAGGTATCATTGCCGACCTGGCGCGCCGCTATCACAACAGCCTGGTGGTACTGGGCCAGGGCAGCGGCATTTACCACAAGCAGCGCCTGGTGCCATTTGGCGAGTACGTTCCGATGCAGGATCAGCTGCGCGGGTTGATTGAGTTCTTCGACCTGCCCATGTCGGTGTTGCACCGCGGCCCGTCCGGCCAGTCGCCACTCTGGCTGGCAGACACCCCGGTGTGGCCCGCCGTGTGCTACGAAATCGTTTATCCGGACCTGATTGCAGAAGGCAGCCGCGGAGCCAATGCCATTCTGACCGTGAGTAACGACGCTTGGTTTGGTGCCTCCACGGCGCCGGTTCAGCACCTGCAGATGGCCCGCATGCGAGCCATTGAAACCGGCAGACCGGTAATACGCGCCACCAACGATGGCCTGACCGCGCTGATCGATGACCGAGGCAGGATTACCGCACAGGGTGAGCGCTTTACCCAACTGACCTTGCGCGGACAGACCCAACCTATGGCCGGACAGACACCATTCATGATCACCGGCAGCTTGCCGTGGTGGTTGCTGAGTATTGTGTGGGCCGGCGCAATCAGGTTGCGCCAGGTGCGCGCACAAAACCAGGCCTGAAAGCCCGGTTTTGTGCCGTCAGTGACCGGGGTGCCGGGTCAGACCGCGGAGGATAAATTGCGCAGCACGCCGTAGCTTACGCTGACCGGCTTGCCATCTTTCAGTATGCGCCGGACCGCAAGGTCATCCACCAGCGGCGACATCATGGAAAAGGTGTAGTGACTGATGCTGTTGTCTTCACCCCAGCCCATCTGGAAGCAACCAAACACACTGCCCTGGTGTGGCAGATAAATGTGCCGGTAAAAACTGGTTTGTGCGACCGGTAACGCCAACCGACGGACAAGCTGGCTGATCACCGCGCCGGCATTGCGCGCCAGCACGCCATTGGCGCTGTCCTCGATGAATACTGCGTAGCGGCCCTGATGCTCGAATAATTTAACCAGTAGCTGCACAGGATTTCCCTGTTTATCGAGCAGCTCAATCCGGGACAGGTTGGGAAGTAAATTGGTTTTCATTGTATAGCCCCCCAATAACTCAGGCTTTGACGTGGGTAATGGTTACTGCGCCTGTACCGCGGTACAGACCCCTTTGCCAAAATTCCATTCAGGCGGCAGCAATCGTCAGGCTGCTGAGAATTCCGTTAATGAGTTTGTGATGCCCGGCTTTCACCGGTGCCGCTTTGGCAGTGACGGGGCACTGCCCCACCCAGGAAAAGTGCCAGCGCCACAAGGTCGCCTGCTCTTCCGCTTCCCGCCATTCGACAATCTGCAGCCGTTCAGTGGTGCTTTTACACAAGGCCAACAACTGACGGGCAAAGTGTTCAGCATTCTTGGCCAGACGCCGGGCCGACACCTGATCGGGCGACCGGATGACCACCAGATCAATCTCACCTTCCCGATGACACAACACTTCGGCGTCAACGGACTGGCCCAGGCGATTCGCCAAGGTCACCTGAGTAAACTCGCTGTCTTTAATTAACATCTCGATTTGCACTAACGGACTTCTAAAATAGTTATATTTATAGTGTTTTTTATAATTATTTTTATCTAAAGGAAGGGACACCCCAGACCTTGCACGGCAGTCTATCATAGAGCTTTCCGGAACCAAGAGGTTCGCTGCTTATTCCAAAAGAGCGGCTATGATCGTTTCGAAGTGTGACAGAAAGATGTTACGCAAGGCCACAACAGCACAAAAAACAGACGGACCTGTCAGTCATGGGCAGCCATGGCGTGTACGCAATTACGGCCGTTGTGTTTAGCGTCATAAAGGGCTTCATCCGCCGCCGACACCAATGCCTGCCAGTCGCGGTCGGCACCCGCGGCGGCACCCGCGCTCAGACTCAGCACCCCAAGCGGGCTCTTATCGTGCTCAATCGACAGCGCCAGCACAGCATTGCGGGCCCTTTCTGCAGCCGACACCGCGCCCTCCAGATCGGTTTCCGGCAACAACAGCATCAACTCTTCACCGCCATAGCGGTAGAGCCGGTCGCCAGCCCGCAGGGTGCGGCCGATGGCTGTCGCCACCGCTTTCAGCGCTTCGTCACCCAGCTGGTGGCCATAGTGGTCGTTGTAACGTTTGAACCAGTCGATATCCAGCAGCGCCACGCCGTAGGGTAAATGGCGCCGGTCACTGCCAGCGGCCGTGTGCTTGAGATCCCGCTCCATTGCCCGCCGGTTGCCGATACCCATCAGCGGATCCAGCAAACTGAGGGCTTTGAGCCGCTCGTTGTCTGAGGCCAGCGAGAGCTGCTGGGCCAGTATGTGGGAATAGGCCCGCACCAGATCGGTCTGGGTCACCACCCCAACCAGATCACCGGCAGCGTTCAGCACCGGCAGGTGGCGGATCGCCTTTTCCATGCACTTATCCAGCGCCGTCTGCAGGCCATCGGTATCCATGACTGCCACCAAATGCCGGCTCATGACATCACACACCCGACCCAAATGCGCCAGATTCAGGTTGTCCTGATCAATCAGGTAATCAATGTGATTGACCAGATCGCGCTCGGTGATAATGCCGGCCAGTTCCGCGCCGCGCATCACCATGAGACAGGAAATGCCTTCCTCCCGGACCCGCCGGTAAGCCAGCACCAAGGGCTCTTCAGGCGCAATGCGGGCCACATTACGGGACATCAGTTGCGCAATGGGAATATGGTTTAGCAAAGCCTGCTGGTTAATGGGTGAGCTCCTTGCGTCTGAACACCTGACCGCCGCAGCCCTCGCAAGCCAACAACGCCCGCGCAACATCCAGCGCGGCGTCCTGACCGCAACCGGCACAGGCCAGGTGAACGCCTCCGGGCTTTTCGCCGGCCACCATCACCTCGGCCGAATGGCCCAGGCATAAACTCAGGTGCAACCATTCCGCCCGGAACGGATCAGCCGCACTGAGCATCCAGGCGCCGGCCCGCTGTTCCAGGGTATTGATGTCCTGTGCCAGCCCCGACAAATAGCGACCGGCCGCATGCGCATCATCGGACAACCAGGCCCGGACCAAAGACGCTTCATCTTTGACCATGTCTTCGGCCGCCAGCTCCAGCTTCACAAAGCCTTCCACGCCCTGGTTGAGGGCCTGTTGCCAGTGGTCTTCCTGAGCTGATTCTCTCTTCTGTGCCATTCTCGCCACCTCCCGGCCAAATGGGCTCTGCTGCATACCAATCCCGTGCGCGAAGCCCTATAATTGCCCGCTTTGCTCTAATCACACAGTTAAGTATAGGCCCATCGTGACAACTCATCTGCCACTGACAGAACATTACCATCCGGACCAGATTGAAGCCGCCACCCAGACCTTCTGGGAAACCGAGAAGAGCTTCGTGGTCACTGAAGACAGCAGCCGGGAAAAGTTCTACTGCCTATCCATGTTCCCCTACCCCAGCGGCAAGCTGCACATGGGCCATGTGCGCAACTACACCATTTCGGACGTGATTGCCCGTTACCAGCGCATGCAAGGCAAAAACGTATTGCACCCCATGGGTTGGGATGCCTTCGGCCTGCCAGCCGAAAATGCGGCAATCAAACACAACACCGCTCCCGCAGCCTGGACCTATTCCAATACCGATTACATGCGCGGCCAACTCAAGCGCCTGGGCTTTGGTTTCGATTGGAGCCGCGAAGTCACCACCTGCAAGCCGGATTACTACAAGTGGGAGCAGTGGTTTTTCACCCGCCTGATCGAAAAAGGCCTGGCCTACAAAAAAGTCTCTTCGGTGAACTGGTGCCCGAACGACATGACCGTGCTGGCCAACGAGCAGGTCATCGACGGCTGCTGCTGGCGTTGCGACTCGAAAGTGGAGCGCAAAGAGATTCCCCAGTGGTTTATCAAAATCACCGATTACGCCGAGCAATTGCTGAACGATCTGGACCAGCTGGACGAATGGCCCGAGCAGGTGCGCACCATGCAGCGCAACTGGATCGGCAAGAGCCAGGGCGTGGAGATGACTTTCGAGCTGGAAGCCCCGGTGGGCGAACACACGGCATTTGATGTCTACACCACCCGCCCCGACACCTTAATGGGCGTCACTTATGTGAGCCTGGCGGCCGAACACCCGATCAGTAAAAAGCTGGCGGAAAACAACGCAGCACTCGCCGCCTTTATCGCCGAATGCAAAATTCAGTCGGTGTCCGAAGCCGACATGGCCACCATGGACAAAAAGGGTTTCGATACCGGCATCAAAGCCCTGCACCCGCTCACCGGTAAGCCGGTGGCCGTGTGGGTGGCCAACTATGTGTTGATGGATTACGGCTCGGGCGCGGTGATGGCGGTGCCGGCACACGACCAGCGCGATTTTGAATTTGCCCAGAAATACGGTCTGGCCATCGAGCAGGTAATCGACGGCGAAGGCGATCTGACCAAGGCCGCTATTACTGAAAAAGGCAAACTGATCAATTCCGGCGAATTTGACGGCCTCGAATTCCAGGCCGCCTTCGACGCCATTGCCGCCAAACTGCAACAGGAAAACAAAGGCCGTATCACCACCAATTTCCGTTTGCGCGACTGGGGTGTATCCCGCCAGCGCTACTGGGGCGCCCCGATTCCCGTGCTGTACCTCAACGGCGGCAAGGAAATTCCGGTGCCTGCATCGCGCCTGCCGGTCTTGCTGCCTGAAGAGGTGGTCATGGATGGCGTACATTCGCCCATCAAAAAAGACGAGCAGTGGCGCAAAACCGAATTCGATGGTCAGGCGGCCGAACACGAAACGGATACGTTCGACACCTTCATGGAGTCATCCTGGTATTACGCCCGTTATACCTGCGCCAATTTCGATGGCGGCATGATCGACAAAGCCGCCGCCGACTACTGGCTGCCGGTGGATCAATACGTGGGCGGCATTGAGCACGCCATCCTGCACCTGTTGTACGCGCGCTTTTTCCACAAGCTGATGCGCGACGAAGGCCTGGTGAGCGGCGATGAGCCATTCAAGCGTTTACTGTGCCAGGGCATGGTGCTGAAAGACGGCACCAAGATGTCCAAGTCCAAAGGCAACACCGTTGACCCGCAGGAGTTAATCGACCAGTACGGCGCCGATACCGTGCGCCTGTTCACCATGTTTGCCGCACCGCCCGAGCAATCACTGGAATGGAATGACGCGGGCGTAGAAGGCGCACACCGGTTCTTGCGTAAACTCTGGAAAGCGGTTCACGCCCACCAGCAGGCCGGCACAGCGCCCGAACTGAAGGTGGACAGTTTAACCGGGCCGCAAAAAGACCTGCGCCGCAAAACCCACGAAACCATCGCCAAGGTGAGCGACGATTACGGCCGTCGCCAGACGTTCAACACCGCCATTGCCGCGGTGATGGAATTGCTCAATGACGTCACCCGCTTTGAACGCAAAGACGACCAGGACCTGGCGGTGGAGCGCGAAGCCCTGCTGGCAGCCGTACAGCTGCTGGCGCCTATCGTCCCGCACATCTGCCATACCTTGTGGGCAGGCCTGGGGCGCGGTGACAATTTGTTGGATGCCGGCTGGCCGCAACTGGATGAAGCGGCGTTAGTGAAAAGTGAATTGGAACTGGTGGTACAGATCAACGGCAAGGTGCGCGCCAAAATTACCGTCGCCGCCGACGCCGACAACGACACCATTATTGCGCTGGCCAAATCCAACGACAATGTGCAGAAGTTCCTGGACGGCGTTGAAATAAAAATGTGCAAAGTGGTCCCGGGCAAACTGGTGACCTTTGCGGTGAAGTAATCAAGGAAATAAAACCATGAGGCTACTGCGGTATACAGTTGTTGCCATATCCCTGTTACTCGCTGCCTGCGGCTGGCACCTGAAAGGCGCAATTGATGTGCCCGACAACTTCACCGCACTCAAAATTCAGGGCGCCTCCGGTGCCCTGGAAGATGAACTGCACGCGCAGCTGGCCGCCAACGGTATCAATACGCGCCCCGAAGGCAATTCGGGTTTTTATACGCTTGCTCTCGGTCGCGAAATTAACGAAAGGCGCACCGCCGCGCTGGGCGCGGATGCGGTGGTCGCCGAGTACGAATACCTGAAAGCCATTCAGTTTGAATTGCGGGATCCGGATAATCGCCTGATTGGCAAGCCCACAACGGCGGAAATCGCACGCGCGGTCAGTTACAATGCCAATAGCGTGCTGAGCTCCACCGGCGAGGGCACTCTGGTACAAACCGAAATGACCCGCGAACTTGCCTCGCAAATCATCCGCCGCCTGAGTTTTATGATCGAACAAAGTCCCGATGGCCAAGCTGCGCGCTGAGCAATTGGCTGCGGCCGCCAGCAAAAGCCTGGCGCCCATCTACATCATCAGTGGTGACGAGCCGCTCTTGGTGCAGGAAGCCTGTGACACCTTGCGCCAATCCGCTCGCCAACAGGGCTATACCGAACGCGAGCGCTATCACGCCGACAAAAGCTTCGACTGGGGTCAGCTGCACGCCAGTGCGGCAAGCCTGTCGTTGTTTGCCGAAAAGAAAATTATCGAGTTGCACATCACCGGTGGCAAACCCGGCACTGAAGGTGGAAAAGCCTTGCAGGAGTATGCGGCACGCCCGGCAGACGACAACCTGCTGCTTATTGTGCTGCCAAAAATTGATCGCAACACCCAAAAGGCCAAATGGTTTTCCGCGCTGGAACAGGCGGGGGTTTTCATTCAGATCTGGCCGATCAATGGCGCCCAATTACATCAATGGCTGGACCAACGGCTCAGTGCGGCAGGCCTGAGTGCGGACAGAAGCGCCATCGACATGTTGGCAACCCGCATCGAAGGCAATTTACTGGCGGCGGCGCAGGAAATCGAAAAACTGAAACTACTGGCAACCGATGGCCGGGTGGATTCACAGTTACTGGCCAATGTGGTGGCCAATTCCGCCCGCTACGATATTTTCGGGCTGGTGGACAAAGCCCTGTTGGGCGATGTTCAGGCAGCAGTACGCAACCTGCAGGGCCTGAAAGGCGAAGGCACGGAACCCCTCGCTATTTTGTGGGCACTCACGCGCGATATCCGGTCGTTATTGCAAGTGGCTGCGGGCACCGCCAGTGGCAGCAACTTCGACTGGGCATGCAAACAGGCCGGCGTGTGGGATTCCAAAAAGTCCATCGTCAGCGCCGCGCTGCGCCGCCTGAAGCCCAACGAACTGGAAGTCTTGTTGCGTAAATGCAACGGTATCGACCGGGCGGTTAAGGGCATGCGCCCGGCCGACCCCTGGGACGAATTGCTCGACCTTGTATTGCAGCTGGCCGGGGTACGCAGCCTGACCGCGAGCAATACCCGCATGAGTTTGAGCATTTAATCCAGAACCTCAACCCGAATTTTTAATACGCGGATTTGCTTGCAAGCCAAAATGATTTTCTACCCACAGGTTCTTCAGTAATGTAGCTCAGTGCTTATTGCGCTTGGTTGTGGGACCGTTGATACAAGGTTTTCATCCGATACGCTTCGGCTTCTTTGGCAATCTGGCGCTTAAGACTCTTGGCCTCTGCATGGGCAGTGAGTTTTTGTTCGCCACTAACCAGCCGCTCCAGAAAGAACCGGGTGTTTGCCGGGATATCCCTATCCCAGCCTTCGATATAGTCTTCATCTTCCTGCTTGTCGGTTTCCGATACTTTGAGCCACACCAATGCCTTGGCATAGTCTTTTTCAACTTGCTCGCCTTTGTAGTAATGCCAGAACATACGGAATTGAGCCAAATTGCTTCCCAGCATAGCCGCCTCACGAACAAGCTCAAAGGACGCGGCCGGATCGGCTTCTACACCGAGCCCGTTTTCCAGCGTGTAAGCCTTATTCAACCTGGCCAGCACACTGCCCGTTTCAATGGCTTTATCCAGATGCAGATGCACGGCTTCATAATCGTGAGCACGAAGTGCGTATATCGCTAACCGGTTACAGGCCACCGCGAATTCTTTTTCACAGGCTTCCTCGATAAGATCCTGCGCCATAGCGTCATTTCTGGACAGTCGCTCGCCCGATGCTCGCATTTGAGCCACCCGATATATCGCCTCCGCATAGCCCGCAGAGGCCGCTCGCTGATAAAGCGAAAGCGCTCGCTTTTCGGCCGTAGCATCAGCTTCGCCCATGAGCAATTCAGCCAATAAAAATTGTGCCTGGGCATTGTCTTTTCCCGCAGCATACTCACACTCTTGTTTGGCTGCGACCCATTGCGCGCTATCAAATTCCACCAGACAGTTTTTATGCGCATCGCGCAACAACGCTTCATCACTATCGTTAGAATCTGCTGTGGTCTTCGCAGCTGGATTCCACAAAGTAATCTCAGCCGAATTCACCAGTTTCTGCATTTTGGGGCTGAGATCTGAATAATCTTTAAGCAAGGATTCCACGGGAATCGCAAAACCAATTCCCTCTGTACCGGAGAGAATCATTGTATTCACTCCTACCAATTGACCCTGCTCATCAATCAAAGGCCCGCCACTGTTGCCCGGGTTGATCGCTGCATCGGTTTGCACATACTCCGCGGCCTCATGGGTTTGATAGCCCGATACAATCCCAGCAGTGACCGTATATTTAAGTCCTGCTGGGTTGCCAATAGTGAAAACTTTATGGCCTAAGGGTAAGTCTGAATCGGGATTCAACCCCATCGCAGGGCATCCATCTGCTTTGAGGTAAAGATAGGCAAGATCATAATTTTCGCTGATTCCCTGCACCTTGGCTGCTAAGCTTCTGCCGTTTACTAGGGAGACAGTGATTTCTTTTGCCAGACCGTTGGATTTGAACGCTGTAATTGCCTTGTCAAGATGCTGTTTTTCCCGTTGCAATTCATGCCGCTGCTCTCTCGTTGCCACACCGTGTTCCAGATACCGTGTCACTTGCTGGTGGCGATATTTCATTTCCTTCATGTCTTGGTAGGTCAGCTGAACCACATGTCGGTTGGTGACCACTGTGCAAGCCTGATCGAAGAAAAAACCCGAGCCCGTACCAAAACCAGAATCAATAAACACCGTGCTGTTCCTGGCCGTTTCAATGGCATTACGTGGCTTGTGCGTGGTGAGAATTTCTCGCTCGACGGCTCCAGAGGCCGGTGCTACTGACGCACCAGGTCCGATCTCAGTGGAAGAAGACGCTGGTTCACGGACCTCAGGCGATGGTTCGGTGCCAGAGGTGCCAGAACCAGCCAACCCGGAACTAGCAGGTTCGGAGCGTGAACTAAGCGGTATGTCAGTCGCGTCATATGCCTGCCCCTCCGCGCTGGCACCTGCATGTTGATCCCGCCCATCCGTACATGACAGCAAAGCCGGCAACAACAGCAAGCCCCATAGTATTCTTACGTGCATTAATCTGAACTCTTATTCACCAGTGTTAATGCCCGCAATACTACTGGTTAAACGCTAGTGTTTGAACGCTGTCGCACCAGCTTGGTAGTTTAGTTTGATTGTATCTTGCTCATTTTCTCAAATACCAGAATGAACCGGCTGGTTTTACCTCTGACCCGCTGGTCAAATACGCTGATATCGAGTGGATCTGTCTTGTTTTCCAACAACGCCGATTGGGCCACCAGCTTAAAACCAAAGGGCGTGACACGTTCGATGACGGCTTTACGCTCGATGCGGTGTAAGGTCTGGGCCGCGCTCACACCGGTGCCGGATTTGGCCTCGTGATCGACAATAATCAACCGCCCTTGTGTGACCAGGGCATCGGCTAACTGCTGTATGAAGGCCTGATCGTCAATCGCTGGCCAACCTTGCGCGGCATCGGCGAAATAGAGATCGTGAAATGACAATCCCATGAAGATGACATCCTGACTGGCCGGCGTCAGATCCAGATCATCCACTTCCCGGTCATGCAGCCCCACCTGCGACAGGGGTTTGTCGTGAAAGCGTTTGTGGACATCGGGCCCGACGAAGCTTCGGTAGGCTTTGTTATTGTGGACCAACACTTTACCGGTGGACCCGACGGCCGCGGCAAACAATTCGCTCCAATAGCCGCCGCCGGCGAAAACATCCACCACCTGATCTCCCGACTTGAGATTCATGAACGCAACCAGCTCAGCAGCCTTGTCCCTCTGATCCCGCTGCCGGTCCTCCGCGCTTCTTTCCGGTGCGGCCAGCAATGCCTGCACTTCGGTAGCACCGGCCACTGCTGGCACGCTGATCGCGGCAGTCAGGATAAACACCAGGCCGGCAATGCCTGTGATAATCTGCTTAGTCATAGTTATTCTCCTGCTGGATTTTATTATGTCGACGACTGAGAAATCTTATATCTGCAGCTGTCACTGCGGCGCAGTGAAAGCCGAATGCCTGCTGCCCGATGCTATTACGGTACAGGAATGCAACTGTTCCATGTGCCAGAAGCTCGGTTTTCAACACATTATTGTGCCCACTTCGCGCTTTCGACTGATTCAGGGCGCGGACGCCATTACCACTTACACGTTTAATACCGGTGTTGCCAAACATACGTTCTGCAGCCGTTGTGGTGTAAAGCCTTTTTATACGCCGCGCTCAAACCCGGACGGGTTCAGCGTCAATCTGCGCTGCCTGGAGACCCGCCCGCCACGCGTAACCCTTGAGCCGTTTGATGGCCAGAACTGGGAACAGCACGCCGACAGCCTCAGGCACCTGTCGGAGTAAGTTCTCAGATCATTACACTGATTACCAGTGTAATGATCCCGGCACCCAGTAGATTGATCGCAAAGCCCTCGCGCGCCATGCGCGCTACCGTGAGTTCGCCAGTGCCAAACACAATGGCGTTGGGTGCTGTGGCCACGGGCAGCATGAATGCACAACTGGCCGACAGTGCCGCAGGCAGCATCAGCAGCATAGGGTCGAGGCCCGCGCCCACACCGGCGGCAGCCAGTATCGGCATCAGCAACGTGGCGGTCGCCGTATTACTGGTTATTTCGGTCAGGAAGGTAACCGACAGCGCTACCACCAATACCAGCAGCCACACCGGCAGGTTAACCAGACCCGACAGCACATTGCCGATGGCTTCCGACAAGCCCGTCGCGGTGAACGCGGCCGCGAGAGCAATACCGCCCGCAAACAGCAGCAAAACGCCCCAGTGAATGTCCCGCGCTGATTCCCAATCCAGCAAGCGGCCACCATCCCCGTCGGGGATCAACGCCAGCACAATCACGGCGGTAAGCGCCACCGCAGCATAATTTGCAGTTTCAAGCCCGAGCCATTGAGTCCAGCCGCCCGCCGGCTCCGACAGCGTCATCCAGGCCAACGCCGTAGCCGCAAAAACCCATAACACTCGCCGCTCGGCCGGCCGCCAGGCGCCCATTTCAGGCAACGCCAATGCGCCGCTGGAGCTCAACGAACGGGTCAGCCACCAGGCCGCCAGCGGTATCAGCAGTACCACAACCGGCAGTGCCATCAGCATCCAACCCAGAAAACTCACTGGCTCACCGGTGGTGTTGGCATACACCTGCAGAAAAATCACATTGGCAGGCGTGCCAATGGGCGTCCCCAATCCCCCGATACTGGCCGCGTAGGCAATACCCAACAGCAGCGGAACGGAAAAGGATTTGTCGTGCGCACGCTCGACAATGGCCAGAGCCACAGGCAATAGCATCAACACGGTGGCGGTGTTGGAAATCCACATGGACAAAATGGCTGATGCCAGCATAAAGCCCACCACCAGCCGGCGATGGGAACTGCCGCCGCACAGGCGCACCATGCCCACGGCCAGGCGTTTATGCGCACCGGATTTTTCCATCGCCTTGGACAACATGGCACCGCCGGCAAGCAATAAGATCAGTGGCGAACCGTAGGCCTGAGCCACCTGTTTGCCATCCAGAATACCCAGCAGCGGAAAAACACCCAGCGGAATCAGTGATGTAATCGGAATGGGGATGGGCTCAAAAATCCACCAGAGGGCACACACCACCGTAAGCCCGGCGGTGAGGCAGGCATGGGTTTGCCAACCGTGGGCGTGCATGAACCACGCCAGCAACGCACCCACCAACGGCGCCACATAGATAAGGTGATCCTGCCATTGTCTGAACAAAGCTGCCCCCTGGCCGGTAAGGTCCGGCGCTTATTATTGATGGTGTATGTTTCCGGCAGCCGTCAGTGCAAAGGCAGGTCAGGTCACCGCGCAAAGTAAGCGCCAGAAAACACCCAACGGCTACTGCCTGGACAACCAGAACTGTCTGGCCACCCGCGCGCTGTGATTGGCCCGGTCCAGCGCAAATTCCCGCGCGGCTTTGTGCAGCGATGCCCTTTCATCGGCAGGCAGGTCGCCAAACAAATGATCCACCACCCGGAAATATTCATCCCAGTGAATCGGATAAAAACTCAACCACAAACCGAACCGATCGGCCAGCGAAAGTTTTTCTTCCACCACATCGCCGTGATGCAGTTCGTTGTTGACGATGCGGGTACCGTCATTGTCACTGGTATGTTCCGGCATCAGGTGACGGCGGTTGCTGGTGGCGTAAATCAACACATTGTCGGGCGGCAGTTCGATCGAACCTTCCAGCACACTTTTCAGGTGCTTATAGCCTCCCTCGCCCGCCTCGAAACTCAGGTCGTCACAAAAAATAATAAAGCGTTGGGGCAAGTCGCGGATGTCATCAACGATTTCCGGCAGGTCAATCAAATCGTCTTTATCCACTTCGATAACGCGCAAGCCCCGTTCGGCGTACTCATTCAACAGGGCCTTGATCAGACTGGACTTGCCCGTGCCGCGCGAGCCCCACAACAACACGTTATTGGTTTTCCTGCCCGCCAGAAAACGCTCGGTATTATCCACCACCGCGGCCTTTTGCCGGTCGATGCCCAACAGATCCGCCAGCCGGACACTGTCCAATTGGGTCACTGCCCGCATTTGCTGGCGCCGCGGTCGCCAGATGGCCGCGTGGGTCTCCTGCCAATCCGGCAGCTCGGTCCTGCGATCGATACTCAAAACGATTAACCTTTTTGAACGATGTCTTTCAGCGCCGCCACCAGCGCTTTCATATCGGCGCGCGAACCAATACTGATACGCAAATAGTCGCTGATCCGCGGTTTGTTGAAATAACGCACCAGCACCGCGCGCTCGCGCAACTGTTCAAACACCGTTGCCGCCGGCGCAAACGTTGGCTTAGCAAACACAAAATTTGCCGCCGAGGGCAAAACGTCAAAACCAAGCTTGGTTAACTGCTCAACACAGAACTCTCGATTGGCAATCACATCGGCGCAACCTTGCTGAAAATAATCATCATCTTCAAACGAGGCAATACCGGCGAGCTCCGCCAGCCGGTCGACAGGGTAGGAGTTAAAACTGTTTTTCACCCGATCCAAAGCGTCAATCAGGCCCGGATGCCCCAACGCATACCCCAGACGAATACCCGCCAGAGCACGTGATTTGCTGGTGGTATGCACCACTAAGACATTATCAAACTCGTTGATCAGGCTCACCGCAGACTCACCACCAAAATCGATATAGGCCTCGTCGACCAGCACCACCGAATCCCGGTTGTGCTCGAGCAACGCGCGAATATCCGCCAACCCGACCAGCATGCCCGTCGGTGCATTGGGGTTGGCAAAAATGATGCCGCCATTGGGTTTATGATAATCCGCAAGGTTCAGGCTGAAGTCGTCGGCCAGCGGAATGCGCTCGTGCTCAATGCCGTAGAGGTTGCAGTAGGTTGGGTAGAAACTGTAGGTGATATCCGGGAACAGCAGCGGCGACGCCTGCTGGAAAAACGCATAGAACGCATGCGCCAACACTTCATCCGAACCATTGCCCACAAACACCTGATTCACCTGCAAATCAAAATGCCGGGCGATAGCCATTTTAAGGTTGGTGGAATTCGGGTCAGGGTAGAGCCGCAAACGGTCGATTTGGTCCGCGCTCAGGGCTTTGGCCACGCGCGGTGACGGCGCAAAAGCGCTCTCATTGGTATTGAGCTTGACCAGATTGAGGACTTTCGGCTGTTCGCCGGGTACATAGGGCTCGAGCCGGCTGACCGCGGGGCTCCATAAACGCGACTGTGACATCTTGGCGTCTGATCCTGACTGCTGCTTGGAAAGGCCGCAGTATATCCTATGGCGCCTGCATGCATTAAGCTCTCCCGTCAGGTCTGCATAAATCTAATGCAAAGGAACCAGCCCATGCCCTTTCTCGTGTTATCGGTACTCCTCCAATTGGCCCTGGTGGTCCATGTCATGAAAACCGGCCGCGACCGCTATTGGGTCTGGGTTTTACTGATGGCGCCGCTGATTGGCGGCCTCGCGTACCTGATCATCGAGGTGCTACCGGGCCTCAAGCACAACCGCAACGTCAAACGTGCAAGCGAAAAGTTTAATCAAAGGCTCGACCCAAGCCGCGGCATGCGGGAAGCCGCCCACGCCCTCAAGCGACAGCAGAGCGTGGATAATTTTGTCCGCATGGGCGAACAGTGTGAGCAGGCCGGCATGCTGTCCGACGCAGAGCAGTATTACGAGCAGGCGCTGACCGGCCAGTACCAGCACGACCCGCACATTTTGCAACGTATCGCGCGGGTACAGCTGGCAGATCAACGGCCGGCGGCCTGCCGGCAAACCCTGGAAACCCTGATTGCGAAAAACCCGGACCACCGCTCCACCAGCGGGCATGAACTCTATGCCGAGGCACTTTACGCGCTCGAAGAGTGGCCGGCGGCGCGGGACGAATACCAGGCGTTAAGCCAATACAACGCCACCGCCAAGGTGCGTTATCGCCTGGGCTTGTGTGAAGAAAAGCTGGGCAATCGATCAGCCGCTCGCACCGCCTGGCAAACCCTGCTGGACGGCGACAACGCCGCACCCACCGACGAAACGCCCGAGCGGGTTTGGTTCGACAAGGCCCGGCTGGGCCTCAACAACCTCTGATTAACGCGCGGATTAAAGCGCGCGCCAGGCTTCAGCCAGCGCCTGCATTGCCTCATACAACTGATGATCGGAAAGATAAGGCGCGGGACCGAAGCGTAAACTGCGGCCACGCGCATCGGTGAGCACGCCGCGCTGTTTCAGGCCCGCGCTCAGGGCTTGTGCCCATTCCGTGTCCAGCACCAGAAAACCGGCCCGCTCCTCCCGCGCCATGGCGCGATCCGGGCCGATGGTTTCCGGTAAATTGAGGGCATCAAAGCAGTCGAGCAATACCCCAGTCTGATGCTGACTGATCTGTCGTAACAGTGCCGGCGTTAGCGCCCGTTGCTGGAAAAAATCGAACACCGCTGCCGCCCGATAATGGCTGGTGGGGTCATAGGTAGAACCGGCAAACGCCGCGGCGCCCTTACCGTACTGCACCTGGTCGCCGTGGCTCGATTCCAGTAGTGCGAACTCCGCGTACCAACCGGTATTCACGGGGCGCCAATCGCAACCGGGCGGCACCCGCAAAAAACAATTGCCCTCACCGAGCTGGCAGTATTTGTAGCCACCGCCCACAATAAATGCCTGCACCAGCCCCATGGCCTGAACATCAACGGGCACCACGTTAAGCGCGTGATACACATCCACTAACAGCGGTATGCCTTTCCGATTTGCCGCCTCGGCCACCGCAGGCAAATCAGCAAATATTCTACCGCTATTAAAAAACACCTGAGATACCATGACAGCCGCTGTTGAATCATCCATGGCATCGATGATGCGCCCGGCCAGTGACTGCATGGGCACTTGTGGCACCACCACCAACTCAACCCCGGTCTCTTTCAGGCGGTTGAGCTGGCGACGCAGTGTGTGAAACTCAC
This sequence comes from Simiduia agarivorans SA1 = DSM 21679, assembly GCF_000305785.2. Taxonomy (NCBI): domain Bacteria; kingdom Pseudomonadati; phylum Pseudomonadota; class Gammaproteobacteria; order Cellvibrionales; family Cellvibrionaceae; genus Simiduia; species Simiduia agarivorans. The sequence goes on along the minus strand of NC_018868.3, from coordinate 3,795,118 downwards.
TGTCGGTGGTAATCAGGCGAGGGCGCGCATTCAGATCCAGCGCTGACAAGAAACGCAACACCAGCTCGTGGGTATTCTGACCCAGCGCGATATCCGCCGCCGGCTCGTTCAGCAGCCGGGCAAACCCGGCCTTAACCTGGTCTGCCTTTTCCGCGGCCAGCGCCCACTTGTCGTCAACGTACTCAGCCGCATCCAACCAGGCCTGCTGTTGAGCGCTGAAGGCGCAATCGGGCCAGGCTTGGTGGGAATGGCCGGTGAGCAGCAGCCTGTCGGCCACGCGAAAATGCCGGTAATCATCCGCCAGCGGGTTAACGGGTTTTTGCAAATCTTCTATGCTCAACGGCATGGTGGTTCAGTTCCTGATTGCCAGTAGCCAGCAACGTTATTTAAAGCCGATACCGAATATTCCACAAATCCGGATAGACCGGTGCAAACAGGGTCGACCGCAGATATTCTGCACCGCTTGAGCCGCCAGTGCCGGGCTTCATGCCAATGGTGCGCTCCACCATTTTGACGTGTCGGTAACGCCACTCCTGCAGGCCCTCATCAATATCCACAATCGCTTCCATCAGTTCTGACAACAGCGGCTCAGTGCGATAGATCATGATCAGCAAGTCCTGCAATTCGGTATCAGGCTTGATCGACTCGGTCACATCCCGCTGCATCACATCCAGCGGCACGGCAAATCCGCGACGGGACAAAAAGGCCAGAAACACATCCCACATTGCCGGCGCTTTCAGGCGCTTTTCCAGGCGTTCACGTTCGGGCGAGCCTTCCGGATAGGGTTTCATTTTTGCCGGGTTTTTCAGCCCCAGCAAGAATTCAATTTCACGGAACTGGAACGACTGAAAGCCCGAAGCTGTATCCAGAAATTCGCGGAAGGAAGAAAACTCCAACGGGCTCATGGTTTCCAGAATATCCACCTGTTGCACCAACGTCTTCAGTATGGTGCGTACGCGTTTGAGTGTGTGCAGGCACCGGAATCGTTCGTCCTCGCGAAACAACACACACAGGTGATCCAGTTCATGCAGCAATTGCTTGAACCAGAGCTCGTAGGCCTGATGTATGGTAATAAACAACAGCTCATCGTGCTCAGGCCCTTTGGATAAAGGTTTTTGCAACTGAATGAGTTCGTTGACTTTAAGGTAATCGCCGTAAGTGAGTGCCATGTAAAACTCGTGAAATCCAATGGTGTCAATTAGTCAAAAAAAGAACAGGTGTGTTCCAGCTCATAGCGGGAAATGTTGGGTACTTTCACTCCCTCTGCCGGATAACCCACCACCAACAGAAGAAAGGGCCGCTCATCGTCGGGCCGCTTCAGAATACGGTTGAGGAATTTCATCGGGCTGGGCGTATGGGTCAGTGTTGCCAGCCCCGACAGGTGCAGCGCACTGATCAGCATGCCTGTGGCCAACCCCACCGATTCGCTGGTGTAATAGTTTTTATGCTTGCCACCGTCGTCACCCGGATTGAATTTCTGCAGGAATACACCAATCAAACAGGGCGCGGTCTCCAGGAAAGGCTTCTGATCATCAGTTCCCAGCGGCGCCAGATCTTTCAACCATTCATCGCTGGCGCGGCGCTCATAGAACTCGCGCTCTTCCGCTTCTGCGGCCAGGCGAATTTCGCGTTTGACGGCAGGGTCTGTCACCACCGCAAAATGCCACGGTTGCTTGTTTGCACCGCTGGGCGCAGTGCCGGCCGTGCGCAGCGCTTGCTCGATGACTGCCCGTGGAATCGGGTCAGCGGAAAAGTCGCGCACGCTCCTACGCGTCTTCATCCTCTGGTAGAATGCTTGCGCTTCCCGGCACATGTCCTGTTCAGGCATGCGGCTGTATTGCAAGGGAATAAATGCGTCTTGACCGTGTATGCTGGCCATGGAATCGTCCTGTTCTGGTTATGCTTATATGCCACGCCGGACTGTGGCTTGCGGCCGGGGACAAACCCCGACGCCTCTCTGCGTCGAAAGGTTTGCAAGATAAGGTTACATATGAAACCATTGTGCGCCGCTGTTGGCAACCCTGAGATCGCCCTTTTGCCGTATGACCACACAAAACGAAAAAACTGAGCTGTTACAACTGGCCGACTTTCTGCCCTACCGGCTTGCCACTTTGGCCAACCGTATCAGTTACGCCATTGCCGAAGCCTATTCGAGCCGGTTTCACCTGACGATACCCGCCTGGCGAGTCATGGCTGTGCTGGGGCTGGAGGACAATCTCACCGCGGCCGACCTGGTGTCGCGCACGGCAATGGATAAAGTTGCCATCAGCAGGGCCGTGTCCAGCCTGCTGGACATGGAGTGCATACACCGGGAGCTGGACGAAGACGACCGGCGCCGCGCATTGCTCACGCTAACGCCCAAGGGCCGTGATATTTACCAGCGCATTATTCCGCTTGCGCGCTGCTATGAGCAGGACCTGCTCAATCAACTCAGCGATGAGGAGCAACAAGCGCTCAAGCAAATTACCAATAAATTGCAAAAACGCGTCAATCAGTGGGAGCGCAACAACGTCAATCCCGCCACACTGAACAAGGAATAACCGATGTTTGAAATACTGAAAGCTTTGCCCGCCGATCCGATTCTCGGCCTGTCCGCCGCCTTCAAAGCCGACACCAACGCTAAAAAAATTGATCTGGGTGTAGGCGTTTACAAAGACGAGCAAGGCAACACGCCAGTACTCAAGGCGGTAAAACAGGCAGAGCTTGCCTATTTCAACAGCGAAAGCTCCAAAGTCTATATTGGCCCGCCCGGCGCGGCCGGCGCCAACACCCTGTTGCAGAACCTGATTTTCGGCGCTTCGCATCCGGCCGTGACCAGCACCCGCGTGCGTACCATCCAGACCCCGGGCGGTTGCGGTTCATTACGGGTAGCGGCCGAATTCATCAAGAAGGCCAACCCACCCGCCACTATCTGGGTGTCTGACCCCACCTGGGCCAACCACATTCCCCTGCTGGGCAATGCCGGGCTCACCATCAAGACCTACCCCTACTATGATGCCACCACCCGCGCGGTAAATTTCAACGCCATGATGGAAACGCTTGGCACGGTGGGTAAAGGTGACCTGGTGCTGCTGCACGGCTGCTGTCACAACCCCTGTGGCGCCGACCTGAACCGCGAGCAATGGCAGGCGATCACGGAGCTGGCGTTGAAAAACGGCTTTACCCCGTTTATCGATATGGCCTATCAGGGTTTCGGCGAAGGCCTGGATGAAGATGCTTACGGCGTGCGCCTGATGGCGGAAAAAGTACCGGAGCTGATTGTGTCCAGCTCCTGCTCCAAAAACTTCGGTCTCTATCGCGAGCGCGCGGGCGGATTGTCCATTGTGTACCAAAGTGCCGCCGATGCGGACAAAGGCCAGAGCAACCTGCTGAGTGTGGTGCGCGGTATCTATTCCATGCCGCCGAATCATGGCAGCGCCATTGTGGAGACCATTCTGGCCAGTACTGAACTCACCAACATGTGGCACGATGAATTGGCGGAAATGCGCAATCGCATCAAAGCGCTGCGCGCATTACTGAATCAAAAGCTGATCGAAAAAGGCGCGCAACAGGATTTCGGCTTTATTGAGCATCAATCCGGCATGTTCTCTTTTCTGGGCATCAATAAAGACCAGGTCCAGCAGTTGGTGCAGAATTACAGCATTTATCTGGTAGACTCCAGCCGCATCAATATCGCCGGTATCAGTCAGGCCAACGTAGACTACCTGGCCGAATCGATCGTTGCCGTACTGAAGAAATAACCTTGCGTTTTAACATGGGGGTCAGACCCTATGGTACTTTCCTCTTAGGGCTACCCGCCAGGTAGCGCCCGGAAGAAAGAAGCACCATAGGATCTGACCCCGCACCTGTTTAAGGCATAACATGAAATCATGGACCCCCGACAGCTGGCGCGGCTATCCCATTCGCCAGCAACCCCAGTACCCGAACGCCGATCAACTGGCGCAGGTAGAAGCCCAATTAACCAAAATGCCGCCTTTGGTATTTGCCCAGGAAGCGCGCGATCTGCGTGAGCAGCTGGGCCGCGCGGCCCAGGGCAAAGCATTTTTATTGCAGGGTGGGGATTGCGCCGAAAGTTTTTCGGATTTTTCCGCCAACTCCATTCGAGATACATTCAAAGTCCTGCTGCAGATGGCCGTGGTGCTGACCTACTCCGGCCGCAAACCCGTGGTTAAGGTGGCACGCATGGCAGGCCAGTTCGCCAAGCCACGCTCTGCTGATCTGGAAACCCAGGACGGGGTTTCATTGCCTTCCTACCGCGGGGATATCATCAATCAACTGGATTTCACTGAAGCCGCGCGCACGCCCGATCCGCATCGCATGCTGCAGGCTTATCACCAGTCCACGGCCACACTGAATCTGGTGCGCGCGTTCGCCACCGGCGGCCTGGCCGACCTGCACAAGGTCAACCAGTGGAATCTCGATTTTGCCGAAGCGAGTCCATTGCGCGAACGTTATCTGGCGGTAGCCGAACGCATTCAGGACGCACTGGCGTTTATGGAAGTGTGCGGCGTGAATTCCGACAACACCCCGCCGCTGCACGCCACCAGCCTGTTTACGTCGCACGAAGCGTTATTGCTCAATTACGAGCAGGCGCTGACCCGCCGCGACAGCCTCACCGGCGACTGGTACAACTGCTCGGCGCACATGCTGTGGATTGGCGAACGCACGCGCCAGTTGGATGAAGCCCACGTGGAATTTTTCCGCGGCATTCACAACCCCATTGGCGTGAAAGTCGGCCCCGGCATGGGTGAAGACGAATTGATCCGGCTGATCGATGCGCTCAACCCCGACAATATCCCCGGCCGGCTGACCCTGATCACCCGCATGGGTGCAGACAAGTTGGCGAATAAACTGCCGTTACTGGCACGCAAAGTGAAAGCCGAGGGCCGGCAGGTGGTCTGGTCGTCCGACCCCATGCACGGCAATACGGTCACCAGCAGCAATGGTTACAAAACCCGCGACTTCAATGCCATCCTCACAGAGATCAATGAGTTTTTTGCTGCACTCAGAAGTGAAAACTGCGAACCCGGCGGCATCCATCTGGAAATGACCGGCCAGCACGTCACCGAATGTACCGGTGGCGCCTATCAACTGAGTGACGAGGATTTGGCCAACTGTTATCGCACCCAATGCGACCCGCGTCTGAACGGCGATCAGGTACTGGAATTGGCGTTTTGTATTGCGGATAAATTGCGGGTGTAACGTAAAGAAAAGCGGGGTCAGACCCTATGGTACTTTTTACTTAGCGCAGAGCGCTAGGTGAAAAGTACCATAGGGTCTGACCCCGATTTGTTTTAGCGGTGATACACCGCGTCGATTTCGTATTCCACTTCGCCGCCCGGTGTGCGCACCAGAGCAACATCGCCGACCGTTTTACCTATCAAGGCGCGAGCGATGGGTGAGGTAATGGAAATTTTATTCTCTTTCACATTGGCCTCGTCTTCACCCACAATTTTGTAGGTTACGACCGCGTCGGTTTCAATATTCAGAATATCGACGGTGGTACCAAAGATCACCTTATCCCCCTCCGGGATCTTGGTGATATCGATAATCTGGGCATTGCCCAACTTACCTTCAATTTCCTGAATACGGCCTTCGCAAAAACCCTGCTGTTCACGCGCGGCGTGATACTCAGCATTTTCTTTCAGATCGCCGTGTTCACGCGCTTCGGCAATGGCGGTCACAATGCGTGGCCGCTCCACTTTTTTCAGGTGCTCCAATTCCGCACGCAGCGCTTCGGCGCCTTCTACGGTCATAGGGAATTTAGTCATGCAATGATCCTCTTATGCAAATCCTGCAGGCGACGGACTTCTGTCTTCAGACCAAAGCGAATGGCAACACACAATGCCTCGGCCGCAGCCAGGGTGGTGGTGTAATAGACCCGATGACCTTCTGCACCACGGCGGATCGAGGCTGAATCCTTGATCGCCTGCTTACCTTCAGTGGTATTGATGATCAGATCGATTTCATCGTTCTTGATCATATCGACAATATGAGGCCGTCCCTCATTGACTTTATTGACGGTTTGCACGGTTAAACCCGCAGCCTCAATCACGGCGGCGGTGCCACGGGTGGCGCACAATTCAAAGCCAAGATCAGCCAACTCTTTGGCTACGGTGATCATGGAATCCTTGTCAAAGTCACGCACAGAGATAAACGCTTTACCCTTGGTGGGCAACACGTCGCCTGCACCCAACTGGGCTTTGGCAAAGGCTTCGGCGAAGGTATCACCTACACCCATCACCTCACCGGTGGAGCGCATTTCCGGACCAAGAATCGGATCCACTGAAGGGAATTTATTAAACGGAAACACCGCTTCTTTAACGCTGTAATAGCTCGGTACGATTTCGCGGGTGAAGCCCTGATCAGCCAGCGACATACCCGCCTGGCAGCGCGCGGCCACTTTGGCCAGAGACACGCCGATGCACTTGGACACGAACGGCACCGTGCGCGACGCACGAGGGTTCACTTCGATGACGTAAATCTCGCCGTCCTGATACGCCAGCTGCACGTTCATCAAGCCGATCACACCCAGCTCGATGGCCATTTTGCGTACCTGCTCGCGCATCTCATTCTGCACATCCTTATCCAGCGAGTAAGGCGGCAGTGAACAAGCGGAGTCACCCGAGTGCACACCACATTGTTCAATGTGCTGCATGATCGCACCGATCACCACATCCTTGCCGTCGGATACTGCGTCGATATCCACCTCGATGGCGTTATTCAGGAAGTGATCCAGCAATACCGGCGCATCTTCAGAGGCTTGCACCGCTTCGCGCATGTAGGTTTTCAGTTCGGATTCGTTGTAGACGATTTCCATGGCGCGACCACCCAGCACGTAGGAAGGGCGAACCACCAATGGATAGCCCACCCCTTCAGCCGAACGCAACGCTTCTTCGGTGGAGCGCACAATGGCGTTGGCGGGCTGCTTAAGGCCTAAACGAATCACCATCTGCTGGAACCGCTCACGGTCTTCGGCGCGGTCGATGGCGTCACTGCTGGTGCCGATAATCGGCACACCGGCCTCTTCCAGCGCGCGCGCCAGTTTCAGCGGCGTCTGGCCACCGAATTGCACGATCACGCCTTTGGGTTTTTCCAGTTCAACGATTTCCAGCACATCTTCCAGTGTCACGGGCTCGAAGAACAGGCGATCACTGGTGTCGTAATCGGTGGACACGGTTTCCGGGTTACAGTTGACCATGATGGTTTCGTAACCGTCATCGCGCATGGCCAGCGCCGCGTGCACACAGCAGTAATCGAATTCAATACCCTGCCCAATGCGGTTCGGGCCGCCACCCAAAACCAGAATTTTATCGCGCCCTGACGGATTCGCTTCGCACTCTTCCTCGTAGGTTGAGTACATGTAAGCAGTGGATGTAGAGAACTCGGCCGCACAAGTATCCACCCGCTTGTACACCGGGCGGATATTCAGCCCCTGACGGTGTTTGCGGAAAGTTTTCTCGGTAACGCCCAACAGTTTGGCCAGGCGCTTGTCGGAAAACCCTTTGCGCTTGAGCGCGAACATTTTTTCCGCGTCCAGTGACGACATTGTCACAGACGCCAGGCTCAATTCGGTATCCACAATGTCTTTGATCTGCACCAGGAACCAAGGGTCGATGGCCGACAGATTAAATACGTCGTCTACGCTCAGTCCGGCGCGGAACGCATCGGCCACGTACCAGATGCGCTTGGCACCGGGCGTGGTGAGATCGCGACGAATCAGGGTCATGGCATCGGGTTCATTCAGATCGACGATAGGCTCAAAACCGGCCGAGCCCACTTCCAGACCGCGCAGTGCCTTTTGAACCGATTCCTGAAAGGTGCGGCCGATGGCCATCACTTCGCCCACGGATTTCATTTGCGTGGTCAGACGCGCATCGGCTTCGCCGAATTTCTCGAAGGTAAAGCGCGGAATTTTGGTAACCACATAGTCGATAGACGGTTCGAACGACGCCGGGGTGGCACCACCGGTGATGTCGTTTTGCAATTCGTCCAGCGTGTAACCCACGGCCAGTTTCGCCGCCACCTTGGCGATGGGGAAACCGGTGGCTTTGGAGGCAAGCGCGGATGAGCGCGACACGCGCGGGTTCATCTCAATCACCACCAGGCGACCGGTTTTCGGGTCCACCGCAAATTGCACGTTGGAGCCGCCGGTTTCCACACCGATCTCGCGCAATACCGCCACCGAGGCGTTACGCATGATCTGGTATTCTTTGTCGGTCAGGGTTTGCGCCGGTGCCACGGTGATGGAATCGCCGGTATGCACACCCATGGGATCAAAGTTTTCGATCGAGCACACGATAATGCAGTTATCGTTTTTGTCGCGCACCACTTCCATTTCGTACTCTTTCCAACCGATGAGCGATTCATCAATCAACAGCTCATTAGTGGGCGAGAGATCCAGGCCGCGGGCACAGATTTCTTCAAACTCTTCCCAGTTGTAGGCGATACCACCACCAGAGCCACCCATGGTGAACGACGGGCGGATGATGCACGGAAAGCCAAATTCTTTCGGCACTTCCTTGGCTTCTTCCATGGTGTGAACGATCTTGGCGCGTGCGCACTCCAGGCCGATTTTTTTCATGGCCTGGTCAAACAGTTCGCGGTCTTCGGCTTTTTCGATCGCCTCTTCGTTGGCACCGATCAATTCAACGCCGAACTTTTCCAGCACACCGTGCTTGTGCAACGCCAACGCACAGTTAAGCGCTGTCTGGCCACCCATAGTGGGCAGCACCGCATCGGGACGCTCTTTTTCGATGATCGCCGCAACCGTCTGCCACTCGATGGGCTCGATGTAGGTGGCGTCCGCCATGGCCGGATCGGTCATGATGGTGGCCGGGTTGGAGTTCACCAGGATAACCCGGTAACCCTCTTCGCGCAGGGCTTTACAAGCCTGAGCGCCGGAGTAGTCGAATTCACAGGCCTGGCCAATCACGATGGGGCCGGCACCGATAATCAGGATGCTTTTAATGTCAGTTCTTTTTGGCATTGTGCTGTCGCCTGAATCTCAAAATTAGTTTGTCTGGTTTTGGGTGTACAGAGCGGGTCCTGTCAGGCCCGCGCGCTCATCAACTCGACAAAATGGTCGAACAAAGGGGCCGCATCGTGCGGACCGGGGCTCGCTTCCGGGTGCCCCTGGAAGCTGAAGGCCGGTTTGTCGGTGCGATGAATGCCCTGCAGCGAACCATCGAACAAGCTCTTGTGGGTTGCACGCAGATTCGCGGGCAAGCTGGCCTCGTCGACCGCAAAACCGTGGTTCTGTGCAGTAATCATCACGGTCTTGTTGTCCAGGTCCTGCACCGGGTGGTTACCCCCGTGGTGACCGAACTTCATTTTCACCGTTTTGGCACCACTGGCCAGCGCCAGAAGCTGGTGGCCCAGACAGATACCAAACACCGGAATGTCGGTGTCCAGGAAGGCTTTGATCGCGTCAATAGCGTAGGTACAAGGCTCCGGGTCACCCGGGCCGTTGGACAGGAAGATGCCATCGGGATTCATCGCCAACACGTCGGCGGCAGGTGTCTGCGCCGGCACCACGGTGAGGTCGCAACCGCGGTCTACCAGCATGCGCAGGATATTGCGCTTGACGCCGTAATCGTAGGCCACCACTTTGAATTTTTTCTCGGTGGGCGTCGGGAAGCCCTGGCCCAGCTGCCAGGAACCTTCAGTCCAGGCATAGGGCTTGTCTACCGTCACTTCCTTTGCCAGATCCATGCCTTTCAGGCCACCGAAGGCTTTGGCAGCGGCCAGCGCGGCGTCTTCATCGATCTCGCCGGCCATGATGCAGCCGCTTTGAGCGCCTTTGTCACGCAGGATCCGGGTCAGGCGGCGGGTATCGATATCGGCGATACCGACGATGCCGCGCGTGGCCAGATAGTCTTCCAGCGTCTGGGTGTTGCGGAAATTGCTGGCCAACAGGGGCAGGTCGCGAATCACCAGGCCTGCAGCCCAGATGGTTTCGCACTCTTCGTCTTCACTGTTAGTACCGGTGTTACCGATATGGGGGTAGGTCAGTGTGACCACCTGGCGGGCATAGGAGGGATCGGTGAGGATTTCCTGATAACCGGTCATGGCGGTGTTGAACACCACCTCTCCCACTGACTGACCGTCAGCACCAATGGCTTTACCGCGGAAAATACTGCCGTCTTCTAACACGAGAATGGCGGGACGATGGGCACCAGTAAACAAGTCGACCTCCTGAGGGCTGGCATAAAGTTCGGGTCAACGCACCCAAAACCCGCGCGCGGGCCATGGGTAACACCTTTTTCAGGCTGAGCAAAGCAACCATGCATTTCTGCACGTTTGCCGACGTTTACAGCTTTTCATGACAAGAAGAGCGCCGCAGGTTGTAAAAAAGCGAGATGAAACAGGGTTTCATCTCGCTTTTCAGAATTTGGCGTTGGACATTTCCTGCGGCCTTGGGCTTTGGTCAGACCTTACTTAGCCCGCAATTTTACGCAATGGTGCCGCCAGTGTCCACGTAAAAGCCGGGTAAATTTCACCCGGCCGGCACACTTTTGTCCTCACACCTTGAATTGCTTAACAATCTTGGCCATGCGGGCCGCCATTTCCGCCAATCGTGCTGTGCTGGTGGCGATTTCAATCGAGCCCTCGGAGGCCTTGCGGGCAACATCGGCAATGTTTTCCATGTTGCGTTCCATTTCACGGGTCGCGGCGCTTTGCTCTTCCGATGCACTGGCAATCTGGTTGGTCTTATCTTTGATGGCACCCACACCACCGGTGATGGCATCCAGCGCCTGGCTGGCTTCCTCGGCCTGGGTAACCGACTCAGAGGCCTGACCTGTGCCCTTTTCCATCATCTGCACCGCTTCGCGGGCACCCGACTGCAAGCGCTCAATCATCACCTGAATTTCCTGGGTGGACGATTGCGTGCGCGAGGCCAGGGTGCGCACCTCATCTGCGACCACCGCAAAGCCGCGTCCCTGTTCACCGGCCCGGGCCGCCTCAATGGCCGCGTTCAATGCCAACAGGTTGGTTTGCTCGGCGATACCCCGGATCACGTCCAACACGCTGCCAATGGAATCCGTCTCTGCGCGCAGCTTGTCGATCACTTCGGCGGCGGCATCAATGTCGCGGGCCAGCCCTTCAATTTTGCTTACTGTACTGCTCACAACGGCACGACCGGCATTGGCCTGCTTGTCGGCTTCCTCGGCGTTGGCGGCAGCCTGTGACACATTGGACGCCACGTCGCCCACCACGGCGGCCATTTCCCGCACTGCGGTCACCACCTGCTGGATTTCCGTTTGCTGGCGCACCACGCCGCGCTCGGTTTCTTTCGCCGTGCCGGACAGGCCATTGGCCTGGCTGTTGAGGTCAGTCGCCGTTTCCGCAAAGTCAGCGATAATGCCGTGCACCTTATCAACAAAGGTATTGAACGCGGTCGACAGGCGCCCCACTTCGTCCTGGGAATTCACCGGCAAACGCCGGGTCAGATCGCCCTCGCCCCCGGCAATGTCTTCCAACGCTTCGGCCACCGAGTTGATGGGGCCCACGATACCGGCCTGCAGTACGAAGGATATGATCGCAGCCAGAACACCGATGACCACCACGGTGACAATCGCGCCCCAGACTGCATCAGCAACGGCTTCTTTCAACTCATCCAGGCTGGTCAACAAGTAGATGGTACCGACTTTGCTGCCGCCCGATTCGATCACCGAGGTCACACTGACCCTGTCTTCAAGCAATACAACGCCGAGGTTGCCCGGGCTCGACGGGGCCCCTGCCGGCAAGCTTTCGCTGCCTTTACGGCCGCGCTCGTACCAAACAAAGGGTTTGCCATCACTGCCGTAAATGACTGCGCTCAACACCCGGTTCTGCAACTGCAAGCTGCCGAGAATATCGCGGGCCGACGCACTGTCGCCAAACGCAATGGCACCCACGGTGGCATTGCCGATAATCTCTGCAAGGTCCTGGGTATCCGATTGGATCGTTGCCTCAGCGCGCTTAACCTCCGCCCGTACCGACAGGGTACTGGAGATAATGACCGCCAACAGACTGGTGACGGTTATGCCCAGAAACACCTTCCACTTTAACGACAGGCTGAACATATTCATGTGATAGATACCTTAACTTTCAAGCACTTAGTATTTCCGGGCCACTATCGACCCAATCTCAATAATGCAGGTGACACGGTCAACCCGCTGGCAAGCAATGCAGTGCGATTAATCTGCATAGAGACCCGGTTACCCGAACCCACTACACCCACCATGCCACCTGCGGAGGCGAATCCCTCCATGTCACTTACCGACAGCACCTTCAGGTTATCGAGCCGTTGCAGGATTTCTTTAACTTCGGCCCTTAAACCCGCGGCAATAAACAACTGATGACAACCCGTAAATCCCCCGTCGGGTACCTGCTCCATCACGCGGACCACGATTTCGCGAGGCCCGACCCGGCGTCCGCCGAATTTGGCAGCCAGACTGCCCTCAAACGGATCGGGTCCGAGCACACACACCACAAAATCCGACCGACTGCCTGCAAAGGCTTCATCCGGCCAGGTTACGTGCTTGGCCAAACCCACCATAAAATCCGCCAGCACCTTGCGCCCGTTGTAGGTGTCGCTGAGACGATCCGCCAGCGACTGCTGGGAAAGCACCAGCCACAGGCCGAGCAGCAGCGTGCCTCTGAGAAGCAAATGCACAGATCTCGCAAAGGTTTCCCCAAACGCCACAGTGGTTCCTTCAGACGGTATTTATACAGGCACGCAAAAAGTGGCGAGCACACTTGAGCATAGTCATCAATCAGCCAAAGCACCAAATTGGCCCGACCAAAGGAGGGATTTGAGTCAGAAAAAAGCCCGCAAGGTGCGGGCTTTAAGGAGAACGGATAACGCGCAGGATCAGCGCAAGCCTAAAACATCCTGCATATCAAACAGGCCACTGTCTTTGCCTTTAAGCCAGGCGGCAGCCCGCACCGCACCGCGGGCAAACGACATGCGGGACGAAGCCTTATGGGTGATTTCAATGCGCTCGCCCTCGGCCATGAACATCACCGTGTGATCGCCAACCACGTCCCCGCCCCGCACGGTGGCAAAACCGATGGTATCGCGCTCGCGGGCGCCAGTCTGCCCCTCCCGGCCATAGACCGCCACCTTGTCCAGGTCGCGGCCCAGTGCATCCGCCAGGACCTCCCCCATGCGCAAGGCAGTACCGGACGGGGCATCGATTTTGTGGCGATGATGCGCCTCGTAGACCTCGACGTCGTAGTCGTCACCCAGTATTTCCGCAGCAGATTTAAGCAACTTGAAGCACAGATTCACACCTGTGCTGTAATTGGCTGCCATCACCATCCCGGTGGCATCGGCGGCCGCCAGCAGCTCGGTTTTTTCATCGTCGGAGAAGCCGGTGGTGCCTATCACTATAGAGCGGTGCGCGTCGGCACAGACCCGGGCATTGGCCAGCGTGGCTTTGGGGATTGTGAAGTCGATCAACACATCAAAATCATCGATCACCGCGTGAATATCGTCCACCACGGCCACACCCAGCTTGCCGACACCCGCAATTTCACCGGCGTCTGCCCCCACCAGGCTGGAACCCGGGCGTTCGATCGCCGCCGCCAGCTCGACGCCGTCGGCATTGGCAATCGCCTCGATCAGCATCTTCCCCATGCGCCCGCCGGCACCGGTTACTGCAAGTTTAACGGTCATAAAAAATCCTAATGTTGCCAGTGACTAGCAATAAATCAGTCGCTTATATTTTCATATCGCCAAAAAAGTTTTTCATGCCTTCAAACCAGCTGCTCTGGCGTGGCGAGTGCTTGTCACCGGTCATGGTGGACTGGAACTCTTTCAACAGTTCTTTTTGCTTGTTGCTGAGATTGACCGGTGTTTCCACGACCACTTTGCACATCAGGTCACCGGGGCTGCCTCCCCGCACGGGCACAACCCCTTTGCCGCGCAAACGGAACATTTTTCCGGTCTGGGTTTCCGCCGGCACTTTCAGTTTGACCCGACCGTCCAACGTGGGCACTTCCAACTCACCGCCAAGTGCCGCATCCACAAAACTGATAGGCACTTCGCAATAGAGGTTGCGGCCATCGCGCTCAAAAATACTGTGCTCTTTCACGTGCACCTGCACGTACAGATCACCGGGCGGGCCACCGGCCTCACCGGCCTCCCCTTCACCGGCCAGACGAATGCGATCGCCGGTATCAACGCCTGCCGGCACTTTGACTGACAGGGTGCGGGTTTCCTCTTTGCGACCCTGGCCGTGACAGCTGGTGCAAGGATCGGTAATGATGGTGCCACGCCCGCGACAGTTGGGACAGGTTTGCTGTACCGAGAAAAACCCTTGCTGCATGCGAACCTGACCGATGCCACCACAGGTGGTACAGGTACTGGCTTTGGTGCCTTTTTTCGCACCCGTGCCATCACAGGGCTCGCAGGCGACCAGCGTCGGTACTTTGATTTTTACCGTGGTGCCTTTGACGGCGCTTTCCAGATCCAGATCGAGGGTATAACGCAAATCGGAGCCGCGCGCAGGGCCACCCCGACCGCGGCCACCGCCGCCACCAAAAATGTCGCCGAACACATCGCCAAAAATATCGCTGAAATTACCAAAGCCCTGGCCGCCGCCACCGCCGCCCGCCATACCCTCAACACCGCGGTGACCGTACTGGTCGTAGGCGGCGCGCTTCTGAGCATCGGACAAAACTTCATAGGCTTCGTTAGCCTCTTTGAACTTGTCTTCGGCCTCTTTGTTATCGGGGTTGCGATCCGGGTGAAATTTCATAGCCACGCGACGATAGGCCTTTTTCAGCTCCTTTTCGTCGGCGCCGCGCTCCACACCCAGCACTTCGTAATAATCACGCTTTGACATAGTTTCGGTATCTTCGCTAAAAACAATGGCGCGGCTTTGCGGGCCGCGCCTGAGAGAAGGTTAACACCGGGCGAACAACGCGTTCGCCCGTGTCCGAGCCACGAGACTTTATTTCTGCTCGTCTTTCACTTCTTCAAACTCGGCGTCTACCACACCGTCATCGGCTTTGGCCTGCTCGGCACCGGCTGCGCCCGCGCCGCCGGCGGCCTGTTGGGCCTGCGCCTGCTCGGCATAAAGCTTCTGTGCCAGCGAGCTGGATGCTTCGGTCAGCTTCTGGGTCGCCGCTTCCATGGCCGCCTTGTCGTCACCTTTGACCGCCGTTTCGGCTTCCGTCAGTGCCGCTTCGATAGCCGCTTTCTCTTCCTCGGTCGCCTTGTCGCCGGCCTCGGTCAGCGTCTTTTTGGTGGCAGAAATCAGGCCATCCAAGGTGTTGCGCGCAGTGACCAGTTCTTCGAACTTTTTGTCTGCCTCGGCATTGGCTTCGGCATCGCGCACCATCTTGTCGATTTCGTCATCGGACAGACCCGAAGAAGCCTTGATCACGATGGACTGCTGCTTGCCCGTGGCCTTGTCTTTCGCGCTCACGTTCAGAATACCGTTGGCGTCGATGTCGAAGGTCACTTCAATTTGCGGCATGCCACGGGGTGCGGGCGGAATGTCGGCCAGGTCAAAACGACCCAGCGATTTGTTCTGCGCCGCTTGTTTGCGCTCACCCTGAACCACGTGAATGGTCACGGCAGTCTGGTTGTCATCGGCTGTAGAGAACACCTGCGACTTTTTGGTCGGGATAGTGGTGTTCTTGTCGATCAGTGGCGTGGCCACGCCGCCCATGGTTTCGATACCCAGGGTCAGCGGGGTTACGTCCAACAGCAGTACGTCTTTCACGTCGCCGGACAGTACCGCACCCTGAATCGCAGCACCCATGGCCACCGCCTCATCGGGGTTCACATCCTTGCGCGGCTCTTTGCCGAAGAATTCGGTCACGTATTTCTGTACCAGCGGCATACGGGTCTGACCGCCCACCAGAATCACGTCGTTGATCTCGCCCACAGACAGGTCGGCGTCGGCAATGGCCTGCTTCACCGGCTCCATAGAGCGCTTCACCAGATCTTCGACCAGTGACTCCAGCTTGGCGCGGGTCAGCTTCACCACCAAGTGCTTGGGACCGGTGGCATCAGCGGTGATGTAGGGCAGGTTCACTTCAGTCTGCTGGCTGGAAGACAGCTCGATCTTGGCCTTTTCTGCAGCCTCTTTCAGACGCTGCAGTGCCAGTGGATCGTTGTGCAGATCAATGCCGTTGGACTTTTTGAACTCGTCCGCCAGGTAGTCGATCAGGCGCAGGTCGAAATCTTCACCCCCCAGGAAGGTGTCACCGTTGGTGGCCAGCACTTCAAACTGGTGCTCGCCATCCACGTCGGCGATTTCGATGATGGAGATATCGAAGGTACCGCCACCCAGGTCGTAAACCGCAATGGTGCGATCGCCTTTCACCTTGTCCATGCCGTAGGCCAGGGCCGCGGCAGTGGGTTCGTTGATGATGCGCTTCACTTCCAGACCGGCAATTTTACCGGCGTCTTTGGTGGCCTGACGCTGGGAATCGTTGAAGTAAGCCGGTACGGTAATTACCGCCTCGGTCACCGCTTCGCCCAGGTAGTCTTCGGCGGTTTTCTTCATCTTTTTCAGCACTTCGGCAGAAATCTGCGGCGGCGCCTTACGGTCACCCTTCACTTCTACCCAGGCATCACCATTGTCGGCGCCAACAATTTTGTAGGGCACCATTTTGATGTCTTTCTGCACTACGTCATCGGTGAACTTGCGGCCGATCAGGCGCTTCACCGCGAACAGGGTGTTAGTGGGGTTGGTGACGGCCTGGCGCTTGGCACTCTGGCCAACCAGTACTTCGCCATCTTCGGTGAAAGCGACGATTGAGGGCGTGGTGCGATCACCTTCCGCGTTTTCGATCACGCGGGTCTTGTCGCCTTCCAGAACGGACACACAAGAGTTGGTGGTGCCCAGGTCAATACCGATAATCTTGCCCATGGAAAAATCTCCGAATAAAAACTTGTTTCAAATGCGGCGCCGGTTCAGTCCAGCGCGGCCGGTTGTTTTGCCTTGTTCTCTATATTGGCGCTGTTTGCCAATTTTCAAGGCGTGATAACAGCAATTTATGGTGCCTTTGATACCACCACCATGGCCGGACGCACCAGGCGACCGTGCAGGGTGTAACCCTTCTGGAACACATCCATGACGGTATTGGGTTCCATGTCCGGGTTGGGCACCTGGGTCATGGCCTGGTGCAGATTGGGGTCAAACGGTTCGCCCACGGGGTTAATCTGGACCACCTGATGGCGCTTGAGACCGTCAATGAGACTTTTCAACGTCAACTCAAGCCCTTCGGCCACCGACTTCATCGCCTCGTCATCGGCGTTCACGTTGGCCAGGGCACGCTCGAGATTGTCGGCCACCACTAACATGTCCTGCACCAGTTTCTCCTGGCCGAACTTGTGGGCCTTCTCTACGTCCTGCTCCGCACGGCGACGGGCGTTCTGGGCCTCGGCAGCGGCGCGCAGCGCGGTGTCTTTTGCCTGCTGCAACTCGGCTTCAAGGCGCGCAATGTCGGCCTCCAGGCCCTGGGGTTCTGACAGCTCAACCTCCACATCCGGGCTGGCTTCGGCTTCTACCGCTACATCGGTTTCTTCAACGGGCGGCTTTTGTTGTTCAGTCGACACGCGTGTTCCCCTGTTCAAACTGGCTGATAAGTACTCTGATAAATGATTACTGCGGTGTGATTACCACAACCTGCAGCCTATATGGGGGCTCACACGCGCCATTCAAGTGTTATGCCGGGCTTGAAAAGCGCAAAAATTACTGTATAAATAAACACTGTTTACATATACATGGATTTTTCGCCCTGGTGACCGCTTATGTTAACGCTTCTGTGCATCCGCAATTTCACGTTGGTAGAGCAGCTGGATCTTGAACTGCACGACGGATTAACCGCCATTACCGGCGAGACCGGCGCAGGCAAATCACTGCTGCTGGATGCGCTGGGTATGGCGCTGGGCGAAAAAGCCGATGCCGATAAGGTACGGCATGGCTGTCAGCGGGCGGAAGTCAGCGCCACCTTTGATATCACCCAGTTACCCCGCGCCAACAAGTGGCTGAAAAACAATGATTTCGAGACCGATAGTGAGTGCATACTCCGTCGCACACTCACTGCTGAAGGGCGGTCACGGGCCTTCATCAACGGCCAGAGCGCAACACTGGCACAACTGAAAACCCTGGGCGAGCTGCTGTTGGATATTCACAGCCAGCACGCTCACCAGAACCTGCTCAAACCCGACCACCAACGCGCGCTTGTAGACCAGTTTGGCGGCCATACCAGCCTGTATCAGGCGGTCAAGGCCAGCTGGAAAGAGTGGCAATCACTTGCCGCTCAACTGCAGTACCAACGCGACAACGAGGCCGAGATGAGCGCGCGCAGCCAGCTGCTGCGCTATCAGGTAGAGGAGCTGGATCAACTCAACCTGCAGCCGGGCGAGCTGGAGCAACTGGAAAGCGAGCACCGGCAGCAGGCCAATGCGGAGCAAGTACTCACCAGCAGCCAGCAACTCGCGGCTCTGTGCAGCGATGACGAGCAGGGCCTGCTGGATGGGCTGCGCAAAGGCTTATGGCTACTGCGGGAGCTGCCCGATAAATCGAGCCAATTGCAAGAAGCAGAGCAATTGCTGATCAACGCTCAGATACACATCGAGGAAGCCGTCAGCGCCATCGAGCACCACATCGACAGTTTTGAAGCCGACCCGGAACGCCTGCAATGGCTGGAGGCCCGCCTCGACAGCATTTACCAGATCGCGCGTAAACACCGCGTCAGCCCCGGACAGCTGACAGAGTTACATCAGCAGTTGGCGGAAGAACTGGCGCCGCTGGCGGCAGCAGAAGGCGGCCTGGATGGCCTTGCCCACGCTACCGCAGAGGCTGAGCTTAATTACCGCAAGCTGGCCACAGAGTTGTCGCAACAGCGTAAGCAGGCCGCCACCCAGTTATCACGTGGCATCAATCGTCAATTACAACAATTGAGCATGGCCGGCGCGCTGGTGGATATCGCCGTCACCGACGCCGACGCTTCGGCGACCGGTACCGATGCCATCGCCATCAATGTTGCGACTAACCCCGGGCAACCGGCGCGGCCGATGGCCAAAGTGGTCTCGGGCGGTGAATTGTCGCGCATCAGCCTGGCCATTCAGGTTTGCGTGGCCAACAAATCCACCATCCCCACCTTGGTATTCGACGAAGTGGATGTGGGCATTGGCGGCGCGACTGCGGATATCGTTGGCCGACTGCTGCGCCAGCTGGGGAAAGACGGGCAGGTCATTTGCGTCACCCACCTGGCGCAAGTCGCCAGCAAGGCCCACCAGCACCTGCAAGTGCGCAAGTTGCAACGTAAAGGCAACAGCCAGTCCACTCTGGTGCACCTGGCCGGCGAAGAAAAAATCGAGGAAATTGCCCGCATGATGGGCGGCGTGGAGTTGACCGAGCAGACGCGCGCGCATGCGCGCGAGATGCTGGAGCTGAGTTGCTGAGAAACCTGGATTAATTTACTGAAGCGGCGCGGCGGCCCTGTGGGAGCGGCTTCCCAGCCGCGAAACATCTGGCGACGTCGATATTAATCAGGATAGGTCCCCACCTTTCGCAGCTGGGAAGCCGCTCCCACAAAACGCCCGCGCGCCAAGGGAATGACGTCACTTCTTCGGCTTCACGTAAAGCACCAGGTTGTGGTCTACCAGCTCATAGCCGTGTTTCTCAGCGATCATCTCCTGCAGCGCTTCGATTTCATCGTTGTGAAACTCTATAACTTTGCCGGTTTCGGTGCAGACCATGTGATCGTGGTGGTCACCGCGATCCATTTCGAACACGGAATGGCCACCATCGAAGTTGTGACGCGTCACCAGACCGGCCGTCTCAAACTGGGTCAACACCCGGTAAACCGTCGCCAGGCCCACGTCTTCGCCTTGCTCCAACAAGGTTTTGTACACTTCTTCCGCGCTGTAATGATGGGTGCCATCACTCTCCAGGATCTGCAAAATTTTCACGCGTGGCAGGGTCACTTTGAGCCCCGCTTTGCGAAGTTCCTGATTCTCTGAGCTCATTTGGCATCCTCTTTTGATTATCTGGCGACTTGCGAGTGAGTCCGGTATTATCCCCGTTCGCTTGAACTTGTGGAACCCCTTAAATGCAGTCCCCGATCCGTTTCATTCAGTCCCGACTACGCGCTAACACCTTGATTTTATTATTGTTAGCGGGCGTTTTAGGTGGCTGCAGCTACTTTCAATTCCCCGGGGTTTACCGCATCTACGTGCAGCAGGGCAACATTGTGACCGACGAGATGGTCGATCAGCTGCAACAGGGGATGACCCGGCGTCAGGTGCGCTTCATTCTGGGTACACCCCTGGTAGAAGATACCTTCCATGCGGATCGCTGGGACTACATGTGGACCATGAAATACCCTAACGGCGACACCAAACGCAAGCTGTTCACGGTTTATTTCGACGGTGAAAATCTGGCCAAGTTCGAAGGTGACTACGTCAAAGGTCAGGTGCAGAAAGAGACTGACTCCCCGCAGGACCAACCCATCTGACCGCCGCCGGGGTTCAGTCCTCGGTCTTTTTCGCCGCCCGCTTTTTGCGGGCCTCTTTGGGGTCTGAGATCAGCGGACGGTAGATTTCTACCCGGTCACCCGCACTCAGTACGTGCTCTTTGGCGGGCTTGAGCCCCTTGGTTCCCAGGGCCTGGCCGAAAATCCCCATTTTGGCGTTTTCGATATCCAGCCCCTTGAAATACTGGGTGATGTTCGAGCGTTCTACCGCCTGCCAGGCAGTTGTCCCGGGTTCCACCAACAGCGCCACTATCTTCTGCTGGTCTGGCAAGGCGTAGGCCACTTCCACCCGGATCAGGTCTCGGTCAGGCATTTATTCAGGCTCCATATATCAATTCTGCCCGTCGGCAGAGGGCATCCACCTGCTCGCTGGCGGAGGACTCAATTAACTTACCCACTGTTGCCTCCAGCAGCCGGCTGGTCATCCGGAAGCGCAGGCTGAAGGTTACCTTGCAGCCCAGCTCCCCCAGGGGCTGAAAGTGCCAGCGCCCGGTAAAATTTTCAAATGGCCCGTCGATCAGCACCATGTCCATCAGGTGTGGCGGCTCCAATCGGTTGCAGGTGGCAAAGACCTGCTTGATCCCGGCCTTGCCCAATGTCAGTCGGGCACTGAGCTGGGTGGGCGATTGGTCGATAATCTCGGCCGCCAGGCATCCCGGCATGTACTCCGGATAGCGTGCAACATCATTCACCAACGCGAACATCTGCTCACAGCGATAGGCCACCAAGGCCGTGCGTTCGATGTCGGCCATAGCCTCTCCTCATCAACAGGGCTCGCATTGTAGCCAGTGCGGGCTCATCGGAAAACCGCTGTGCGGCGCCATCACATACTTGTGGCAAAGGCTGTTAGAATCGTCTCCTTTGTCGACACCTGGCCGAACGGGCGCCTACCGCTGCCTGTGCACCGGTGTCAAAGCACACAATAAACAACAAGAAGTGACATCTTATGGCTGCATCGCGAGAGCAATTTGGGTCCCGTTTAGGGTTTGTGTTGGCTGCTGCGGGTTCCGCTGTGGGTATCGGGAACCTGGTGGGTTTTCCGGTGAATGCGGCCAAAAACGGGGGCGGTGCCTTCCTGCTGATGTACGCCATCTTCGTGTTTACCATTTGCGTACCGGTGATGATGGCGGAACTGGCCGCTGGCCGCCATTCGGCCAAAGGCCCGCTGGGCATGTACGCCAGCCTGACCAACAAGCACCGCGGCTGGGCTATCGCCGGCTGGCTGTCCACCATTACGCCCTTCATGATTGCAGTGTTCTACACGGTTATTACCGTGTGGATTTTCGAATACCTTTACAACGCGATCACCGGCGACCTGCGCCTGCTGGCCGAGCCCGGCACCTTCGGCGAATTCATCAGCGGGGGCACCATCTTTGTCCATCTGGCCATTGTGCTGGCGATTGTGAACCTGATTCTGGTGGGGGGCGTGAAAGAAGGGATTGAGCGCAGTGCCAAAGTGCTTATGCCAACGTTGTTCCTGATGCTGATTGGCATGGTGATTTTCGTGCTCACCCGCGACAACGCCATGGCCGGTGTTGAGTTCTACCTGATCCCCGATTTCAGCAAAATCACCGGGCCCGTAGTCAGCGGGGCGCTGGGACAGGCATTCTTCTCCCTGAGCCTGGGCATGGGTATTCTGATTACTTACGGCTCCTACATGGACAAACGCAGCTCGATCCCGGGCTCGGCCAAAATGGTCGCGCTGGCCGATACCGGCGTGGCCTTTTGCGCGGGCCTGATGATTTTGCCGGCCATTTTCAGCTTTAACCCGGATACCAACCCGGCCAACCTGTCGGATTCTTCCGTATCATTGATTTTTACCTTCCTGCCCAAAATTTTCCTGGCGCTGGAAGCGAGCATTGGCTACACCGGCGCCTCGGCTGTGGCCAGTGTATTTTTCCTGTTGGTGTTTTTTGCCGCCCTGACATCGTTGGTTTCGATCATCGAAGTGCCCGCCGCCAGCCTGGTGGACCAGAAGGGATACAGCCGGAAAAAATCCCTGCTGGTACTGAATGCACTGATGCTGGTGTTTACCCTGGCCTGTACCGCCTCATTTGGCATGGTGGACTGGCTGACCGAGTTCACCCGCTACGCGGGCGCACCCAAGTCTCTGTTCGATATTGTGTACGACGTGTTCTACGACACCATCCTGCCTCTCAATGGCCTGCTGATCTGTCTGTTTGTGATCTATCGCTGGAAAAAGCACAATCTGGATGCGGAGCTGGAGTCCGGTGACGAAGGCTTCAAAGGGTCTCTGCTGGAGCGCTATATGCATTTCTCGCTCGGCACCTTTATCCCCTTCATTCTTGCGGTGATTTTCATCAACACCGTGGCCATCAAGTTCTTCGGCCACTCCCTGCTCGCGGCCATCGGCTTCTGAGCAGAACGCCACCGCTCCGTGCAGGCGCCGCTGGCGCCTGTCACGCCCCCTCTATATAATCGCCGCCCTATGGCAAAAGCAAAGAAAAAAACCGCAGACAACACTATCGCCCAGAACAAGAAGGCGCGCTTCGACTATGCCCTGGGCGAAAAGTTCGAAGCCGGCATTGAGCTGCAAGGCTGGGAAGTGAAAAGCCTGCGCGCCGGTAAGGTACAGTTGGTGGACAGCTTTGTTCAGTTTCACCGCGGTGAAGCCTGGCTGATGGGCGCGCTTATTTCCCCCATCCAGTCTGTATCCACGCACTATGTGGCGGAACCCAACCGCAAGCGCAAACTGCTGTTGCACCGGCGCGAGCTCGCTCGCCTGCAGCAAGGGGTTGAGCAAAAGGGCTACACCGTGGTGTGTACCGCGCTCTATTGGAAAAACCATCTGGTCAAAGCCGCTGTGGCTCTGGCCAAGGGTAAGGCCGAACACGATAAGCGTCAGACCGAAAAAGATCGCGACTGGGGCCGTGAAAAGCAACGCATCGTACGCGACCACAACCGATAGCACCCGTATTGCGGATTTTTCCGCCTCGCCCGTTTAAGATAACACCAAAGGGGTAGTGGCCTGCGGCCTGCCCCACCAGAATAATGAAAAACGGACGATGTAATGAGCGCACCCCGAGGTCAATTCTCCACCAAATTCGGTTTCATCATGGCTGCGGCCGGTTCGGCAGTGGGTCTGGGTAATATCTGGGGCTTCCCCACCCAGACCGCCAGCAATGGCGGAGCGGCGTTTGTGGTGGTCTATTTTGTACTCGCCTTTTTACTGGCCTACCCTGCACTCATGGCCGAACTGGTGATTGGCCGGCATGCGCGGGCCAATATCGTTACCGCGCTGGGCGGCCTGTCCGATAAGCCTGCCGCCTCGCTCTTTGGCCGGTTTACGGGCTTCTATGGTGTGATTACCGCCAGCCTGATTCTCAGTTTCTATACCATCGTCGCCGGCTGGATGATCTGCTACCTGGCCGCCGCAGGCACCGACCTCCTGGGGCAAGACCAGGCAACCCAGTGGCTCACCAGCATGAGCACCGAGCGTAACCTGCTCTCCAGTGCCGTGTTTGCCGGTCTGACGCTGTACATTATTTCCAGCGGCGTTCAGGACGGGATTGAAAAGTGGTCCAGCCGACTGATGCCGGCACTCATTGGCCTGCTGCTCCTGCTGATCGCCTATGTGTTGACCCAGAAGGGCGCCATGGAAGGCCTGAAGGTATACCTGTTACCTGACCTGTCCCGCGTGTTTGAACCCACCCTGATTGTGTCCGCCATGGGCCAGGCGTTTTTCTCTCTGAGCCTGGGTGTGGGCACCATGCTGGTGTACGGTTCCTATCTGTCAAAGGAAGAAAGCCTGCCGCGCATGGGTGCGTTGGTGACGGTCATTGATGTCGGCATTGCCTTCACCGCCGGCCTGTTGATTCTGCCCGCCATGTTTGTGGCACAGGAAGCCGGCATTACCATTACCGATGCCGCGGGCAATCTGATCGGTGACTCCGACATCGTGTTCCAGGTGCTGCCGCCTCTGTTCGACTCCATGGGTCCGGCGGGTAATTTCGTCGCGCTGGCATTCTTCACCCTGATGACCATCGCCGCCCTAACCTCCTCCATCTCCATGCTGGAAGTGCCGGTCTCCATGACGGTCGAGCGTTTTAACGTGTCACGCCCGGTCGCCGCATTGGTGATTGGCGGCAGTATCTTTGCCATCTCCTGCCTGCTGATTTTCAATTTCGGCACCCTGTTCGGCTTTGTCATCGATCTGACTACTAAGTACAGCCAACCGCTGCTTGGCGTTGTGATCTGTCTCTACTGCGGCTGGATATTCAAACGCCACGCACTGCTGAAAGAGCTGCAGGAAGGCCAGGAAGATATCGCACAAACCCTGTTCTGGAAGATCTGGCCTTTGTACGTCAAGATCATTTGCCCGCTGCTCATATTGGCCGCGTTTTGGTTGAGCCTGGGTTAACAAGCCCAGCACGAAAAAAGCCGCAAATGCGGCTTTTTTTATGACAACGGCAGGCAGCCTGCTAGATGGATTCGCTCACCGGCAACAGCTGCACCTGCACTATTGACGCCTGTCTGGCCGCATCGGCCACCGCCACATAAGTTGCCGCGTTGGATTTAAGGTCCGCCCGCACCACGACCGGCGCCTTCGGATCTTCCGCATGCAGCCGTTCAAAATTGGCCCGGAGCGCCCTCGCATCCACCTGTCTTTCCTCCAGCCAGATGCGATTACTTGCATCCACTTTCACCACAATCGGCTGCTGCACGGTGGATTTATCTTCGGTGATCGACTCGGGTAAGGACACGTCCAGTACCTGCTCTTTCACAAAGCTTGCGGTGACAATGAAGAAGATCAACAGGATAAACACCACGTCCAGCATGGGCGTGAGATCGATATCGGACTGGTCTGATGCGTTGGCAAATGGCTTCTTGTGCATTGCACTTCCTCCTGAATCAGCGCGGACTGCGCTATTGAAAGTGTAGCAGGCTACTGAAAAGCCCACGGGATCAGCTATAGTGGCCGCAAAGCCTGCCACGGAAACCGCCTATGCCCTCTACCGAAACCTGGGAATTGTTGAGTTACGTCGTCACTGTGATTGGTCTGCCGCTGGCCATTTTCGTGTTTCTGTTTGAGCACCGGAAATCGCTGGAAAGTGAGGAAGAAGAGGTGTACCAGCTGCTGTCAGACAACTACCAGGATTTTCTGCGGGTCGCGCTCGACAATCCCGACCTCCGGCTGTTTTCCCAAACCGGTCTGGAGCCGGCGACGGAAGAACAGCGCGAGCGGCAACTGATTATTTTCAGCATGCTCACATCATTGTTCGAGCGCGCTTACCTGCTGTTGTACGAAGATGCCATGACCGCCAAACAGAAACGGCGCTGGAACTCGTGGGAAGACTACATTATTGAATGGTGCCGCAAGCCCCACTATCGCTCGCTGCTGCCGCAGATGCTGCAAGGGGAGGACCCGGACTTTGTGAACTACATAAAAGGCCTGGCAGAAACATCCAGAATGTCGGAAACGCCAACAGACTGAAATCCGTATACGCTCTTAATCGGTCAGCGATACATTCTCCGGTGAACAATCCAGCCAACGACGAATTGCGCCCGATAAGGCTTCCGGCGCTTCCAAAGGCAACATGTGGCCCGCTTTTTCCACCCAGCAACAGGGCAGCTTCCCGAGTGCCTCCCACGCTGACAACCAGCTCACACTGACCAGCGCATCATCACGCCCGGCGCAAAAGTGGATCGGGATCGCAAGCTGACTCAAGGGCGTCAGCAAATCTTGCCGCCGGCTGGTGGCGGATAGCTGCTGTACGAGCGAGGCGGCCCCCAGATTGGCATCCATTGCCTTAATGGTGGCAAACACATCCATGCGGTGGTGATTGATGGGCGATAACATGGTGCGGATTTTGCGGTCACTGATGCCCTGATAGCCATTGCGTCGCACCCATTGCAGCAGTTGTTCTCGCTGTTGCAATTCTTCATCGGGCAATGCGCACGGGGTATTGGAACACAGGAATAAACGCTCAATACGCGCAGGTGCAGCGCACGCCATACCGGCGGCCAGATAGGCCCCCAGAGAAAAGCCCAGAAGCGCCACCGGCTCTGGCGGCAACTGCTGCAACAGATCCTGCACCAACCGATCCATTCCATCCGCTGTGGAGATTGGCAGGTGTATCCATTCCAATTCTGGCAGGTGACTTGTCAACGGGTTCCACAAGCGCTCATCACACTGGGTACCCGGAATGGCGTAAACGCGTTGTGGCATAGCAGTCTGTTAAATATCAGGGGCCTTCACGGCGATAATTAGCCGCCACTTTTTCGGCGTGCTCACGCAGGTATTTTAAAACATCACGGGCCTCAGCCTCGGCGTCTTTACGGGCTTTGTTAAATCGTTGGGCGTAAGCTTTACCGTCGTGGGCCATGAAATCTTTAGCCTCCAGTTTGGCTAAATGCAGTTTGAGTGCTGCGGTATCCATTTCGGTACGCGCTTTCTGGCTCAGCTGGTCCAGCTCTTTGCTGGCACCGCGCCACCAATCGCCGACTTCCATTGCCGCCAGATGAGCCTGCAAGCGGGCCTCATCAGAGCTCTCGTGCAGGTGTTGTAATCCTTCCTGCAGCCGATGATCCATTTTATGTAGGCTAGCCGCCAATGCATCACGGTAATCTTCAGCCTTATCGCCTAATTCGTCTGCACCGGATTTCACTTTTTCCCGCACATCTTTCAGCCGGGCTGACGCGTCTTCCAACAGTTTTTTCAGATCGTCCATTGTTCACCTCCCAAGCATTGGTTCAGCTACCACCCTAGCACAGCCTCATGCCTAAGCCATGACACGGATCAAGTTTCCGTGGCCAATAGTTCGTCGAGGGTCAGCTGATAACTGGGCGCAAACACCCGCAGGAAATAATTCACTTCCGGCAATGCGAGCTTCTTCAGTCTGCGCGCAATATCTTCGGCCGCGCCGGTAAATTCGCGATTGCCGGCCGCAATTTCGGCCTGGCACTTTAAATAGGCTGAAAGCGTATCGGCGGCTTTCACCAGTTGCTGTTCAGCATCGCTCATGCGCTCGTGCAACATCACCGCCGCAAAGTCTTGCTGCAAATTGACCGGCAACAAAGCCACCAGTTCTCTTTCTGCACTGGCCTCTATGGCCTTGTAGGCATCTTTGATGGCGGGTGAATGGTATTTGATGGGCGAAGGCATATCGCCGGTAATTACTTCACTGCAGTCGTGATAGAGCGCGAGCGTGGCCAGGCGATATACATCCACCTGCCCGGCGTATTCGCGGTTGCGGATCACACCCAGGGCATGGGCAATGGTCGCCACTTCCCAGCTGTGCTCCATGACGTTTTCAGCAATGGCATTGCGCTTTAAGCCCCATCGGGAAATCCACCGAAGCTTGCTGATGTAGGCGAAGAAATGGCTGATCATGGGCGCTATTTCCCAGCTACGTCCTTGGCCTGGGCCTTGGTTGCCTGCCAGGCCATGGCGCGCCATTCGCCATCGCGCTTGATGAAGGTGCCGGTATTGAAATAGCGTTGCTCGCTGTCGCCGGTCACCCCCACCAGCGTAAAGGCCACCACGGCCACATCGCCGAGCAGGCGGATATCCACATCTTCACCGCGATACACGCTGTCGGGCGCTTCAGCGGGTGTGTCATCTTTGAAACCGGCGAGAATGTCCGCTTTACCGAAGCGAGTGCCCGATGAACTGGTGTAAATCAGATCGTCGGTCCAGAACCGCTGGTGTTGGGTCTTCAGATGGGCACCGGCAAGAAACTGATCAAGCAGCTGCTGGAGTGCCTGCTTGTCATCGGCAAAAGTGGGCAGTGCAAACAGCAATGCCAGAGTCAGTATAAATCCACGCATGGGCGTCTCCCGGATTGAATCAATGTATGAATACACGAATTCAATCCGGGTTACCACAATCGATCAGCCGTAATTCTGCACCGGCGTGCCGGCCAGCGCGGAAATATTCAACAAGCCGCGGGCGGTGATGGTGGGCGTGACGATGTGCGCCCGGTTGGCCATGCCCATCAGGATGGGCCCGACTTCCAGGCCATTGGCACAGGTTTTCAGCATGTTGCGCGCGGTGCTGGCGGCATCTGCATTGGCGAACAGCAGCACGTTGGCGGCGCCCTCGAAGCGAGCATTGGGGAAGATGCGTTCACGCAGGGCAGGATCGAGTGCCAGGTCCAGTGTCATTTCACCCTCATAGGCAAAATCCCTCGGCACACTGTCCAACAGGGCAATGGCATCGCGCATGGTCTGGCCGGAACGCGATTGCATATTGCCAAACTGGCTTTGCGAACACAGCGCAATGCGCGGCTCAAGGCCGAAGCGTCGCACATGGCGCGCAGCGGCCACAGCAATGGCCGCCACCTGTTCGGCCGTGGGTTCGGGGAATACGTGGGTATCGGCAATAAACAGCGGACCCTGTTCAATCAGCATGAGCGACAATGCGCCCTGGGGTTGGCGCTTGGCATCACCCAGAATCTGCTCAATGTAGTTCAAATGCCACAGATACTGACCAAAGGTACCGCAGATCATGGAGTCTGCATCGCCCCGGTGTACCGCCACGGCGGCGATGGCGGTGGTGTTGGTACGCATCACCGCTTTGGCCAGATCGGGGGTCACACCCCGGCGCTGCATCAGTTCGTGGTAAGTGCTCCAATAGTCGCGGAAGCGGTCGTCGTGCTCCGGGTTGACCAGATGAAAATCGCGCCCGGGTTTAACCGACAAGCCGAATTTTTCACAGCGGTCTTCTACCACATCGGGCCGGCCAATCAGAATCGGTTTGCCGGTACCCTCTTCGAGCATGGCCTGGGCTGCACGCAGTACCCTTTCATCTTCGCCTTCCGCAAAAATTATGCGCTGCTTGGCGGCCCGGGCCACTTCAAACACCGGCTTCATAATGAACGCCGAGCGGAATACGGAGCGGTTGAGCGATTCTTTGTAGCTCTTCAGATCAGGCAATGGCCGGGTGGCGACACCGGTTTCCATCGCGGCTTTTGCCACTGCACCCGCGACGGTGGCCAGCAGGCGTGGATCAAACGGCTTGGGAATCAGATACTCGGCGCCAAAGGTGAGGTTTTCGCCTTCATAGGCCGCCGCCGCTTCCGCGCTGGTGGTGGCACGCGCCAGCGCCGCAATCCCTTCCACGCAACCAATCTGCATGGCGTCGTTGATTTCGGTGGCACCCACATCCAGTGCGCCCCGGAAAATAAACGGGAAGCACAGAACATTATTGACCTGATTGGGATAATCCGAACGGCCGGTAGCGATGATGGCATCGGGTGCCACGGCGCGCACCTGGTCGGGCATGATTTCCGGGGTTGGATTGGCGAGAGCAAAAATCACTGGCTTGGCGGCCATTTTTTTCACCATCTCGGGCTTCAGCACACCGGGACCTGAAAGCCCCAAAAACAGATCCGCGCCTTCAATCACCTGATCCAGCGTGCGCAAATCCGACGCCTGTGCATAGGCCGCTTTCTGTTCGGTCATTTGCGTGGTGCGACCTTGGTACACCAATCCATCCAGATCACACAGCCAGACATTTTCGCGCTTCACACCCAGTTTCAGCAGCATGTTCAGACAGGCAATACCGGCGGCACCACCGCCGGTGGAAACAATTTTGATGTCTTCAAATTTCTTGCCCACCACGTGCAGGGCATTGGTGGCCGCCGCGCCCACCACGATCGCAGTGCCGTGCTGGTCATCGTGAAACACCGGAATGTTCATTTTTTCCCGGCACAATTTTTCCACGATAAAGCAATCGGGGGCTTTGATATCTTCCAGGTTGATTGCACCAAACGTGGGCTCCAGTGATGCAACAATTTCAGCCAGCTTCACCGGATCGGACTCGTTCACCTCTATGTCGAAGCAATCGATATTGGCGAACTTTTTGAACAACACCGCTTTGCCTTCCATTACCGGTTTGGACGCCAACGGGCCGATATTGCCCAGACCCAACACCGCCGTGCCGTTGCTGACCACCGCCACCAGATTACCGCGCGCGGTATAACGGCTGACCTCCACCGGACTTTTGCTGATTTCCATACAGGCTTCAGCCACGCCAGGCGAGTAGGCGCGGGCCAGATCACGGCCATTGGCCATGGGCTTGGTGGCTCGGATCTCAAGTTTGCCGGGCTTGGGGAACTCGTGATAATCGAGGGCGGGATGGCGGCTGGGGGTCTGACGATCTTCGGTCATTGCAACTCTCTGGCTGGTTGGCGTGTCACCTGTCTTCCTATCGGTAAACGAAAGGTTTCAACAGTAACGAATGGGGCGCAAGGATAGCATTGCACCCGCTGCTGCGCGAAGTGGGCGCGGCATTTTTACAGGGTATTCTGGACAATCCGTGTAAAAACTTGTGCCAATTAGCCGACTCAAGCGGACAGCGCTTGCTCACACAGTTTCATCAGGATCTGCACATCCTCCACCCGTGCGTAATTGGGCCGAACCAAAAAGGCGATGCGTCGGTGTGGGCCCGGCTCCTTCAGGTGTACCGCCACCAGTTCCGGGTGGTGGCCCAGGAGCGAATCCAGCGCCATGGCCGGCACCAGGGTAGAACCCAGTTTGCCGGTGACCATCTGGATCAGGGTATTCAGGCTGGTGGCGCCAAAGCCCTGATTCGCCGTTTGTTTGCCCAGTTTGCAGGCATCGATAATGTGGTCCTTCAGGCAATGGCCCTCTTTCAGCAGCATCAGCTTGGCCTGTTCCAGCTCCTTGCTGGCCACTTCCCGCAAGCCGGATTTCACCTGGGTTTTGTGCGCCACCCAGTAAAAATCTTCCTGCCAGAATTCAAACGCCAAAAGGCCCTCGTGTTCATAGGGCAACGCCAGTATGGCGGCATCGATTTCGCCGTTGCGGACCCGGTCCACCAGATCCGCCGACTGCTCTTCCACCACGGTCAGCTCAAACTCCGGGTGCGCAGCCTGCAGACAGGGCAGCAGATTGGGCAGCAGATAAGGGCAGATGGTGGGGATCACCCCCACGCTCATGGGGAACTTCAGCGGCCCCTGGGCGCTGTGCGCCAGCTGGGTCAGGCTGTCCACGTCCAGCAGGATGCGCCTGGCCCGTTTGAGTAATTCCTGCCCCTCGGGGGTGACCAGCACTTTTTTATTGTCCCGCTCGAACAGCTGCACGCCTAACTGCTTCTCCAGCTCAGATAACGCCGAGCTCAAGGCCGACTGACTCACGTGGCAGGCCTCGGCCGCCTTGCGGAAATGCAGGTGCTCGCCCACGGCCAGTGCGTAATGGAGCTGTTTGAGACTGATCATCGCCTTGATCCATTTAAGTGAACGACACGTCCAATTTAATCAAATTTACCGAAACAAGGGAATTCCCTACATTAGACCCCGTTGCCAAAACACAACCGACTCAAGGAGATTTTCACATGGCACTTATCAATACCCAGATCAAACCTTTTACCGCTCAGGCGTTCAAAAACGGTGAATTCATCGAAGTGAGCGACAAAGACCTCGAAGGCAAGTGGAGCGTGTTTTTCTTCTACCCGGCGGATTTCACCTTTGTGTGCCCCACCGAGTTGGGCGACCTGGCGGACCACTACGACGAGTTCCAGAAGCGTGGCGTGGAGATTTACTCGGTGTCCACCGACACCCACTTCACCCACAAAGCCTGGCACGACAGCTCCGAGACCATCGGCAAGATCCAGTACACCATGATCGGCGACCCGACTGGCCGCATTACCCGCAACTTCGACGTGATGCGCGAAGAGCAGGGCCTGGCTGACCGCGGCACCTTCGTGGTTGACCCCAACGGTGTGATTCAGGCCATGGAAATCACCGCCGAAGGTATCGGCCGCGACGCCGAAGACCTGCTGCGCAAGGTGAAAGCGGCCCAGTACGTGGCCAATCACCCGGGCGAAGTCTGCCCCGCCGCCTGGAAAGAAGGCGAAACCACACTGGCGCCTTCACTGGACCTGGTGGGCAAGATCTAAACGCAAAACATTGTCCGGGGCCCCGGCCCCGGCGATCTCTGCATAGCCAGGGCACCGCCGTGGCTATCCAAAGATTCGGACAAAAACTTACCCAATTAACTTTCAGGAGAAGGTCATGATCAGCAAAGACATTCTGGCAGCCCTCAGCCAGTACACCGCAAACATTGCGACACCTGTGGCTTTCGTGCTGCAGACCGGTCAACACACCAAGCGCGACGAACTGGTGACATTCCTTAACGACTTCGCAAGCGTGAGCGAGCACCTGAGCCTGCGCGAGCAGGACGCCGGCCTTCGCAGTCCCGTGACCTTCACGCTTGAAGTGGACGGCGAGCACACCGGCATCGAATTTTCCGGCATCCCCAGTGGCCACGAATTCAATTCGCTGGTACTGGCGGTATTGCACGCCACCGGCACCCCCATGAAGCTCGATGAAAGCCTGAAGGCCATGCTGGCACGCGTGGACGAGCCGCTGCACTTTGAAGCCTTCATCAGTCTTTCCTGCCACAACTGCCCGGACGTGGTGCAGGCGCTGAACCAGTTCGCACTAATTAACCCGAACATCCGCGCCGAGATGATTGACGGCGGGCTGTTTCAGGACGTGATCAAAGCGCGCGACATTCAGGGTGTGCCCACTGTGTACCTGAACGGCGAACTCTTTGCCAACGGCAAGGTAGACGCCGCCCAGTTGATTGAAAAACTGCTGGCCCGCTATCCGCACCTGGCCGACGGCAACAACGCCGAACAGCTGCCACTGCAGGACGTGACCATCATTGGTGGTGGCCCAGCCGGCATCAGCAGTGCCATCTACAGTGCGCGCAAAGGCCTGAAAGTCACATTGATTGCCGATCGCATCGGTGGCCAGGTGAAAGACACCATGGGCATCGAGAATCTGATCGGCACACCCAAAACCACCGGGCCGGAATTATCGGGCGCGCTGATGCAGCACCTGAATGATTATGAGGTCACGGTCAAAGAACATCTCAAAGTGAGTGCTGTGGAAAAGGGCGATATCAAAACCCTGACACTCTCATCGGGAGAAGTGATTCACACCAAAACCCTGATCATTGCCACCGGCGCCAAATGGCGCGAGCTGGGCATCCCCGGCGAAAAGGAAAATATCGGCAACGGCGTCGCCTACTGCCCGCACTGCGACGGCCCCTTCTTCAAAGGCAAAGACGTGGCCGTGATCGGTGGCGGCAACTCGGGCATCGAAGCGGCATTGGATCTGGCCGGTATTGTGAAATCGGTGACCGTGTTCGAATTCATGCCGGAGTTGAAAGCGGACAAGGTGCTGGTGGAAAAAGCGGAGAGCAAAAGCAACATCACCATTTTCCGCAACGTGGCCACGCAGGAAATCACCGCTGCCAACGGCAAAGTGGACGGCATTGTGTATCAGGATCGCGCCAGTGGCGAGACCCGCACGCAACCCCTGCATGGCGTATTTGTACAGATTGGCCTGGTGCCCAACAGCGGTTTTCTGGGTGACCTGGTGGAGAAAACCCGCTTCGGTGAAATTGTCATCGATGCGCGCGGGCAAACCTCAGAGCCCGGCATTTATGCCTGCGGCGATGTGACCACCGTGCCCTATAAGCAGATTGTGGTGGCCATGGGCGAAGGCGCCAAGGCATCACTGGCAGCGTTTGACTACCTGTTGAAAGAAAGCGACCGGTTGGAAGCCCTGCACGCAGACACAGAGTCCGTGAGCCTGGCAAAAGCCTCCTGAGCAAGACCATTACCCCTCCTTTGCACGGCCCTTCGGGGCCGTTTTTTATGTCCTGCAGGCGGCCATGGCCGAATGGTCAGACCCGGCTACTGTCCATATAGCGCCTTGGCCTCTTTAAACATGACCCAGCTGGCGAGCACATATTTGTCATTGGAAACGGGCACGCAGCCGCGATGAGTATGGGTAAAACCGCAGGGTGCCAACACCAGCCGGCCGGCCTTGGGGCTGACTTTTGCCCCCTGGTAAAGAAACTCCGTTTCGCCGCCGTTATCCACATCATTGAGGTACAAGAGCCACAACAAAACCCGTCGCAAGCTGCGCTGACTGGCATCTGTGGGGTGCGGGTAATGCTCCGAGTGCCAGTGGTGATAGCCACCGGTGCCGGCGCGGTAGGATTGCAGGTTGATGTCATCAAAGGCATACATGGACTGCACGATGCCGGCGAGCGCAGCATCGGGTAACGCCGGTATCTGATCCGGCCGGAGGTCTTCCGGCTGGCCGGCCGCATTCAGAACTTTTGGCGACAGCGCGCCCACCAACAAGTGGGGAAATGCGCGCGCATATTGCATCACTGCGCGCAGCAGCAGCTGGTTCAAATCCGCGCAAACGTCCGCCCAATGGGGCAAACCGGACAAGTAGAGGTCGGTACTGTCTTTTTTCGCAATATCCACACCCGCGCCGGTGCGCCCGGGCGTGCGGGCGGTATCCTGCTGAAAACGGGCGATCAGACTGTTGCATTGATCGGTATTGAGTACGCCATCGAACTGGGCAATAAAGTGTTGCATGGTTATTATCAGCTAGTCTTTACATAATAACGAATAGCCAGCGCCATTCCCCAACCGGTACGCGCTATCGCAGCTGAGCGAGAGGAAAACCGCGGTATGCCCGCCCAAGCCGTTTTCAGTCAAGTGGCACAGTCCAAGCATTCTGACCGATTCACCGGGCCACGGGCCATCGTTTACCTGTTGCTGGCCTGCTGTGTTGCGCTGGTCGCCTGCAGTAAATCGCCGGAACAGCAAGGCGCCGGCGCAGTGTCGGATACGGTGCCCTTCCCGACCCCGCGGGTAGTGACTTCAGATGTGGAACCCTGGGGTTTTATGGACGATCAGGGCACTATGCAGGGCATGCTGGTGGATTTTCAGCGCAGCCTGTTCGAGCGTGCCGGCATTGCTTACCAGAATCACCTCCAACCCTACCCGCGGGTGATCCACGCGGTCGCATCGGGCAGTGCCGATGTGGCGGTCATGTTCAAAAGCCCTATGGCCGATGAAGTCGCCACATCACTGGGGCAGGTGCTCTCTGTGCCCGTGGTCATCGTGGTGCTGGCAGACAACCCCCATACATTCGAGCGCCTCGAAGATTTTGCCGGCATGGTTGTGGGTCAGGTGCGAGGCTCCAAGTATGGGCCCGCGTTTGACAATAACCCCGCGTTCAAACGCGTGAGCATACCCCACGTGGATCAGGCACTCCGAATGCTGAAAGCGGGCCGCATCGACGCCATGGCGTCCACCAAACAATCCCTGCTTTTTGCCATGCACGCCACCGGCTTTGCCGGCGATCAACTGCGCATTGCCCTGCCCTTATTTGATGTCAGCGCAGATCTGTATGTTTCCCACAAAGCCGCCAATGCCCCTTGGGTAGCGCCGTTGCGCGATGCTTTGGCGGCCATGCGCGCAGACGGCACGCTGACGCCCAGCTTTTACCAAAGCCCCTTCTGGCCTTACTTCGAACTTTGCTTTGCCGGGCAGCAGTGCATCGCCACCCAGTAATTCAACCCTGCCGGCTGGCGTAGTAACTTTTCACCCGCTCATCACTGGCGACCGTCTCGATATGCGCCGCGACCAAAGGCGCCACATCTGCCACTAATGAAGACGGTATATGATCCAGCATGCCGGATGCGATCCAGCGTGTGAGGTAGTAAACCTTGAGATCGGCCACGGTGAGCTTGCCGTCTGCAAAATAACCGGTACCGGTTTTCGCCAGGCGTTTGTTCATCCACTCCAGGCCCGTTTTCATCGGCCCCTGCGCAATCGCTTCGCGCGCCTTTTTCAGCGCCTCACCTTCAAGACCAAAGGTACTGGTGAGTTTATGGGTAATGTCTTCCACCACATCCATGGCTTCGTCACACAAATAGGCCTGAAACGCATCGGCGGGATAAAGGCCCGCTTGCCGGCCGAAATACCGGCACAGCGCATTGGACTGGGTGAGCATGTCGCCATCCATTTCCACCACCGGCACCTGACCAAAAGGCGTGCGCGCTTTGACCGAGGGAAATTCACTGAAGCTGAAACGCTCGTCGTCGAATGCCAGCTTTGCTGCATGCAGGGCTATCCGGATAGGTTCACCGCGCCCGCCATCCACATCAAAATACACCACTTTGATTTTGCTCATGCTTACGTCCTCGTCTGAATTCAATTGCGCCATTAATTTTCAAATTCTGTTTGTGCGCTGGAGCAGCTACTGTCGGCGGGAAAGTCCACATCGCCATCCCCGTCGTTATCCAGCGTATCATCGCATTCCGGAATAGCGCCGAGATCCGGTTGCAGTATAAAAAACCGGCCGCTGATATTGGCCGTGACGATCAGTCCGCTGTCGAAATAGGGAAACACACTCCAGACACCATCAAATACCGCGCTGTTGTTCTGCGGCCAGGTGTCAAAGTACGCCACCTCGCGCAATTGCGCCTGGGCCAGATTCCCGTGACGCAAAATGCGCACGCCACTGGTGTAATTCGCCTGATAGATGTGCTTGTCTTTCACGTACAGGTTGTGGTCAATACTGTTGGTGGTGTTATTGAACGCACTGATATAAACGGGGTTATCCAGATCGCGGGTATCAAAAATGACTGTCCGGGTTTTGATGCCAAAACTGGTCTCATCGGTTTCATCACCCAGCACAAAATAATTGTGGTCTTGGGTTAACCAACCCTGGTGGGTGTAACTCACTTGCGGGTAACTGCGTTTGGCAACCAATACCGGGCTGGATTTATCGGTGACGTCCACAATGGTCAGGGTGTCCTCGTTGGCGCCGAGACAAATCTCCCGCCCCCGGTAATCAAGGTCATCCCCCCAATAGGTGGCGCACTGCACATCGTGGGTATAGCCGTCGCCGCCATAACAACCGGCAAATACCGGCATGTGCGGGTCGTTCATATCAATCATGTGCAAGCCGCCATTACAGGTATTCGAGCCCACCACATAGGCGAACTTGGAGTCCTCATTGACCGCCACATTATGGGCGCTGCCAAACTGGGTGTAGTGGTAAATGGGCGCAATGGTTTCACCGCCGCTGCGATTCACCAGATCTTTGATGTGTACCACCTGCATGCCGTGACCGACCGCCTCGCTGACCACCACTGCGTGCTCATTGATCAGTTTCACATCACGCCAGGCAGAACTGCCGGTGGCGGACGGGAGAAAAGCCACAAATTCGGGCTGCTCGGGATTGGTCATCCGGATAAACGCGGTGCCTGTGGTCAACGCGAGAAAAGCGTAATCATCACCATTGACATTGTCTTGCCAGCCCCAGATATCGGATGCCTGCACGTTGAAATCCAGGCCAGAGACCATGGACACGTGCAGACAGGGATAATTACCGGCCAGATTGTTAAAACACCCGCTGCCCGACACCGAAGTGGCGGTCACCTCATTGGTATCGGGGACATTCGGCACCGGGTGACTGTGACCGTCACCCCCTCCACCGCCGCAGGCCGCCAGTAAAACGACACTCGCACACAGGGACAGCAATTTGATCGGCGTACAACGCATAAATTTCTTCCGTATATTGAATGCTGCGCTACTCTACCCCGATTTGGGCAGGGCAAGTATTACGCGTTAGCATTAGTCTAGGGACAAAGACCAATCTAATCCAAAAATCACGGGCGCCCTATGATCAAACGCACACTCCAGATACTCCTGCTGTTACTGCCCTGCACGGTAGCCGCCTCCCCCCAACCCGTTCTGCTGCCGGCCAATGCCGTTCCCGACGCACTGCTGGCAGCAGCGGGCAAGCCCTACACCGAACACACCGACAAGGGCCCTCAGGCCGCGCGAGATGCTTTGATGTTCACCTCATCGGATCAAAAGGTTACCGCCGGGGTGTATCAGGCCAACGCCGGTAAGTTCACAGTGAACGAACCCTATGGCGTGGATGAATTCATGTGGTTTCTGGAAGGTAAGGTCACACTCACATCAACGGATGGCACTGTCACCGAAATCAATGCCGGCGACGCCGTGCTCCTGCCCAAAGAATGGACCGGCGTGTGGGAATCCACGGATTACAAAAAAGTGTATGTGATCTACTCACCGACGGGAGGTGAGGATGCCACGCAAGAATAAATTACCGCTCGGCCCCGGCATCAACCGGCGCGAATTTATCCAGGGCACCTTAGTGGCCAGTGCAATGGCCGGCAGCGTGCCAAGTTGGGCCGATATTCCACCCTACCCGCCGGCAAAAACCGGGCTGAGAGGAGCTCACCCCGGCAGCTTTGAAGTGGCCCATGGCCTCGCCCGGGAAGGCGTGAAATGGCCGGTACCCGAAGCCAGCACCGATGCGCCTTACGATCTGGTGGTTGTGGGTGCCGGTATCAGCGGGCTCGCCACCGCCTGGTTTTATCAGGCCAAGTACGGGCGCGACAAACGCATCCTGATTCTCGACAACCACGACGATTTTGGCGGCCACGCCAAACGCAATGAATTCAACGCCGGCGGAAAAACCCTGCTCGGCTACGGCGGCAGTCAATCCATCGATTCACCGGCCAGCTACAGCGACGCTGCCAAACGGCTGCTGCTCGCCCTTGGTATAAAAACCGAGCGCTTTTACGATTACTACGATAAGGACTACTTCACTAAGCGCCAACTCAAGGCCGGCCTGTTTCTGAACAGCGCCCATTTCGGCAGCAGCCACCTGATCAGTGACGACCAGATCTACAATTGGCGTACCGGCACTGATCCGGCAAAAATCACAGATCAATATCTGAATCAGTTTCCGCTCTCTGATCACGAAAAACAAAAACTGAAAGTATTGTTGACCGGCAACACAGACTGGCTGCCAGGAAAAACCGATGCACAGAAACTCAGCTATCTGCGCACTGTGAGTTACAGCCATTGCCTCACCGAACACTTGCAGATGCCAGCCAAAGTGCTGGATCTGGTGCAGGAACGGCTCGATGGCTGGTGGGGGCTCGGCACCGATGCCATTTCCGCGCTGGAAGCCTGGCGCAACGGTCTGCCCGGGATGGCGGCGCTGAATTTGCCCGAACCCGAATTAGAACACGGCAACGAGCCCTACATTTTTCATTTCCCCGACGGCAACGCCAGTATTGCCCGTCTTCTGGTGCGCCAGTTAATACCTGGCATTGCCCCAGGCAACAGCATGGAAGACGTGGTGTCGGCGGCGTTTGATTACGGAAAACTCGATACCGAAAACCAAGCTGTGCGCATCCGCCTGAACGCCACTGCGGTGAATGCAGAGAATGGCGCCCAAGGCACCCGTGTGGTGTACGTCAAAGACGGAAAAAGCCACAAGGTACACGCCCGCCACTGTGTGCTGGCCTGCTACAACGCCATCATCCCACACCTGTGCCCGACATTGCCCCCAGCGCAAAAAGCAAAATTGAAAGAACAGGTAAAAGTGCCCATGGCGTATGTGAACGTGGCACTCAATAACTGGCGTGCGTTTCACAAAGCGGGCGTTTCCGAATTCAATTGCCCGCGCGCGTTTTACACCTGGGTATCGATGGACTTTCCGGTCACCATGGGTGGCTACCAATACCCTCAATCGGCCGATGAACCCGTGGTACTTCACCTGCCCTACTACCCCAAACAACTGGGCACCGGCCTCACGGCCAAAGAACAATACCGGCTCGGACGCTATCGGCTGCTGGGGTTGAGTTTTGCAGATTTTGAACGCGAAGCTGTGAATCAGCTGAACGAAGCACTTGGCCCATTTGGTTTCAACGCAGACAAAGACATTGCCGGCATTACCGTTAACCGCTGGCCCCACGGCTACGCCTACGAATACGTGGACCTGTTCGACCCGGACTATGCGCCCGGCCAAGCCCCGCACGAACTTGCCCGCAAGCCCTTCGGCAATATCCACATCGGCAATTCCGACTCCGAAGCCTTCGCCTACGTCGATGGCGCCATCGACGCCGCCTGGCGGGTGATTCAGGAAATGTAAAAAAAACCAAAGTCCCAAGGGGGTCAGACCGGGTCGCGCCAGACCGGGTCACGCCAGACCGGGTCGCGCCAGACCCCTTGGTACTTTGGTTGCTCGCTTGCTGATATTACTTCAGATCAAACCGATCAGCAGTCATCACCTTGTGCCAGGCCTTGACGAAGTCTTCGACAAACTTCTTCTGACCATCGGCAGAACCGTAGACTTCAGCCACGGCACGCAGTTCGGTATTGGAACCGAACAGCAGGTCTACCGTGGTAGCAGTCCAGCGGGCTTTACCGGTAGCGCGGTCAACCCCTTCATAGATGCCTTCGGCTTTGGCGGACTTTTTCCACTGGGTGGACATGTCCAGCAAATTGACGAAGAAATCATTGGTGAGCTGGCCAGGACGATCGGTGAGCACACCGTGCTTGGCGCCACCGGTGTTGGCATCCAGCGCACGCATACCGCCAACCAGCGCGGTCATTTCCGGTACGGTCAGGCCCAGCAAGTTAGCGCGGTCCACCAAGGCTTCAGCCGGCGCATAGTAGCTTGCGCTGCTGTAGTAGTTGCGGAAGCCATCGGCCTTGGGCTCAAGCACTGCGAAGGACGCCACATCAGTCTGTTCCTGCGACGCATCGGCACGACCGGGTGCGAAGGGCACGGACACTTTTACGCCCGCCTGCTTGGCAGCACGCTCAACCGCGGCATTGCCCGCCAACACGATGACATCGGCCAGTGACACCTGCTTGCCGCCGCGCAGACTCTTGTTAAAAGACTGCTGCAAAGATTCAAGCTTCGCCAATGTGGAGGCCAGTTCTTTCGGATTGTTCACGGCCCAATCTTTCTGTGGCGCAAGACGCACCCGTGCTCCATTGGCGCCGCCACGCATATCGGTTGAGCGATAGGACGCCGCCGATGCCCAGGCGGTGCGCACCAATTCCGCATTGCTAAGGCCGGACTCCAGAATCTTCTGCTTGAGCTTGTCGGCTTCTTTCGCGCTGATCAGCTTGTGCTTCACCTCGGGAATCGGGTCCTGCCACAGCAAGACTTCGGCAGGCACTTCGCTGCCCACATAGCGGGCACGCGGGCCCATGTCGCGGTGAGTCAGTTTGAACCAGGCTTTGGCA
This sequence comes from Simiduia agarivorans SA1 = DSM 21679, assembly GCF_000305785.2. Lineage (NCBI taxonomy): Bacteria > Pseudomonadati > Pseudomonadota > Gammaproteobacteria > Cellvibrionales > Cellvibrionaceae > Simiduia > Simiduia agarivorans. Next base: position 3,753,732 of record NC_018868.3, on the reverse strand, counting down.
AATGCCAGGTCAAATTCCGCCGGATTTTTCAGGAAGCGTTCCGAAATCTTGCGGAAACCCGGGTCCTCCTTCAGTGCCAGGTCGGTGGTGAACATGATGGGCGCGTGGCGCTTGTCGGGCAGGTGTGCATCCGGCACGAGGTTAGCAGCCGCTGGGTCGGTTGGGATCCACTGCACGGCACCCGCTGGGCTCTTGACCTGCTTCCAGTCAAACCGGAACAGGAAATCCAGATACATGATGGACCAACGCGTCGGCGTTGCTGTCCAGGCACCTTCCAAACCACTGGTTGTCGTGTCTTCGGCATTGCCCTTGCCACACTTGTTGGTCCAGCCAAAGCCCTGCTCTTCAATGCCCGCGGCACCCGGCTCAGGGCCTACACAATTGCCCGGTTTTTTCGCGCCATGGGCTTTGCCCAGGGTATGGCCACCCGCCACCAGCGCAACGATTTCTTCATCGTTCATGGCCATGCGACCGAAGGACAAACGCATATCCTGCGCCGCTGATAAGGGATCGTGATTGCCGCCCGGGCCTTCGGGGTTCACATAAATCAGACCCATCTGTACCGCGGCCAGGTCGCCTTTGAGCTTGCCGTCTTTGGTACGGCGTTTGTCGTCCAGCATCTTCTGCTCGGGGCCCCAGTACACTACGTCGGGCTCCCAATCATCGGCACGGCCGCCGGCAAAACCAAAGGTTTTGAAGCCGGCTTCTTCGAGCGCCACATTACCGGCCAGAATCATCAGATCCGCCCAGGAAAGACTTGCGCCATACTTTTGTTTGACGGGCCACAACAAGCGGCGGGCTTTATCCAGGTTGGCGTTATCCGGCCAGCTGTTGAGCGGGTCAAACCGCTGCTGGCCACCGCCGGCGCCACCGCGTCCATCACCCACGCGGTAAGTACCGGCACTGTGCCAGGCCATGCGGATCATAAAGGGACCGTAGGTGCCGTAGTCTGCCGGCCACCAAGGCTGGGAAGTGGTGAGTACTTTGGCGATGTCTGCTTTGACCTCTGCCAGGTTCAGTTTGGCAAACGCATCCGCATAGTTGAATTCTGCGCCATAAGGGTTGGACGCCACGTCATGGGAACGCAAGGGTGTTAAATCGAGTTGCTCAGGCCACCAGAACTGGTTGGATTTTGCAGCGCCCGCCAATGTGGGCGCCGCCATCACCGCAGCCATGACAGCGGCTGCCAGGGTTAGTTTCTTCATAAAGCTCTCCATTATCAGGTTTGTTGTCAGGAACAGCTGAATCCTGCGGAGAACTATAGCGAAGCGTTACCAAGAAAAATCGAAAACAGCGTTGGATAAAATTGAAGATGACGATCAGAAAAACTGAACGCCACCTTCGGCTAAAGCATTGAAAAAAACAATCAGCGCAATAGCAACTACTTCCGTCCCAGCTTGTAGCGCTTGGGATAAACGGAGGCATTAAATGCTTTCGTCGCCTTTACCATGTCCGGGTAAGGAATATCGGTTGCCGATACAAAGCCCACATTATAGTTTTCGCCATCGAAGGCGCGGCCGGAAATGGGCGAATCCACATACTGGAACCAATGTGCGCCCACCAGGTTTTTATTGGCCAGGATGCTCTCCATGTATGCCAGATACATTTGAGCGCGGTCTTGCTGGTTGGCCGCCTGTACCAAGCCGGGGTGATAGAGGCCGGTGTCGCTGGTGGCGCCAATGTGGAATTCACCGATGACCGCAGGCAAATCTATCTCATCAAGGAAAGACCACAGTTTGGGCTGCAAACCTTCTTCATATACGTTGAAACTGAGCACGTCACTGTATTTCACCGATGCCTTGATGGTTTCATCCGGCATACCCCAGCTGGCCATGCGCACGCCCATGTACAGATGGTTGGGCAGCGTTTTTTCCAGCGCGTCATGCACTACGCGGAAGTACTGATCGGACAACATTTCCAGCATCATGGATAAATCCGCTACAAATGCTTCTGGGAATGCATCGAATGTCTGGCTTTCAGAGAGTGCCGCCCAACCGGACAGCTCGGTGCCCCAAGCCTCGTTCAGCGCTTCAATAGTTGGGTATTTTTGTTTCAATGCCGTAACGAAAGCTGCTTTAGCCGGGCTGTCTGCAGTAGTTTTCGAGAGCGCATCCAGAATCAAACCATAGCGTTGGCTGATAGTGCCTTCACGCAAACCCCAGCTTTTTTCATTATCCACGAAAATACCCACACACCAGGGAGACGATTGTATTTCTTCGGCAATCACATCAATGGTCACCTGCGCCCGGCGAACAAACTCCGGATCAAATGCGTCCGGCATATCAGCCCAATAGCTCACCTCGCTGGTCAGGGTTTTGAAATTGCCAATAATCCAACCGTTAGCAAAGTAAGGTACCTGCTCGTTGGTATAAAACGCAGGGTCAACCCAGTTACCCATAGACGTAAAACCCCAGTCATTAAACCGGTCAAGCGTAACCTGCTCCCATGTCCGCATGTAGGATTCGGGCTCGGTCTCGCCGTAACGCCGCTCCAGATTAGCGCGATAGAAACTGTAGGTTTCGCCGGATTTTACCGGCCCCAGAAACACCGAGCGCCGATAGGAATAATGATCGGCCAAGGGATCATCGTAGCCTGGCAACCAGGTAAAAGCATTGTGCCGCAACTCACTGGCCACATAACGGGTTGCGCGCACCGCATCCGACACCTTCACCATCCCCATGGAATCTTCGGGAGTGACAGCATCCGGATCCACATAGCGAACCGAATCGTCTTTGAAATCGATACCGGTAGTGGTGCTCAGGTTGGCGAGGCGCACATTCGCCAGGCCGTGGGAGAAAAACAGATAACCGTCCGGATCCACCAGCCACCATTTTCCATCGACCTTCTCGCGCCGGAAGTAACCGGTAGCTTCTAATCTTGGGCCATCTTTCCAACCGCCAAACCGAGAGCGATCTGGCATCAAACCGGACTTGGAAAGCGCTGCCAGTTCAGCATCTGCAGCCGCTTTCAATTGCTCATCAGATTGGATTTTTCCGGGGAAATCCACTTTGGCATTCTGACCCCAGGCATCCACATAGCCCTTGTGGAAATCGGACGGATAGTCCGGATTGGTCCGGGCGCGGATATTGTCTACCCGGATGTGTTTAGGCGTGAGGTTGCCCCTGACCGACAGAGAGATTTCTGATAATGCGGACAAGTCCAGCAGGTCATCGCCATAACGGAAGAACGCTAAAGCATCATCGCTTTCCCACGCGGGCATACGCGAATGCTTAAAGCCCAGATCCACTTTGGCGGCATGGCCCGCCAGCAGTACATACACCGTTTTGGTGCTACCAGCAGCCACATTCACCGAATGGTTGGTGGCGCGCCCTTGCGCATTTTTAAAGCCGATATATAGCTGAATGGATTCCTCACTCATATTCTGCACATCCATCGCCAGATTCAGCTCCGGGCGACCGGACAGATCCCAAGGTGTACTGGGCTGCAGAATCAGCTTGGAAAATTTCTCCACGGGCGAAAAGGTCACGGTCAATTCACCCGATTCCAGGCGAGTGAACTCAGCCCCGCCTTCAGTGGAAATCTGCAGGCCATCAGTGGGACTGTTGAAATCGGCCAGCATTATCGTTTTCGACGCATGTGCTTCAGGCGCAGTGGTCGAATTACTGCATGCCACCAGGGTGGTAGCGAGTGCTGCGCAGAGCAGCCCGCGGGTAAACTTTTCCATCGGTTTCCTCCTTTTAATGGTCTTATTATTTGAGCGCTATGGCCATCAGGCTATCGTGCGCGGTAATAAACAGAATCTTTTCATCCGCCGACAGGGCACAATTGGCCGTGAGCCGGCCCGTATAAATACGTGCTAATGGCGTAGCATCCGGACTGAACAGCCAAACCCCTCCTGGCCCGGTCGCAAAGATCACCCCGCTGGAATGCACCGCCATACCATCGGGCACGCCATGACCTTCAATCGCAAATGCCGACGCATCAAAAAACAGCTTCCGGTCCACCAGATCGCCTTGCTTGTTGACACGGTATTCATACCAAGCCGGCGCCTCAGCATCAGAGACCGCCACATAAACCCGACCGCCATTCGGGCTCTGGCCAATGCCATTCGGATGAGTGAGTTCACTGTCCATCAGGTCCAGCTCACCATTTTCCGCCAACCGGAATACGCCTTGATAAGCAAGTTCTTTGTTGGGGTCATCCACGCCATAAAGCATGCCGTAGGCAGGGTCAGTGAAATAGAAAAAACCGTTGGGGTTGCGCACCATGTCGTTTGGGCTGTTCAGGCGTTTGCCCTGATAATTTTCTGCAACCGGGCTGAATGGTTTGGCCGGCTTATCCAGCGAAGCGTCCATACGCACTATGCGTCTGTTGCCCTGCTGCAAAAGCAATAAGCGCCCCGCTCCATCCAATACCATGCCATTGGACCCCTGGGGTGAATCGCCAGGGTGCAGGTTGTCGGCGCCGGTTTTTTCGAGATAGGGTCTGATCCCTTGCTCAAAATCAAAACGCAATACGCGGTTGTTGGGGATATCTGAAAACAGCAGGTAGTCACCTTCAGTTATCCACAAAGGGCCTTCGGTCCATTTGAACCCTTCGGCCAGCACGCGAACCTTTGCATCAGACGCCAGCAACTGGTCGGCGTCTGCACTCAAGCGTTCAATCCGCCCGGTTTCGGGATAGCCCGCCAACTCGCCCGCATCCACCAGACCAGTAACTAACATTGCAAACGCCAATAGCCACTTCATCCTGCTTTTACCTCACTGAAGTCGGTTGTTGTTGCGGCGCTGAACGATACTTTTTCTATACGCCCAACGATAAACAGATAACTGCACGAGCCCACTAAGGCGAGCAGCGCGATAAACAGCAGAGCCGGTTTGAAATCCCCGTCTGTCACCAGAAAGCCAATCACCGTGGGCACCACCACCGCGGAGAGCCCGCCGATAAAATTGAAACAGCCGCCAACCAACCCGAGAAAACGCGCTGGCGCCAACAAAGACACGAAAACCCAGGCAATAGAGGCCAGGCCATTGCCAAAAAATGCAATGGACAGGAAGGCAATCACCCAAGCCGTGTCCTCGGTGTAATTGGCGCCCACAATCGCACCAGACAACAACAGACCCAGTACCACCGGCGCTTTGCGCGCTAATTCCACGCTATAACCACGGCGTGCCAGTGCATCGGACACAAAGCCCGACAAAAGCACACCGGCAAACGCCGCCAGAAATGGCACCGACGCCAACCAACCGGACTTAATGAAATCGAGCCCCCGGTACTCCACCAGATAGGTGGGAAACCAGGTCAGAAAAAAGATCAGGGTGCCACCCAGGCAGAACTGCGCCAGATAAATTCCCATCAGTTTCGGGTGCGTTAACGCAGCCCACAGATCGGCACCTGAATAACGCTGAATGTGTTTTTCCTCAGCGGGCGTCTCGGGATCGCGATAGAGCCAATACCAGATAAACGCCCATACCATGCCGATGACGCCGGAAATAATAAACAAGCCACGCCAACCGAAAACACTTTGTATGTAAGTCAGAAACGGCATCAGAAACGCCAGACCGATAAACTGGCCTGAGGTGTAAACGGCGATTGCACCGGCACGCTGTTGTTCAGGAAACCATTGGGTAACAATTTTGTTGTTGCAGGGGTAGGACGGTGCCTCAAACACCCCAATAGCCATGCGACAGCCGATCAAGGCGGCAAAGCTGGATACCAGCCCCTGCACCAGTGTGACCAGGGACCAGGCAAACAAAATAAATGGGTACAGCAATCGCACCCTGATCAGATCAACGGCAATGCCGCCTGGGATCTGCAGAATGGAATAGGTCCAACCAAAGGCTGAAAATATCAGCCCCATTTGCACACTGGAAAGATTCAGTTCCGCGCTGAGTGCGCCAGAGGCTACCGATATATTGGTGCGATCCATGTAATTGATCACCACGCTGATAAAAACCAGCGCCAGCACACCAAACCGGTTCATCGCGCGACCTTAGCGGCAACCAACTTCTGCACATTGCCGGCAGAGGCCAGCAACAGGTAGCTGGCTTGCAGGTAACCGCTGGCGTAGAAAGCCTGCAGCTGGTCTGGCGCCAATGCCTGCAACCGTTGTTCGTTGATGGAGTAAAATCCGGCAAATCGCTTTTGCTCGCCACCCGGCAGTGAAATAGTCAGTTGCTTAGCTTCAATCAGATCCAACTCGACTAGTTTGTCGAGAAACGCCTGCGTCGCCCTTATGCCCAGCATCAACCGCGACAACAGTGCACGCATAGACTCCAGATAACCAGTCGCATTGCCATTTTCATCAAACAAGGGTTCTCCTTCGGTTTGTGACACCCGGCTACTGGCCATATCCAACGCAATTTTTCCTTCACCTTCGTGGGTATTCGCTACCAAAAATGGCTGCCGTTGAATATGGATGGGCAGGTAGCTGGCATTCCACCCATCGTCTCGCAAATACAGATTCTCTCCGGGTGCCAGGCCTAAAAGTGCGTTGAGCCCGAACTGGCCGGTGTCTTCATCCTTCATGATAAACACCGGGTACTCCAGCACCAGAGCCCGCAACTCTTCCGCCACCACCGGCACAAAATGAGCGGTTTCGCCAAATGACGCGCCATGCCCGCGCACTATCCGGAGTTTGGCATGCTCAGTGGGTTGGATAATTTCTGCTCGGGTCATAGAGTCCTCTTAAACGGCTTGCAGGCCATAGTGTTTGATTTTATTCAGCAGCGTGCGGTGGTCCGGCAGGCCTCTCAGAAGCTGATTGGTATCACTCTGGGCTTGCTGAAACAGCGTGCGCGCGCGCGCAAGGGATTGTTCGCTTACCGGTGGCCAGTCCGTTCGGGTTTCAAAACCCATGCCATACAACACATACTGATAGCTGGCGGCCGGAAATACTTCTACCGCGCGGTCGAAGTCACCGTGCCAGGGGCTTTGTTCCCGCCAGTAGCTCAACCACTGCTGTAGGCTTTCAGGCATTGATTGCGCGTTTCGGTTATCGCGCCAGAAAGCGGTATCACTGCGTTGACTCAACACATAATGCAGCTTGAGAAATTCGATGATGCGTTCCCAGCGGTACAGGAAGGTGTCATTGTATTTGCGTGCCAGTTGCTCCATGGCAAACCGGCTGGCGGGGAACTGATCTGCAATATAGCCTGCGGCTATTTCGATCAGTAAGATGGCCGAGGCTTCCAACGGCTCGAGAAAGCCCGCCGACATGCCAATGGCCACGCAATTGTTTTTCCAGAATTGCGCCCGGTGACCGGGATGAATGGCGATGTGTTTTGGTGACAAATTTTCTACCGACGCGCCAGAGGCCGCGATGTAATCCATCAACTCCCGCTCTGCCATCTCCGGCGACTGGTGTGCGCTGGAATACACGTGGCCCACGCCGCGCCGATTCTGCAAACCGATATCCCAGATCCATCCGGCACTCTGCGCGGTACTGACGGTGTGAGACGCCACCGGCGCATCATCCGAATCATAGGGGACGTGCACCGCCAGGGCCTGATCAACAAACAGCTGATGCTTTTTGCACACGAAGGGAACCTGAAGCTGTTGCCCTAAGAGCAGGGATTGGCTGCCGGTGCAATCGATAAAAAAATCGCCTGCTATCAAACCCTGATTCGTCTCGACACCCACGATATCGCCCTGATCGTCACTTCGCACCTCAGACACATGGGCCTGGCGATGCAGCACATCGAGGCGGGTCACGCAATGCTCTCGCAGAAAATCCGCAAAGGCGCCCGCATCCAGATGGTAGGCATAGTTGGCAATGCCGGCGTACTCCGGCGTGGTGATTTTTTTGGGCGCAAGTCCGGCGTCGCACAGAGCATCTTGGGGACAAACAGCGGCCGAGAAACTGGCCTGTTCGCTCTGTTTCAGCCAGTAGGGTGCGAGATTGAAATCATGAAAACCATTGGGTTGAATCAGCGGATGATAGTAGTGATCCTGTGCGGAGCCGGTGACCCAGCGCGCAAATTTTGCGCCCTGTTTGAAGGTGGCGTTACAGCGGCGAATCAGCTCGGTTTCACTGACCCCTATCGCTTTCAAAGTGCGCCGCATACTCGGCCAGGTGCCCTCACCCACGCCCACGGTTTTCACAGCCGGCGATTCCACCAAGGTGACGCTGACCGCATGACCTGATTGGCTACGTAGCCGGGCCGCAAGCACACCGGCCGTCAGCCAACCGGCCGTGCCGCCGCCCACGATCACTACTTTTCTTACCGCTTTGTTTTCCATATCAACCTATCACGAAGGTTTACGGAAGTAGCCGACATAACGGGCCACTTACGAAAAACATCGGGAAAAGACCGCCCGAAGGCGGTCTTGGATGTAAACATCAGAACTTGGCGCGCACGCCAATGTTGTAGCGGGGACCATATTCCTCATAGTCGCGGATCTGGTTTTCCCAACGACCATACCGATGTGTTGCTTCGTCAGTCACATTCAGGCCTTCAACAAACACGTTGAAGTTTTCAGTGATGTCGTAGCTGGCACTCAGGTCCACCTGGCTGTAGGCCGCTGTGAAGGTGGGTTCAATACCGCTGGCCAGAAGGAATTTGTCGCGCCAGTTGTAAGCAATACGCGCCTGGAAGCCGTGGTTTTCATAAAAGCCCACCAGGTTCGCCGAGTCACTCAGACCCGGCAGCGCCAGATCATTTTCCAGACTGTAGACGTCGTACTTGTCCTTGCTGTCTACCATGGTGTAGTTAGCAATCACCCCAAAACCGGATTCCCCGAACATGTGCTGCACGTTGAATTCCCAGCCGTCAACGGTGGAGTTGTTGAGGTTCTGGGGCGTGGTCACTTCCCAGGTAATGACCGGGTCGCCGGGTTGTGACAAGCAAGCTGGAACCGGATTCAGCGCAGAACCACCTGGACATCCCGGACGAGCGGCCGCCGACGGGTCAGTCAGAGGGCCATCAGGACCTTCGATTACCCGGTCTTCCTGACCGACAGCAATAAAGTTGTCTACATTTTTACGGAAGTAACCGCCGGAAATGTAGCTGCCTTCGTCGTAGTACCACTCCAGGCTGAAGTCCATGTTGTCGGAGGTGTAAGGCAACAGCCCCGGGTTACCCTGATTGGCTTTGAATGGCCCGGTAGACAGATGGTTGGTCAGATTGGTACCCGGATACATGGCATCGATGTTACTGCGCGCAACGGTGCGGCTGTAAGCGGCACGTGCGGTAACCGAGTCGGTCAGTTCCATTGCCACAGACAGGTTTGGCAGGAAGTGTTCATAGTCACCATCCAACGTTTCCGCCTGCTCATCAGCAGCCAGGACCTTCGACATTTCCAATGGGGTAATCCAGTTAAAGCCTACTACCGGATTGGTCACCGTGTAGGAATCCACATTGGTTTTTTCATAGCGAACACCGGCGTTGGTGCGTACGGTCATGCCGTTGAAATCGGTGGCGAAATCCAGCGACATAAACGCAGCCGTGGTGTCTTCTTCAATGCCGTTTTTGCTCAGGCTGGTAGGTGTGCGCAGCCCTTGCTGATCCACCAGGTCCATGAACTGACGGGTTGAGAACTGCGGAATGTATTCAAAGCCGATGGCACCCGGGATAAAGGTCAGGTCCAGACCTGAGATATCCATGGCACCGCCACCTAAGCCGAAGTTACCGCTGTAAAGCTCAACCACATCCACGTCGTACTGGGTTTTTTCCAGGCCGAAATTAATCGCTTCGAGCGCACCGCCATCCTGATTACGCCAAACACCGGCAAACCGCGCCTGACTGATGGTGTTTTTCATTTCACGGCCGCGCTCCTGATAGAGGTCGCCTTCAATGTTGCTTAGCGCATAGGCGCCCCCTGGTAACCCGGAATCATCGTATGACACAGTGGGCAGCTTGCCGGTAAAGTCAGCGGAAATATCTACTGGCGCCGCCGCGCCGAAGGGGTTTTTCAGGTTGGCAATGGTTTCAGCCGGCAGCGCACCGGGGTTGGCGTGCGAGGTGGCATTGCTCAGGTCCAATTCCAACGTGAGTGAGTCACTCACATCCCATTCTACGTTCAGGCCATAGGCGTCATTATCAGTTTTGAACGCGTATTCCCAGCCCCAGAAGTTCAGCTCATCATCGGATTTGAACTGATCGATGATGGTGCCGTTCACATCGGCGGTGCCGGTCTCAACCCAATCAAACCAGAAACTCATGCGGTTCATATCGCCGCGCTCATCCAGGCGCGACAGATTGTAGTCACCGGTAATGGTCAGGTTATCCATAGGTGCAAATTGCAGCACCAGCTGTGCATTCTGGCGCTCGCGGGTGTAGTCGGATTTATCCAGGTCTACGGTGGGAATGCGCCAGGTAGCCAGTGTGGGGTTGCGGCTGGTATCGATCGCACTGGTATCGGCACTGACAATGCCGGGGTAACCACGGCTCCAGCCATTCTGGGTGCCGATGCGGTCCTGGCCGTAATTGCGCTCTGCGTGAGAGAAGGCCAGCAACACACCGAACTTGTCGTCAGCAAACGTCTGGCTGTACAGGGCTGAAACTTCGGGCGTGATTTTGTCACCGTTGTTTACGCTGGTATCCACAACGCCCTTGATGGAGCCCTGAAGCACCAGCTCATCAAAATCAAACGGGCGATGGGTTTTGATATCAATGGTGGCACCGATACCACCCGAGGGCACATCGGCCCGGCCGGTTTTGTGCACTTCCACACCGGATACACTTTCCGACGCTATCTCACGGAAGTTGAAACTGCGTGATACCGCCTGTGAACCCAAGGCGGTGGAATTGGGCATCTGACGGCCATTCATGGTGACCAGATTGAACTGCGGGCCGAAACCCCGCACCGTTACCTGGTTACCTTCGTTGCCGGTGCGATCGATGGATACACCGGTGATGCGCTGCAAGGATTCCGCAAGGTTGGTGTCGGGAAACTTACCGATATCTTCAGCAGAAATCGCGTCTACCACGCCGGTGGCATCGCGCTTGATGTCCATAGCATTGGTCAGCGAGCTGCGAATCCCGGAGACTACTACTTCCTCCAGTACCTCATCCTGCGCCAGGGCGCTCGCCGGCAACAGCAGGCCGGCATTGATCATTGCCACAGACGCGGCTAATGCCCCGCGTTTAAACGAATTGATTACCCTACTCATTAAGTGCTCTCCTCCAGACCTTTTACACTCTGGTTTTTATTGGATGTCCTCGATAACGGGAGCTTGCCCGCCCATTGCGCCGGTCAACGCCTTCCACTTGCAGGGTGGTCAACCCCGACAGGCACCTGACACAAACGTGTCAATTGTTAACAATCTACGATATGATTAGCGCTGTCAAGGCCAACAACCCCAGACAAAGGCATTAATTTCTTGATTTTGCCCAAGCAGATCTGGGCGATAGAATGAAACCGGCGCAGTCAATCAGTGGAATCAGTTATGCGGCTAATGGATGAAGTTTCAGTGCACAACGGGCTGGGCGAATGCGTATTGTGGGACGAACACACCGGCAAATTGCTCTGGACTGACATGCCCGGCAAGGTGTTCTACCGCTACCAGGTGCAAACCCAGGCACTGGAGTCCTTTTCCCTGCCTGAAGACCTCTGTTCATTTGCCATGATTGAGCGGAGCCCCTGGCTGCTGGCCGCGTTTCAAAGCGGCTTGGCAAAGTATTTACCAGAGACCGGAGAAATCCGCTGGTTCTGGAAGCTGCCCGAGGGCAAAAAGCTGCGCATGAATGACGGCCGCTGCGACGCGGCTGGCCGCTTCTGGGTGGGCAGCCTGATTGATCGCGAGCACTGCTATTCCGATGACCCCGAGGAACAGGGCGGGCTCTATTGCGTTGCACCTGATGGCACTGTCTCACAACATTTGCACAATGTACGGCTCAGCAACTCCATTTGCTGGTCGCCCGATAGCCGTATTCTGTATTTTTCCGACAGCACCAAAAAATGCATTGAGGCGTTTGCGTTTGATCTGGAAAACGGCACCCTAGGCGCCGGTCGCAGCCTGATTAACTTGCCACCCCACTGCAACCCGGATGGCTCTGTGACCGACAGTGAAGGCCACCTTTGGAATGCACTCTGGGGCAGCAGCCAACTGGTGCGTATTTCACCCGCGGGAAAAATTTCCGACCGGCTGCAGCTGCCGGTGTCGCAACCCGCCTGCCCCACCTTTGCCGGCCCGTCGCACAATTGGTTGGTAACGAGCAGCGCCACCTACAGCCTGAGTGAAGAAGCACTGGCTGCCGAACCCGGCGCCGGCAACCTGTTCATTTATGAAACCGCCTACACCGGCAAACCCGAGTACCGGTTCAAAGACCAACTGCCCGTTTAGCAAGCTTTTAGAAAAACCTGCCTCGATTACATCAACTCCGCAATTTTTCCCAAACCGGCCACCGACAAACCATCGCCCTGGTGCACCTGGCATTCAAGCTGGTAGAACGCCATGGCCTTGGCGTAGAGCGCAGACAGCCGGCCATTGGCAATGATATGCACAGGCCCATCACCCGCGGCGCTGAATTCTCTCACTTCGGTACCTATGAGCAGGCCAGACAAATAGCTGGCCGCGCACTCGGCCGGCATCTGGTAAAGCAGCACCTTGCTACGCGTGGTAAACAGGCTGTTCAACAGCGGTTGCTTGCTGCGACTGGCGTCAAGCCCCAACTGAAAACCCTCATCACTGTGGCTGTCTGTGGCGGGCTTGAGCGTGGACTGGCTAACCAGCAGTCCGTACAGCTCGCCGGTAAAGGCGGTGGAAAATCCACGGATGACGCCCTCCTGTACCTGCACCCATTTACTGTGAGTACCCGGCAAGCAGACCCTATGTTGACCGTGTTGGTGCAGTTCCGACATACACAGCCAACCCAACAGCTGGGTCTCCTCGCCGCGCATCACGTCAGCACCGGTCTGCTCATCGCTCAGGCCCGGCACCAGTTGCACCCTGCCCAGCGAAGGCACTGTAACCGGTACCAGATGCCGTGCCAGCTGGCGCGCGTCCGCCGGGCAGGCCTGGTAACCGGCATTGGCCAGCCCCAGACCAGAGCCCGCCATACCGCAAATCAGCACATCCAGATCTGCCGGACTGGTTACCAGTTGCTGCGCCTGCGCCAGCAGATACGCCGGCTGCTCAGCCCTGGGCAGGCGCGACACACCCTGACTGCTGGCGGTATGGGTGACCACATCCCCCTGTTCATTCACCAGAAACAGCCGGAAACTGCTGGTACCCCAATCGCAGAAAAGTCGCATAAATACACCTTACATTGTAAACAATATTCAGTTGATATACTCTTAGACCGTTACACGTTTGCCCACTAGTGACTCGACGGACATCACATGCAAGAGAACAAAATCGTTCCGGTCAGGGATCAGATCGCCGATCAAATCCGCTCCGATATCATCGCCGGCTCCCTGGCTCCCAACGAAAAACTCAATGAGCAACAACTGGCCAATCGCTTCGGGGTTTCACGCGGCCCGGTACGCGATGTATTACTGCAGCTCACCAAAGAAGGCTTGCTGGTTGCCAAAAATAATTGCGGCATGTCGGTAAATGACGTGCTCAATCCTGCGTTGCAGGAATTGATGATGGACATCCGCGTTAAAATTGAAACCTTCGCGGTTCAGAGCCTGAAAAACAAACTCACCGTCATCGACTTCGACAATCTCGACGCCATATTGGATCGCATACAGAGCGCCTTTGACGTTGAAGACTTTACCGAAGTCACCAAAGCAGACATCGATTTTCATCGCTACCTGGTCAACAAAGCCGGCGGCAGCGAGCTGGTGAATCTGTGGCAACCTATGGTGATGCGGATGCGCATGAACTACCAGCGCATCCGCCAATCCAAAGAATGTGTGGACGAACACCGCGCCATTTCCGAAGCCCTTAAAGCCGGCGACATCAAAGGCGCCGTCAAGGCCATTAAGTCCAACATCAAATAAATGGCTATTGCGTTAAAAAAGCCCGGCAATGCCGGGCTTTTTTATGGGTTGAACTCAACCCAGCTCTTTCATATAAACGGTTTTCTTTTCCAGGTACTGCTCGAGGCCGTACTTGCCATCTTCACCGCCCATACCCGACATTTTCCAGCCATTGTGAAAACCCTGGTGTTGCTCACCGATACCGCGGTTAACATACACCTCGCCCACTTCCATTTCCTTGATGGCACGCTGGATGGACACCAGATTTTTGGTGTACAGATAAGCCGACAATCCGTATTCGCTGTCATTAGTGTAGGCGATCGCCTCATCAATGCTGGTGATCTTTACCACCGGAAGAATCGGGCCGAAGGTTTCTTCGTGCACCAGAATGTTATCCTGCTGTACGTTGGTGAGCACTGTGGGCTCATAGAAGTTACCGCCCTCGAAACCGGCCACAGCCGCAGGCTTACCGCCGCACGCCAATACCGCACCCTGTTCGATGGATTTCTGCACTAACCCGTGAATCTGTTCGATTTCACGCTTGTTGACCTTTGGCCCCATCTGCGTGGATTCATCCATGGGATCGCCCACCTTCAGGCCGGCCACCTTGTTCAGGAAAATCGCCATGAACTCATCGTGCACATCGGCGTGAACATACAAGCGTTCGGCACAGGTACATACCTGGCCGCAATTGGCAAAGCGGGCCCACAAGGCATCTTCTGCCGCCTGTTCCAGGTCTGCATCGTCCATCACGATCATCGGCGCCTTGCCACCCAGTTCCAGCATCACGGGCGTCAGGTGCTTACCGGACGCCTGATGAATAATCTGGCCCGCACGGGTTGAGCCCGTCATGGTAATCAATTGGGTGATTTCACTTTCGCACAGGTGTTGCCCCACTACGGAACCGCTGCCATTCACAATGTTCAGCACACCGGCGGGGATGCCCGCGTCATTCGCCAGGCGACCCAACTCCATGGTGGTGAGCGGTGTTTCCTGTGTGGGCTTAACCACAATGCTATTGCCGGTGATCAATGCCGGGCCGATTTTCCGGCCGGCCAATGCCAGTGGAAAATTCCAGGCGGTAATGGCTACCACCACACCGCGCGGCACCTTGTGAATATAGATGGTTTCGTTTTCGTGATCGGACGGCAGGATATCGCCTTCGATGGTGAGCGCATGATCGCAGGCGTATTCAATAAACGTTGCGGTGGCTTCCACTTCTCCTTGCGCCACAGAAATCAATTTGCCCTGCTCGGCCACCAACATGCGCGCCAGCAGATCTTTTTCGGCACGGATCAATGTCGCGAACTTGCGCAGAATACCGGCACGGGCGCGCGCGGTGAGCTTGGCCCAGCCCTTCTGCGCCTGCTGTGCGGATTCCAGTGCGCGCTGAGCATCACCGGCAGTGCCAGCGGGAATTTCACCCAGTGCATTGCCCGTGGAGGGGTTGTACACCACTATCGCTTCGTTTGATTCCGAGGCCACATACTGGCCATCGATAAAGTTAACCTGATTCTGAAAGTTCACCGGCTTACCTCCCCATCCAGCCACCGTCCACCAGGACGATGCTGCCGTTCATGTAATTGGACGCGCGCGATGACAGAAATACCACCGGGCCTTTGAAGTCTTCCGGCTCGCCCCAACGCCCCTGGGGAATGCGGCCCAGAATGGCCTTGGCCCGCTCGGGATCATTGCGCAAGGCTTCCGTGTTGTCGGTGGAAATATAGCCCGGCGCTATCGCGTTCACATTCACACCACGGCCGGCCCACTCGTTACTGAATGCCATCACCAGCTGACCCAAAGCGCCTTTGCTGGCGGCGTAGCCGGGTACGGTAATGCCGCCCTGATAAGTGAGCAGTGAAGCGGTAAATACAATTTTCCCCTCGCCGCGGGCAACCATTTCTTTGCCGATTTCCCGGGTCAGAATGAACTGGGCGTTGAGGTTTACGTCAATCACCTTGTCCCACATACCATCCGGGTGTTCGGCGGCGGGCGCACGCAAAATGGTGCCGGCATTATTGATCAACACGTCAATTTTCGGGTGATCGGCTTTTACCTGCTCAATGAACTGATACAAGGCCGCGCGATCACCGAAGTCACACTGATAGGCCGAAAATTGACGGCCAGTGGCTTCAACCGCACGCGCCACGTCTGAGCCCTGTAATTCAAGGCTGGCAGACACACCAATAACATCGGCGCCCGCTTCAGCCAGCGCAACCGCCATGGCCTTGCCGATACCGCGCTTACAACCGGTAACCAGTGCGGTTTTACCGGCGAGAGAGAATTGATCCAACATAACGATTACAACCTGTAGCTTTGATTGTCAGGCAGCGGAATTACACTGCACCAGCGCTTTCATGCCGGTAGGATTGCCATCCATACCGGCGAACGCAGTGCCGATGTCATTCAGGCTGTTCACTGAACTGATAAATTTATTCACATCAATGTCGCCGGACGCCACCAGGGCGATGGCACGCTCGAAATCTTCGTGTTCGTAAACCCGCGCACCCAGCAGTTCCAGCTCTTTCCAGAAAAACTGGAACAGATCGATTTGGGGCTGCTGGGAGTGAATGGCCACCATGCAAATACGACCACGTACTGAGGCAACCTTGGTCATGGTTTCGATTGCGGCCTTAACGCCAGACACTTCAAACACCACGTCGGCGCCTTTGCCCTGGGTCCAGTCTTTGATTACAGCTTCAATATCGCTGGCCAATGGGTTCACGGTTTTAATGCCATTGGTTTCGGCAAATGCCCGGCGTGCATCGTTCACTTCGCTGATCATCACCTCGGCGCCTTCGGCGCGCGCGGCCAATGCCACCAGCTGCCCGATGGGGCCACCGCCAATCACCAGCGCCCGCTCACCTTTCTTCAGGCGGGCACGCGATACGTCGTGCACCGCCACTGCCAGTGGCTCAATCAACGCGCCTTGTTTCAGCGATACATTGGCAGGCAGTTTATGCAGCGTGCGGGCTTTGACAGTCCATGAATTCTGGAAGGCGCCCGGGGAGTCAATGCCCATGAATTTCAATTTGTGGCAAATATGGGAATGGCCTGCTTCACAGGCCGGGCACTCGCCACAATAGTCGAGCGGACGCACCACCACATTTTCGCCCACGGCAAAACCTTCCACACCGGCTCCGATTTCAACAATGGTGCCAGACATTTCATGGCCAATGATTTGCGGTGGTGCCACGCGTGCATCCATGACACCGTGATAGATGTGCATGTCGGTACCGCAGATACCCACATAGCCCACGGCCAGGCGAACCTCGCCAGGACCGGGCGCCACTGAACTGCCCTGAACCACGTTAAAGGATTTGCCGCCGATGTATTGTGCTGCCTGCATGACTTTGTCTCAGTAATTTATTTCAGATGGATTCGGTGTGGACCGAGAAGTTGTTCATCAAATTCAACGCCAGTGCCCGGTGTATCGGGTGCCACTGCCAGCCCATCGCGCAGTACTATGGGGCGAGTGGTGTACTGATCAATGGGGAAGGAGTGAACTTCCAGATAACCTGCGTGGGGCTGGGAGGCCATCAGCGACACATGCAACTCGTGCATGCCATGACTGCACACGGGCAGATTGGCGGCGTGCGCCTGATGCGCCACCTTCAACCAACCAGTAATACCGCCGATGTTGGATGCATCGGGCTGCAAAAATCCGAGCTTGGCCTGCGCGATGGCGTATTCAAATTCGTAGATGGTATGCAGGTTCTCACCCATGGCCAGCGGAATGCTGGTGGCATCGGCGATCTGGGCATAACCTTCGTAATCATCGGGAATTGTGGGCTCTTCAAACCAGGTGATGTCCTGATTTTCAATGGCACGGCTGAATCGAATGGCCTGCTCAACGGTGAGCGAATAGTTGGCGTCAACCATAAACACTGTGTCTTTGCCAATGGTGTCACGCACGGCCTGCACCCGCGCCACGTCTTCTTTGTAGTCGGGCTTGCCGACTTTGATTTTCACCGCATTAAAACCACGGGCCAGATAGCCGGCTACATTCGCCTGTAATTTTTCCACCGGAAAATTCAGGTCTATGCCTCCCGCATAACAGCGCGTGCTATTGCCGGCTCCGCCCGCCACCTTCCAAAGGGGTTGCTCGAGTTTTTTACAGCGCAGATCCCACAGGGCGATATCCACGGAAGAAATGGCAAAGCTCACCAGGCCACCACGCCCCACATAATGCAGGTGATATTGCATGTCTTCCCACAAGCTGAAGATGCGACCGGCATCAGCCCCCAGCAACAGCGGCTTGAGGTCGTGCTCGAGCAGCGACCAGATGGCCCGGCCGCCTTTGCCGCCGGTGTAGGTGTAGCCCACGCCTTCCAGCCCGTCTTTGCAGGTAATGCGGCATACAATCAATTCGAAATGGGTGTGGTCCCCATGTTTGGCATCGGACAGTACTTCGGCCAAAGGCACCTGGTAATACTCCATGGATACCGCTTTGATCGTAGTGCCGGGCAATGCTGCCGCGTCAAAATCCACCAGGTTCTCAAGCATAAATCTGTTCCTATTTTTAACCCATTGTAGATTGTTAACAATTAACGTCAAGCATTTTGTTGCCTGCTTGGTTTGTTAACAGAGCGCCCGGAGGCGCTCAGGGTTTAAGGTCGCCGAATCGGCGCGGATAGAGCTCGGCATTGAGTGCTTTTGCCGCCTCTACCAACTCGGTGTAAGGCTGATCTACGTAGCTCACAAAACCCACGTTATAGTTCTCGCCATCCCAGGCCCGGCCCGAGGCGGGAGAGTCGATGTACTGGAACCAATGAGCGCCAATAAACCAGGGGTTATCGATCATGCTGCGCATATAGTCCTGAAACATGCGGCCCCTGTCGGCCTGACTTTCGGCAGAGACCAGGCCGGCATGGAACACGCCGGTGTCGAGTGCACCAAAGTGGAATTCGCCGATGATGGACGGCATATCCACGGCAGGCAGGAAATCCCACCAATCGGCGGCAATGCCTTCGGTGTAAAAGTTGTAGCTGACCACATCAACATGCTTGGCCGCACCGCGCACCACTTCGGGGGTCATGCCCCAATCGGCAAAGCGGGAACCCAGAAACAGGTGATTGGGCATCTGCGCTTTGAGCTCGGCCTGAATTACTTTGAAAAACTGCGTGGACAGCGCCTCCAGCAAATCGCCCAGATCCTGCTGCATGCTGCCGGTGAATTTACCTTCATAGGTGAATCCCTCTGCAAAGCTTTCCCAATCGGCTACAGGCTGCTGCCAGGCCGCCGCCAGAGCTTCAGCACTTTCATATTGTGCTTTCAGCAGCGCCACAAACGCCGCCTTGGCCGGACTGTCTGCCGCATTGCGGCGCAAGGTGTAAATGGCCAGCCCGTAATGGCCGATCTCTGTGCCCATGCGGCCCCAGCTCAACTCGTTGTCGATAAACACACCCATGCACCAGGGGTCACCGTTCACCTCTGCCGCTACCTGAGTGATAGTTTTGCGAACGGAATCGGCAAAGCCCGGGTCAAACGGGTCATGCATCGGCCCCCAGAAATCATCGCCACTGGAAATGCGTTTGTGGTCTCCCAGAATCCAGCCGTTGGCCACATAAGCAATTTTTTTATTCTGGTACAGGCTTGGATCGGCCCAGTTACCCAGCGTGGTAAAGCCCCAGGCCAGCTGCCGGTCGAGAGTTAGCTGCCGCCAGCTGTCCATGTAATTGTCGCCGTACTTACGCTGCAAGTTGGCCAGATAGAAACTGTAGCTCTCACCCTGTTTTACCGGACCCGTGTGTACTTCGGGACGGTAGCCGTAATGTTTGGCCAGCGGATCGTCCATCGATGGCAACCAGGCGAACATGTTGCGGCGCAGCTCGCTCGCCACAAAACGGCCTTCACGCGCCGTGGTTTTTGCCGATGCGGCAATGGAGTGCACCGGCAGATTAGCCTCTTTTGCTTCGCTTTCATTGGCCGTGTGGTAGTCCATGCCGGTCATGGTGGCGGTGTTGGCCATGCGCATATTGTCCACGCCCGTGGCCCAGAACAAGTAGCCTTCCGGATCCACCAACGCCCATTTGCCGCCGACTTTTTCAGTACGGAAGTAACCGGTGGCTTCAAGCTTTGGTCCGTTTTTCCAGCCACCATACAGGCTGCGATCTTCGAACTTTGGCGCGGCGGCAATGGCAGCTGCCTCGGCATCGCGGCTGGCAATCAGCTCTTTGTCGGAATGGATTTTTCCGGGCCAGTCTTTGTTAACGAACTGACCATACTGATCGAAAATGCCCTCCAATCTTTGGGGCTCGAACTCGCCATTGCTGGTAATACGCAGGTTATCAATGGTCACCTGCCGGTCGCTCACAATACTTTTCATCAGCAGGTCTACTTTGCTGATCTTTGCGAGATTAATGTGCTTGTGACCCCACATCCAGGTCATGGGCGTGAGGCTGGAATTGTACAACTGCGGATCGCTGCGCATGCCGGTGTCCACCGCCAGCGCCGGGCCGTTAAGATCGAAAATAAAGCTTTCCTGCGTGCCCACAGCCACATTGAATGAACGCGCGGCATAGCCGCCATCGGCGTCGTAGATATAGACAAACAACTGGGCAGAGTGATCACCGGTATTGGTGACATCCAGTGCCAGACCGATATTGTCGCCGGCATTGCTCCAATCAAATGGCTGTGCCGGTATGATAGATAAGGTGGGTTGATAGGTTTCAGTATTGAAAACGGCTTGCAGTGCTTCCTGCGCTACTGCCAGATCCACACCGGAAGCCGACATGCTCTCTGGCAGCCCCGCAGCAAAGTCATACACCAACTGCACGGTTTCGGATTTGCCCTCGGGAGCAGGCTGGCTGCAGCCCGCAAGCCAGAGCGCTGGAATCAATGCTAACGCGCAAGTGCGCGCTAACGGGCGGTTAATCCGGTTAATCATGGGGGCCCCTTTTTATTACTGTTAATCATGTGCGGCAGCGGAATCACTCGCCGCTCAACACACCACTTAAGTTTGTTAACAATTTACAATGTATTGGTGCGAGTGTACAGCCCGAATTTCGCAACCAGGGACCCCGATTTCCGGGCTGCCCACTACCAGTTGGTATAGGATCCATCCGGCTTGTAGAGGCGGGGAGCTTCCCAGAACTTAAAGCTTTGCTCGGCCAACAGGTCTTCATTCACATCCACCCCCAGGCCCGGCGCCTGGCTCACGCGGTAAACGCCTTTGGTCTCGATGGGCCGGTTAATAAAGAAGCGGTCGTGATCGGACTTATCGGTGTCATAGGGCGCGACTTCACACCAGGACAAATTGGGTATGGCGGCGCACATCTGGATGGTGGCTGCGGTACATACAGGGCCCAGCGGATCATGTGGCATCACATCGATGTAATGGGTTTCGGCCATCGCCGCCACCTTCATGGCCTCGGTCAGACCGCCCACGTTGCACACATCGATGCGGGCAAACTGATTCAGGCCGGATTCGAGATAAGGGGCAAAATCCCATTTACTCGCAAACTCTTCGCCAATGGCGAAGGGCACATCCGTCATAGAACGCAAGGCCGCATAGGCCGACGGGGTCTGATCGCGGATGGGCTCTTCAATAAAGTCGAGCGTGCCCACCGGCATCTTCTGGCAAAAGCTCGCGGCTTCCGCCACGGTCAGACGGTGGTGATAATCAATGCCCAACACCTTGTCATGACCTAATTCCTGGCGCAATTCAGTGAGGCAGCCCGAGGCCAGAGCAATGGATTTACGCACATCAAAGGTCGTGGGTTTTACCGGGCTGCCATGCTCACCGGTGGTGGCACGAATCACCTGATAGCCGGCATCGGCCAGGCGCTTACAGTCTGCGAGAAATTCCTCACCGAAGGCCTTGGTGGAGGTCACGAACAATGGAATTTCTGTTCTCTGTTGGCCGCCCAACAACTGGTGTACCGGCACGCCCAGGGCTTTACCGGCAATATCCCACAGGGCGATATCGATGGCAGAAATAGCAGCGGTGAGCACCCGCCCGCCTTCAAAATACTGACTGCGATACATTTCCTGCCAGAGCGAACCAATATGGCGGGCATCTTTGCCGATCAGAAATTCGCGGAAATGTTTTACCGCACCGGCCACTGCGAGTTCACGGCTGGACAAGCCCGACTCACCCCAACCATAAACACCCTCATCGGTTTCCACCTTCACCAGGCACAGATTGCGATGCCCCACCCAGGCGGGGTAACACTTAATGTCAGAAATCTTCATGCGCTTTTCCTTGTAAAACGCTTATTTCAAATCGTCGGTAGGACACAAGCTGGCACTCAGCCCGTGATCGGCCACCAGGTCGGCACCCGTGAGCGCGGCGGCATTTTCCGACAACAAAAACGCCGCCAGATTGCCAATTTCTTCCACGCTGGCGTAACGGTTATCGGCATGCATTTTGTTGAATGAGGCTGCAAGCCCGGGATTATCTGCCGCCACCCTGGCCACGGCTTCGGTATGCGTGAGGCCCGGCGACAATGAATTCACCCTTATGCCTTTAGACCCAAGGCTCCAGGCCATGGCGCGCGACATGGCGACAATGGCCGCCTTGGTGCCGGCATACATTTCATAGCCGGCCACGCTGGCACCGGCATGATTAGACGCAATATTGACGATAGCACTGCCGGGCTGCATCACCCTGGCGACCGCCTGGCTCAACAAAAAGACCGAGCGTTGATTCACTTCAAACAAGCAATTCAGCTTTTCCAGCGAAAAAGACAGGAAGTCGCCTTCCAGCGTCACGCCCGCGTTGTTTACCAAGCCATCAATGCGGCCGTGCTTGCGGAATACGGAATCCACAGCGGCACTGATTGCCGACGGGTCAGACACATCCAGTCGCAGCGCCTCGGCGCTGCAACCCTTCTCAACCAGTTCGCTTACCCGCGTACCCGCGTCATTGATATCGGCCAGCACCACATGGGCACCCGCATGTGCGCAGGTTTTGGCAATTCCCCAACCAATTCCTGCCGCCGCACCGGTGACGATCACCACCTTACCCGCCAATATCCTCATGCCATACTTCTCACTAGTCAGACCCGCTTACACCCGCACCAGAGCGGCCTCAATTTCTTCAATGGATTTGTTCTTGGTTTCCGGCAGTATCTTCGCCAATACCGCCAAACCGATGCTGATAGACACAGCGTAGAACAGGAATATTTCCGCAGCCCCCATATTATTTAACTGCCAGGGGAAAAACTGCTGGATAAAGTAACTCACCACACTGGTCACCAGCGCAAAGCTGGGAATGGCGATGCCGCGCACGTGGATGGGGAAAATTTCGGAAAACAACACCCACATGATCGGGCCAATAGAAAAATTAAACGCCGCGATAAAACACATGATGCCGAGCAACACCAAAGTAGCGTTAATCTGGATAGCCTGTTGTAACAGCGCGCCCTCGTTGGCGCGCGCCACTGCCTCACCCAGGGCGCCATTCAGTGCTTGCTTGAACGCCACATCGCTATCGAAACTCACACCGGCCAGTGACTGCAGTGCGGCAATATCCACGCTGCCCGCCAGGTTGGCAATGGAAGCCTCGGTCAATTGATAACTGGCCTCTGAAAAACACCAGGCACACACAAACAAAGACAGGCCAGCCCAGGTCAATCCAAACAGCACCAACGGGCGACGGCCCAGGCGATCAATCAACAGGAGCGCCAACACGGTGAACATCACACTCACCACACCCACCACCACTGCCTGCAAAAATGCGGCGTCGGTGCCAATACCCACCTGCTCAAATACCGTAGGCGCATAAAACATAATGGCGTTGATACCGGTAATGGGTTGCACCACCGCAATGGCCAGCCCTATCCAGAAGGCGGTGCGCAGGCGCGGCTCAAACAATTCTTTCACTTGCGCAGCAAAACTTTTAGTGACGGTAGCAGACGCCACGCTGGCCTTGATTTCGGCCACCTGGGATTCCACCTGACCTTCGGGCATCAGCCGCCGCATGACCTCACGGGCTTCA
Source organism: Simiduia agarivorans SA1 = DSM 21679 (assembly GCF_000305785.2). NCBI lineage: Bacteria > Pseudomonadati > Pseudomonadota > Gammaproteobacteria > Cellvibrionales > Cellvibrionaceae > Simiduia > Simiduia agarivorans. The sequence continues at coordinate 3,729,959 of NC_018868.3, read as the reverse complement.
TCCAGGCGGTCTTGCAGCACCAGCCAGCGGGGACTTTCCGGGATAGTGAGCAACAACAGCAACCAGATCAGCGCCGGGATCACTTCCACCGCCAGCATCCAGCGCCAGGTGTAAGTGGCAAGGCCCAAAGATTCCACCCAGGGCGCAGCATGATTGGATGCCTGCAAAATCAGGTAATTGGCAAAGTAAGCGGCTGATAGACCCACCACGATGGTGATCTGATTCATGGACACCAGCTTGCCGCGCATGTTGGCTGGCGCAATTTCGCCGATATACATTGAGGCCAGCGACAGAGAGGTAAAGGCCAGGCCACCCAGAAAGCGAGCCGCCACCAGAGCCTCAAAGTTGGGCGCTATGACCGAGGTCACCGCCGACACTAGATATAAAGCAGCGATAATCAACAGTGCCGCCTTGCGGCCCAGGGCATCACAGATACGGCCGGTAACCAGCAACGCGAAAATAACGCCAAAGCCGGGCGCACTCACCACGGTGCCTACCTGCAGGTCTGACAATCCGAACTCGGCAGTAACAAACCGCACGGTACCGGATATCAGGGCCGCGTCCAGACCGAAGATAAAGCCTCCAAAGGCCACAATGGCAGCAAAACGGAAGGCGGTGAGCTGAAAACTGTTCATAGGGACATCTCTGTTGCACTCGCTGTTATTGTTATTGCCCCGGTCTGGCCGGCGTGGGGTGCCTGTATTCTGGCACCCGTCTGGAGCACAAAGGGGCATGACTCAGGTCATCATACCCTCAAATGCCTTTTTTGTTAACAATTTACTATTTACGATTTATATTCAGTCTGGTTTAATGATTGCAGATTGTTAAAAGGTGTTGAACCGGAGCCCAGCATGTCCAGCCCACAATTTACCCAGTATCTGGCGGAATGCCCCTTGATTGCCATCATCCGGGGCGTAAAACCCGACGAAGTGGAGGCTGTGGCCACCACCCTGCTGGATGCCGGCATCCGGATCATCGAAATTCCCCTGAATTCACCCGACCCGCTCAACAGCATAGAGCGCCTGGCACGCGCCGTGGAAGGCCGCGGCATCTGCGGCGCTGGCACGGTGACCCAGGTGGAGCAGGTGCAGCAGGTGAAAAACGTGGGCGGCGAGATCATTGTGTCGCCCAATACCAATCCCGACGTCATTAAGGCGACTCTCGCCGCTGGCATGGTATCCCTGCCCGGCTGCCTGACCCCGACCGATTGCTTCACTGCCATTGGCGCGGGTGCCACGCATCTGAAACTGTTTCCCATTGGCGACCTGGGCCCGGTGTATTTCAAATCACTGATGGCGGTGATGCCCAAGCACATAACCACGCTGGCCGTAGGCGGCATGCACGAAGGCAACCTGGCCGAATACTGGGACATAGGCGCACGCGGTTATGGCTTTGGCACCAACATTTACGCAGCCGGCGACACGCTGGAGCAGGTTCGCACCAAAGCCGACCTGCTCATGACCGCCGCTGCCAAACTCCCTCGCAACTGACGCAGTTCTCTCGTTAACGTCATTGCACCTTAGACAGCCGCCCTTGGGCGGCTTTTTTTGCTTACAGGATGTAGGTACACCCTGTAGGCCAGGGATGGCCGGGAAGGGTGTTGTTGCAGGTCACTGCGAAGCCATTCAAAGCGAAGGTCCGACGCATCGGTCGGCGCGCAGCAGTTCACTACTATCTGTAAATCCGGGAAGGGTGTTGTTGCAGATCACTGCCAGGTCATTCAAAGCAACGGCCCAATACTTCGATCCGCGTACCGCAAATCACTGCCAACTATTTCAAAGTAACATTTCTACGATTCAATGGCCCAACGCATCAGCCGGGACACAAAACCCCCAAACCTCCGCTCACTCCCCCCGCATCGCCAATAACTCCGCCACCGTTACAAACCGATACCCCTTCGCTTTTAACCCAACAATCATTGGCTCAATGGCCGCCATGGAGTTCGCGCGCGAATCAAACATCACGTGCATTAAAATGACCGAGCCGGGCTTAACCTGTTCTATGGCAAATTGGCTGAGCGCGCCCGGGCTGGCGTCCAGCGGCAATTCACTGTCGGGCTCCACATCCCAGGTTACGGTCTGAATCTGACGGCGCTTCAGATACAAGGGTAACATCAGAAATTTGCGTCCATAGGGTGGCCGAAAGGTTATCTCTCCTTCATAGCCCGCGTCGCGTATCAGCTGGTCTGTTCGTTCGATTTCATCTGCAATCCAATCGTAACTTTTAAACATCATTCTGGCGTGAGTGTACGAATGATTACCCAGTTCATGGCCGGCTTGCACGATCAGGCGTGCATACTCAGGGTGCCGTGTCATGGCTTCCCCCACCAGATAAAAGGTGGCTGACACATCGTGGGCATCCAGAATGGTCAGTATGTGTTCGGTTTTTCCGGGTGTGGGGCCATCGTCAAAGGTCAGCGCCACCACCTTTTCCTGAGTCTCCAACCGGTAAAACAACCCGCCCAACAATTGAATGTCGGCCTGTTTGCTCAGCCAGAACATACCGGGAACCATCAGTGCGAGAACAAAAACGGCTGAAACGGCATACTTCATGAATAGGCTTTCCCTGCTGCAAGCCTTCAATACTAACTGCGAGCCTGTAGCGATACAATTCCCGGAAATCGGCCATGTACATCCATATCAACAAAAAAAGGCCTCCAATCGGAGGCCATCAAGAGCAATAGACGTTTACATTGCTTTGGGAACGGAAAGGACAATCAATCGCTGAAGATGCGCTCGTATAGCCGCGCACCAATGAACCTGGCTTTATCACCCAAACTGCGCTGAATGCGCAGGTTTTCATTCCATTTCACCATGCGCTCACTGCGGGCAAAGGAACCGACTTTCAACTGGCCGGCATTGGTGGCAACGGCGAGATGGGAAATGAAGGCATCTTCCGTCTCACCCGAACGGGCGGAGACCACGGGCAGCCAACCTGCCTGCTGGGTCAGTCTGATGGCTTGCAGGGTTTCCGATACCGTGCCGATCTGATTGAGTTTAATCAGCACCGCGTTGGCAAGCTTTTTATCAATACCTTCAGCTATGCGATTGATATTGGTGGTAAACAGGTCATCGCCAATGATTTGCACCCTGTGCCCAAGCCGCTCGGTAAATCTTGCCCAGCTGGCAAAGTCGGTATCGGCAAACGGATCTTCGATGGAAATAATCGGGTAGCGGGTACACCAGGTTTCCATCAGCTCGCAGAACTCAGTCGGCGTGAACGTTTTGCCTTCTTTTTTAAACCGGTAATGCTCACCATCAAACAGGTCGCTGGCGGCGATATCCAGCGAAATCGCAACATCTTTGCCCGGCCGGTAGCCGGCGCGTTTGATGGCCTCCAGAAAAAACTCAAACGGCTCTTCATTGGAATTGAATACCGGCCACCAGCCACCTTCATCGGCAAGACCGGCGGCGCGGTTTTGCTCGCGCATGATGTCCCCGGCGGCGTGGTAGACATTGAAGGTCATTTCCAGCGTTTCTTCGTAGGATTTGGCACCCACCGCGATCATCAGAAAATCCTGAATATCAATGGCCCAGCCGGCATGGGCACCGCCGCCAAAAATCTGGATTTCATTGAGCGGAATCAGGTTGCCCTGCCCCTGTCCTAAATACTCGTACAACTCTACGCCCTGATGTCTGGCTGCAGCGCGGGCACAGGCCATGGAAACGCCGAGGGTGGCATTGGCACCCAGGCGGGATTTATTCGTGGTACCGTCGAGTTCAACCAGGCGGGCATCAATCGCCTCCTGCCGGGTCACATCCATACCAATCAAGGCTTTGGCGATTTCATGATTCACATGGCTCAGCGCCTTGAATACCGATTTACCGCGCAGCCGCTTGGGATCACCATCGCGCAGTTCCAACGCTTCAAATTGGCCGGTACTGGCGCCAGAAGGCACCAGGCCCGATGCTTTCACGCCATTGGCGAGAGTCACTTCCACCTCCAGGGTGGGAAAGCCCCGCGAATCAAATATCTGAAACGCACTGACATTAGCTATTTTCACAACAAGACTCTTCTTCTAACGTTTTGGTCCAGGTCGCAATCAACCCCGACAATGATTTGGGTGGTGCGGGTAACAACTCAGCAACAAAGGTTCTGATCAACGCCTGCTGGGGTTTGCCGAGATATTCCACCGGCGATTTTCCATCTACCCGTGCCAACATCAGCAATGGCAATAAACCCGTCAACCGGTGTTCAAAATCGGCATCCACCACCGGCCCGGCCGCACGCTGATAACACGCCCAAACCGCTGATGCCAGCGCCAGGATCGCAAGCGCGTCTTCAGGTTTGCGCAGCGCTTTGAGGAAAAAATGATTAAGCAGGAACGCCAGATCGAAGACCGGATCACCAAAACACGCCACCTCACAATCCAGCACCACGAAGCGACTATCCGACACCAGGAGATTTTTCGGGCTGAAGTCGCCGTGTATCAGGCAACAACGGCTGGCGGCGATGCGCTCCACCGCCACTTCAAAATATTTCTGCAACGACGGGTGTCGCTTGCCCGTGGTAATCAGGTAAGGCTCTAAGCGCAGGGCATGAAAATTCGCGTGATTGGCGAACTGCCCGGCCAGCGAGGCATCTTTAAACGAACGCGCATGAATGGTCCCCAGTATTCTGCCGGCCTGCTGCGCAACGCCCATCTGATAGTGGCCAGCCAACAGCGCCTGCTTCCAGTTCTGCAATCCGCCTTCCACCATCTCCATGCAAAAAAAGCCATTGGCGTCGTCACTGTGCAACACCCTAGGCACGGCATCCGGCAGAAAATCCGCCACATAGCGCAGGTATTGCTGCTCGGTGCGATTGCGGCCTACGTCCGCATACCAGTCATCTTTTACGTTCAGCTTTTCCAGCGCGCGCTTGAGCACCAGCCGGTGCTCGCCGTCGTCTAACAGAAAAATTTCACAGGAAACGCCACCGGTCAGTGGCGTTGCATCAACCGGCCCGGCGTTCAACATACCCGGTTTATCCCGCTGAATGATTTTTATCAGCGCATGAATATCCAAGGTGTTACACCAGCGGCTCGGCAATGGATAGATTGCGGGTGTAATCCAATAGAGTTTCAGGGCTGTTAACACCACCACCATGGCCACTGGCATTACAGGCACCATAGGGCAAACCATAGGCAAACACATTGTGAGCATTAATCCAGCTGTTGCCGCTCACCATCAAGCGCGCAATTCTGTCTGCACGCGCCGGATCTCTGGTCCACACACTGTTGGCCAGGCCATAATCGAGGCTGTTCACCTGTCGCAATGCATCTTCATCATCGGAATAGGTGGTGATATAGGCCACTGGCCCGAAAATTTCTTCCTTGAAACAGATATTGTCTTCAGCGCCTTTCAACAACGAGGGTTCAATGTAGTAGCCATTTTGCAGCGCTGCATCGTCTGGTGCTTTACCACCCACTAACAACTCAGCACCCTCGGCCTGACCGCGTGCGATATAGTCCAGTATGGTGCTCAGTTGGCGTTGGCTCACCACCGGCCCCATCTGGTTGCCTTCCACCATGCCAGCGCCAATCGCCACTTTTTTGAGCTCGGCTTTTACTTTTTCAATGAAACTGTCTGCCACCGATTCGTGCACTATCCAGCGGGTTGCCGTGCAACACACCTGCCCGGTGTTCAACGTGATAGCACCGGCGAGACCCGCGGCGGTGGCATCGAGATCGGCATCATCACAGATCACCGCGGCTCCCTTGCCTCCCAGTTCCAGCTTAACCGGCTTCAACTGAGCACCACAGGCCTGGCCAATCAGTCGGCCCACGCGGGATGAACCAGTGAAAGACATCATTTTGATTTTCGGGTGCTGGGTCATGAACTCGCCCACCTCAGGACCATCGCCCGGCAGGAAACTTGCCACGCCTGCAGGAAAGCCGGCCTCATCCATTAATTTCGCCAGATACAAAGTAGACAAAGGCGTCACCTCTGACGGCTTAACCACCACGGTATTGCCCGCAGCCAATGCCGGCGCAATTCCCCACATGCACAGGGTGAGCGGAAAATTCCAGGGGAAAATAAAACCCACTACACCGTGGGGTACGCGTACACTGCGGGCGTTCATGCCATCAATATTGAGCTGCTGCTCAAACGCCTGGGATTCACACAGATCGGCAAAATAACGAATGCACTCGATGCCAAAGGGCACATCAAAGCCCCGTGCGTTTTCCACCGGCTTCCCTACGTCCAACGCCTCCAGCTGAGACAACTCCTCCGCATCGCGCTCACACAGGTCAGCCAGTTTTCGCAATAAGGTGGCGCGCTCTGCGGCCGGGCGGGCAGCCCACGCGGGAGCGGCACTGGCGGCAGAGAGAATGGCCTGCTCGGCATCTTCACGGGAGGCCTTGGCCATGGTCGCCAGCAACTGCTTTTCGGCGGGGTCTTCCACTTCCATGATGCTGCCATCCCGGGCATTGACCCAGTTACCTCCGCTGTAGAACGGAATGGGGGCCTGAGCGAGAAAGGTCTGGGTTTTCTGTGTTTGCGAGACCATGGCGAGTCCTCCTTGTGGTTATTATGCGAGCAGCACCTTTTGTCAACAATCTACAATGAGAACCGAAGAGTGTAAAGCCTGTTTTTTAATCAACCTGCAAAAAACCCCGGCACTTTCCTGTTTTGATGCGCCAGAATTGACTCCTTAGTCACATAACACGCACCTATTGTTAACAATTAACTATTCACAACAAATGGGATCACCTATAGACTGGGCAATATTCGAACAATAAAACCGCACTGTGAGATGTTTTCATGAATAGAATTCCCGGTCTGACCCTGTCTGCCATTGCCCTGTCTGCGTTTCTGGCCGCGTGTGGCGGTGGTGGCGGCAGTGCTCCGACTCCAACGCCGACTCCAACACCAACACCAACACCAACGCCAACGCCAACGCCAACGCCAACACCGACTCCAACACCGACTCCGACTCCGGCTCCGACGCCAACCCCCACGCCGACGCCGACTCCAACACCGACAGCGTCCGTTAAAGTGGACGTTAATTTGGACCTGCGACACACAGTGGGAGGCGTAGACAGTTTTGACCGGCGCAAATTCATTACGCTGCACGCGTCGAATCTGGAAAACGACTGGACGCTGGGCACCAATGAAGATCCGGATCTGATGGAAAGTTTTCTGGTGGGGCTGGATGTGTATTTCGGCAGGGATACAGGCAACCTTACCTATTCCGCTACCCAGCTGCCGCAGGACCCGAACCGGGCAGGCTTTATTGACGAAGCGGCCGCTGAAAACAACGGCGGTAGCGCCCGTTGGAACTACACCATGGGTACAGAAGCCAAGTGGACACTCGGACGCGCCTATGCTGACCGGGCCACCGACATGGTGGTGGGGGCACAGCAACATCCGTTCTGGCCCGATGGTACTGAAGTGGGCCAACAAGGCTGGAGCTTTTCGCAGACCGATACGGCAGACGAACCCTTCGGCACCGCCGTGGGCCACTACATGGCCAACTTTTTGTATTGGTATTTCAACCGCGGTGAAAACGATGTGGAAAGTCCAGGCAATCCTTGGGGTTCAGCAAAACCGCTTTATCTGGAGGTGATGAACGAGCCTTTGTTTGAGTTGGTTGACTACCCAAGTGGCACGCCAACGACACCAGAAAAGGTATTCGAATTTCACAATAACGTGGCCAATGAAGTCCGCGCCTTCCGCGACCAATGGGGCCTTGCCTCGCACGACAATGTGAAAATTGGCGGCTATACCGTGGCCTTTCCCGATTTTGAGAGAAATGATTTCAACCATTGGGAAACCCGAGACAAGTTGTTCATCGATATCGCAGGTACCAACATGGATTTCATTTCCATGCACCTGTACGACTTCCCGGTGTTCAACGGCAAATACCAATTGCGCCGCGGCAGTAATGTGGAAGCCACCTTCGACATGATCGAGCAATATATGCACATGACCCTGGGCGAGGTGAAGCCCTTTGTCATCTCTGAATTCGGTGCGTCAACACACGCGCTGTTTAACGACCCCTGGACGCCCTACCGGGACGGGCTGAAACTCAAAGCGCTAAACGGGTTGATGATGAGCCTGATTGAACGTCCCGATCAGATCGCCAAAGCCATTCCGTTCATTCCGGTAAAAGCCGAATGGGGACGAACGTCTGTGCCCTACAACGACCGCCTGATGCGGCAGAAGAATGAAGCCGTGGGTGGCGCCGGTGAAGAGTGGGTGTATACCGATCTGGTGAAATTTTACGAACTCTGGTCTGACGTGAAAGGCACCCGCGTGGATACCTGGGCCGATGATCCGGATTTTCAGGTAGACGCCTACGTGGATGGTGAAACCCTTCACCTGATTATCAACAGCCTGGAAATGGCAGACACCACCATTGATCTTGCGCTATTAGGTGCGAACGGCAATACCGTAACGCAGGTCAACACCAAACACCTCTACTACGACGCCGATGGCAATCCGGTATTGGACACCAACACTACCGCCCAGCTGCCCACCGCGCTTGAGGTCAAGGACCAGGCCACGATCATCGTCAGCGTACGTTTCGAGCAGGCACTCAGCCAAACCCGCGCGAGCGAAGAGGCCAAGTACTATGCCAGCAGCTACAAACAGGCGATCAGCTCCAACAGCACCATCAGCCAGTCCATTGATGGCGTTACTCTGGGTACTGCGGGCGAAGCGGTGCTGCGATTGGGCATAGGCCGGGCGCACGGAAAATCGCTGTTGCCCATCGTGACCATGAATGGCGAAACGCTGACCGTGCCCACCGATTTCAGGGGCTACGACCAGTATCACAATGGCCAAGGTCGCGACAGCTTTTACGGTGTAATTGAAATTCCGGTGCCCTATTCTGCACTGCGCGAAAACAATGCCGTTGAAGTGTCTTTCCCCGATGACGGCGGCTGGCTGGCCTCAACCGCCTTGCAGGTGTTCAGCATGCCAAGCAGCCCGAACCGCGGTCAAAGGTAGCTGCTGTTCCTGCGCTTACACGGCCGGCTATGCCGGCCTTTTCACTTCCTCCGGTTCAGTCCAGTGCCAAAAAATTTCCGAGCCAGACAAACATTCAACCTTCTGAATTCAGCCCCGATGGATTACGAACTGGCCTTAGTTTTTATCCTTTCCTGATTGTAATCAAAGCGCTTTGGCTCACCAGAAAGACCCATGAAAATCCTTTGCATCACTTGGTACCTTTAAAGGTTTCGCAATCAACAAAACAACTCTAGCAGGCTGCTGCATATTTCCGGGACAAACACTCGGGAACAACCACTCAATTACTATAGATCTTCACCAGCATTCGGAGGACTGTATTTTTTACTCCGTACACCACGTCCGTTTGTAAATGCACACCGACGCCCGCCATGCCTTCAGCCAATCAGACTGACTATAAATAGTGGTTCCTGGACAACAACGCTATCAGTGAATAGGCTGCATTCATAGAATGATAGTTTTCCGGCGATTCATAAGCTGAAAACTCCCGTTCACTCATGATGTGACCTGCGCAGTAGCCCAGCCTGCAATCGGATTCGCTCTTAACCCATCTTCATTGTCCCACAAGCAAAAAAAACCGCGGCTGTTACCAGCCGCGGCGCAAGAGTTAAAGCGAACAACAATCGAATCAGAAACGTGCAGAGATACCCAGTCGATAGCTGCGGCCGGTTTTGTACTCCGATACCGTACGGGAGTCGGTAGCGCCGTCAGACAATGGGCTACCTTCATCCAGTATTTCACCACCAAGATTGAGGAATCGGCTGGTAAAGTAGGTACGAACCGGTGCGTCTGTCAGGTTCACTGCGTTAAAGCTCAGAGCGATGGTATCGGTCAACTGATAGGTTGCCGACAAATCCAATGTAGCCCGGGCTTCCTGCCAAAGTGCACCCGCACCCCAGGAACGTTGCGCCAACTGGTCGGTTTGCCCCTGATAGGCCAGGCGAACCTGATGTCCATTGCGCTCCCAGAATACCGTGGCGTTATAGCTGTGCTCTGGCGTATAGGCCACGGGCAATGCAGGTACTACCACGCTCGGATCAATACTGGACACTTCCTGATCATACTCACTCGACTGATAGGTGTAGTTCAACTGTGTACCCAAACCGGACAGGAATCCTGGCAACATGTCGAAGGTCTGAACATACTGAAGTTCAAGTCCTTTAATACTTGCGCCCTTACCATTTTTAATAGTGGTGGTCTGGAACATCGCACACATCTGCTCAGGATCACCGGAGAAGAACCAGTCGCCAATGCCCCAGCTATCATGCATGCGCTTGGGGAAACAGCCGGCCAGGTCTGATCCAACAGGTTTAACCAGATCCGCAGGGTTGTACGCTGGTGCATTCGGATCAAGGCCCAGATCACGTAGATCGTCAGAGTAGGTAAGGATCGTTTGCGACTCTTCAAAATTGGTCATGTCCTTATAGAAAACGCCGCCCGCCAGTAACGATCCCTCCGAAAAGTACCACTCCAGTGACAGATCCAGGTTGTTCGATGTTAGTGGATCCAACTTGGTATTGGTCATGGTAATCGTGTTATTGCGTGTCCACACATCTTCTTCAAACTTGAATCCCGGACGCAGGCTATCAATTTGTGGGCGCGCCATGGTTTTACTAACCGCAAAGCGACCGATTAAATCATCCGTCAGCAGGTAGTTCAGGTTCAGGCTGGGCAACAACATGCCATAATCATGTTTGTCTTCAACGGCGAATGAGCGTCTGGAACGATCTTCCCAGTAGAGGTTGCCATTCTCATCCAATACCCGCTTACCATCTTCAGTTTGAAAATAAACGTAGCGGGCATCGGTAGATATATCGGAGTGACGCCAGTTCCACCAGCCGGAGAAACCTGATCCATCTCCCCAGCCAAAGTCCTGTTCGGTGGTCCAGTCGTAACAAGGGCCATCTACCGCAGGTAGTGCGGTGTCGTCGGAATAATCTGCCGTGCCCTTGGTGTCAAAGCCATTACCGTCAATACGCTCCCAGCGCACACCTTGGTTCCAGGGCGAGTAGCCCGGATCGGTGGAATCGGTGTAGAGGTACGAACCCCACGCAGGGCAGGCGGGATTACTTTGGTCACGTAAGGCCTGAATTTTAAAAGGATCCATGATGATGCCGGTATTATTTACGTCACCGTAAAAATTGGCACCTGAGTAACCCGCTGACTCAACAGTTGTACGGACATAGCGAACGCCCACATCACCAGTCAGCTTGTCATCAAGGAATGCAAAGTTACCCTTTATATAGACTGCAAAATTATCGAGCTTGGTGTTACGTGTTTCTGTATCGTCCCGTACAATTGCCAGTTCACCGTCGCCCTGCGCTACTGCAAATGCCTGCTGAGGGTCGATGGTAGTCCAAGCGCTATGAGCACCGTCTGCGTAGCCCAGCGTTTTCATAAAATCATCAACGGGAAACTTCCCTTCATTGACGAATGAGGCGTCAATATCCAGCAACCCATTAGGCAGTGCAACCGGGTTTCCATTTGGGTCCAATACAACAACGCCATCAGCCACACTGTTAAACGTGTAGAGCTGGTTATCAACTGCTTTTTCACGCTGAGAGTATTTAAATCCAGCCTCAATTTTAGTCAACCCTGCCACTTCCACATCCCAATCCAGGTCGACGTATGCGGACTTCTGAGTATCCTCCACACGCACGTCATTCTTGGATTGATAGCCTAAATGAAAAGCATCATAGTCCTGTGGATTAAATAATGTGGTTGAACGATTGTCGGTAATGTGCTCAGCATCGGGAGGAACAATAGTTCCAAAGTCTACCAAGCCGGTGCCACTGACAATTACACAGCGGCCGGAAGAACAATCGTAGCCCACGGGTTCAATATCGTCTGGAGAGGTCAATGCTACCTGCTTGGCGGAAATTCGACCGTAGTTCTGCAGATTGGTCCAATAGGATTCACCGGGTTTCTGCTCTGCCTTCGAATAGTTAATACCGCCTGAAACCACAATGGAATCGCCTATGTCCTGCTTAATTTCCAAAGAGACAATGTCATTGATGTTTTCAAATTCATTCAATGACGCATTGAACTGGCCGGAGGCGTTACGGCTAAGATTCTTGGTAAAGGTATTGGTATTGGAATCTATGACATACCAATCTTCTTGGGGGTCGGTCCAACTGGGGTCTGACGGCGCAGATTCATTTACGCCCTCCACGATACCGCCCACCATGTTGCCCACCTGACCAATACCCACCTTGATCTGATCCAGCGTATTGCTGATATCCTGAACATTGTGGCTTGCGTTCAACATCACTTCAGTAGTATCCGTTGCCATCCACTGCACCCCCAGATTTACACCCTGGCGGCGATATTCATTCTGATTCAGTGAATATTCGGTAAAATTGGGTGCCACACCCCAGACATCGTTCACCACATTGCCATTCTGATCTCGTGCCACATCCACGTGATAAGCACGGAAGTCTGAGCGGCTGTACTCATCTTTTCGAACGCTATTGGTTTCGTCAAAGACGGTTAATGCAACACCCAGCGTATCGTCCAGAAACTTCTGAGAGCCAGAAAAAGAGAGCTTATAATCACGATTATCAGACAGATCATTCTGACGCCCCTGAATGGTAATGTTCAGCGCCTCATCTGAGTCCAATGGCCGAACAGTAACCAGATTTACGTTTGCACCCAACGCTCCTTCCTCATGATCGGCAGAGGGCGTTTTGACCACTTCAATTTTTGACAGGATATCGGATGAGTAAGCCGAAAGGTCTACCGCCTGGCTGAAGTCGGTGGCGCCCAATGGAACGCCGTTCAGGCTGATATTGTTCTGCTGCGCATTGGCACCGCGTACGGTAATGGTGGTCCCTTCGCCATCACGTGTTTGCGCGGAAACGCCCGTCACCCGGGACAGGGCTTCGGCAATATTCTGGTCGGTAGACTTACCTATATCTTCGGCGTTGATGGTGTCTTTGATGTTGGTGGCAAAACGCTTGTCATCAACAGATTTTTCAATGCTGCGGCGGATACCATAAACCTGAATTTCTTCCAGCTGCTCAGCTTCTTCAATGCTGGCATCATCCTGGGCATAAACGCTCATGCTGGTGGCAGCAATCACTGCCGCAGACAAGGCAGACAACCGGAACCGGGTGTTTAATCGAGACATGTACTTACTCTCCAGTTATTACTTTTTATTATCGGTGCGCCTAAGTCGATGTGTGATGACCGCACGCCCAAGCCACTTACCAGCTGCCACAAAAGACTAATTGGGACGCTAGTAACCGTGAGTCCATACTCCGGTATCGGTCAAAATCTGTCAATAGTTAATTGTTAACAATTCACACACTTGATAGACTTTGAACCCGGTTATGGCAGGCGCCGCTTTTACCACCAGCACTATCCCTGGAGAGATCCGATAGCCTAAGCGCCTGTTTTTACTCGCTTTATTCTGCGACCGCCACAAGCGGGCGATGTTTGTTGACAATTTACAAACAAATTCGCATCAGGTAAAGCACCCCCGATAATAGACAAACACGACCCCATTCAGGGGAGGAATCCGATGAATGATTTCGTAATCATGGGCGAGTGCCTGATCGAGCTGGCCTGGGACGAAAAAGGCAATATAAATCAGGGATTTGCAGGCGATGTTTACAGTGTGGCCGCGTACCTTAAACGCGCCAACCCAAGCGCCCGCGCCCGCCTTTTGTGCGCCATAGGGCAGGATGCTCTGAGCCAGGCGCTGGTCAGCTCTCTGGAATCGGAAACCGTTGAAACCAGCCTGTTGCTGCCCCACCCCCAGCGCCATCTCGGCCTCTACGCCATCAACAACGATGCAAAGGGTGAGCGCACCTTCATGTATTGGCGCTCTGAGTCTGCCGCACGGCAGACACTGTCCTTGTTAGACGCCGCCACACTCCTGCAAGCACCGCCTGCGGTTTTCTATTTTACCGGTATCAGCCTGGCCATTCTGGAACCCGACAGCCGGCTGGCATTCTGGCAACTGGTGGAAAGCCTGATCAGTGCCGGCACCCGCATCGTTTTCGACTCGAATTACCGCGCCCGCCTCTGGGCCCACAAGGACGAAGCGAAGGGTCAATATGAGCGGGCCTTCACCTCAGCACACATGATCCTGCCGGGCGTGGATGACTTTGAGGCCCTGTACGACCTGCAATCGGGTGAAGCGGTAGCTGAATTCCTCAGCCAGTTTGATGTAGAGACGTTGGTTATTAAAAATGGTCCGGGTGAAATCCTGTACGGCCAACCCCAGGCACTGGAGCGTTTCCCCGTAACCCCCGTTGCGCAAGTGATAGATACCACCGCCGCAGGTGATTCCTTTGCCGGCACCCTGTTGGCACAACTGAGCAAGGGCGACGCGCTGGTAGATGCCATTGCCCGAGCCGCCTTTATTGCCGGCCGGGTTATTGGGCACAAGGGCGCCATATTGCCCGCCAACTTGTACCCGGCGGACTGACCATGGATATTCAGAAACGACAGCTGCTGAAAATGACCGTACTGGGGTTGGGTGCTGCCGCCAGCCCCCGCCTGCTGCAGGCCATGGAAAGCACCCCCACGGTAGATACCGATGTGCTGAGCCTGCCCCATCACTCCGACACCTGCCACTGGCTTGGACCGCACTTCTGGGGCAACCGGCTTCAGGATTGGCGCCAACACCAGGGCCGGCTCGAGTGCCTGGCACGCGGCCCTGATCTTGAAGTCCGCACAGTCTCCTGGCTGACCCGCACGCTCACCGATGCAAACCAACCCGCCAGACTCAGCATGACCTTGGGGCAATTGGAAAAGGGGCCGGGATTCGCTGGTTTTTTGCTCGGCGTAGGTCAGGGCGCGCTCGATTACCGCGGCGCCGCGTTGGCGCAACGATTTGCCGGCAAAGGCGGTGGCCTGTTGGCGGTAATTAATCATCAGGGGCAACTCAGCTTCCGCGATTTCAGCGATCCGGAGCAACCGCTTGAATACGAACGATTGAGTAACGGCCGCCAATCTCAGCCAACACTGCCAGCCCGGATTAAACTGGATTTCTACGCCGAGCCGCGCGCGAACCAGCACTTCGATTTGCGATTGGAAGCCCGCACAGAATCGGGCCAGTTGTTGGACTTTGCATTGTTACCCGATTATCCCGCTACCCGACTTGTGGGCGGCGTGTCACTGGTATCGTCAGCGCCCGCACGCAAAACCGGCGGCCGTTGGTGGTTTGAGCAGATGGCCGCAGGCGGCGCCAAACTGCCGGCAAAGCCCGAACGAGAACTGGGCCCGGTGATGGGGTGTTTGTATTCGCTCAATCAAACGGTATTGAAACTGAGCGTGCAGCTGATGCCTGTTGATCTTACACGCATGAATCAGGTGCGCCTGGCGTTCCGCGCCAACGCCACAGGCAGTTGGACTCAGGGTCCGGTAGCCCGGATTGAAGACGGTTTTGTTGCACTGTTCAGAATCTCTGACTGGCAAAGTGAAAAAAACTGGCAGTACCGGGTCAAGTCCATGGACGGTGAAGCACTTTTCACTGGCACCATCGCCGCTGATCCCGGCGACCAGCGCAAGCTGAATATCGCACTGCTGAGCTGCATTATTCCCACCAGCAAAAGCCTTGACGACGAATACTACCAACCCTTTATTCCACAAGAAACCTTGGCCGGCCGCTACACGCCGGGCAATATTCTTTTTCCTCACGCAACACTCACTCGCTCACTGGCCAGTCACCAGCCCGATTTGTTTTTGTTTGTGGGTGATCAATATTACGAAACCTTTCCCACCCGTTACGGTCGTGCAACGCCCGCGGCAAAACTAGATACGCTGTATCGCTGGTATCTTTGGTACTGGAGCTTCCGCGATCTGCTGCGCCACAAACCTTGTATCGTTCTGGCCGACGACCATGATGTATTGCAAGGCAATCTCTGGGGCAATGCCGGCGAAAGCAGCGAAGCTCCCACAGAAGAACAGGGTGGTTTTAAATGGGACAAGTCACTGGTGCGCATGGTGTATCGGATACAGCATGGCCACAACCCGGACAGTTACGATCCCACACCCATCGCCCATGACATCCCCCCCTGCTACGGCAACTTTGTGTACGGCAATGTGAATTTTGCGTTTGTTGAGGACCGCAAGTTCAAATCGCCACCCGACTATGTGGTGCCGCAGCAAGGGCGTGGCGAACTCCTGGGCCAGCGTCAGGAAGATTTTCTCCGGCACTGGGCCAACACACACCCAGACCTGCCGCGCATATGCATTACCGCCTCTATGTGGGGTACACCGCAAACCGGCGCCGAAGGTGAAGCGCTGGTGGACTACGATGCCAACGGTTATCCGCCCGATGGCCGCACCCGGGCGGTGCAGCTTTTAAAAGATGCCAATGCGCTCGCGCTCGCCGGCGATCAACACCTGGGTCTGGTAGCCATCCAAGGCGTTGAAACGTTTGACGATGGCCCGGTATTTTTTACTGGTCCCGCCGCAGCGGCCTTCTGGCAACGTTGGTTTGAAGGCAATAACCGGCTCCCCAACCAGCGCGGAGGCAACCCTGATACCGGCGACTTCATCGACAGCTGCGGTAATAAAATGCGGGTACTCGCGGTCGCCAACCCGAAAATATCCTTTGATGAGTTCGTGGCGCAGAAAAAAGGCTGGGGCATGTTTCTCGCAGACCGCTCACTCACCAGCGAAGGCTATGGCCTGGTCACTGTCGATCATCAGAGCAACGAGTTTGTATTGCACTGCTACCCTACTGCATCAGGCAAAGGCGCACAGCAATACCCGGGCTGGCCCTGTGCTTTTCCCATCAAGCGGCAATCAACCTAGTCAAAGTAGTACCTGCAAAGTAGCGCCTGCATGGCACAGGCGTGCGGGAAAACTTGTTAGCAGGCATGGCCAGCCGACTGCATTTGCCAAGTAGCGCACAAAATGCTGTAAGGCTATGAGCAGATTGAAGCAACAATTGTGATTGTCAACAATTAACATTATGATAACCAAGCGACATAACAATAAACAGCGACAGGAAAACCAACATGAACAAACTGCCTCTGGCGCTGGCCGCAATTGCGTTGGCCAGCCAAACTCACGCCGCCGACTGGGACGGTATTCCGGTACCCGCCGATCCCGGCGCAGGTAACAAATGGGAGCTTCATCCTTTATCCGACGATTTCAATTACTCTGCGCCCGCAGTGGGAAAAAGCGCCGCATTTTTTGAACGCTGGAACGAAGGCTTCATCAACCCCTGGCTTGGCCCTGGCCTGACGGAATTCACCGCCAGCCAATCACAGGTAGCTAACGGCACCTTGCAGTTAAAAGCCTCGCGCAAAGCCGGCACCAATAAAGTGCTGACCGGCGCCATTCATTCCAAAGAATCGCTGATTTATCCGCTCTACATGGAAGCGCGCACCAAAATTACCAACCTCACGGCAGCCAACGCCTTCTGGTTGCTGAGTTCAGATTCCACCCAGGAAATTGACGTGCAGGAATCCTACGGTTCCGATCGCCCGGATCAGGTGTGGTTTGACGAGCGGCTGCATCTCAGCCATCACGTATTCATCCGCGACCCTTTCCAGGATTATCAGCCCAAAGATGAAGGCAGCTGGTATAAGAAACAGGGTCAGTCCACCTGGCGCGATGCCTATCACACCATCGGCGTTTACTGGATTGATCCATGGAATCTGGAGTACTACGTGGACGGCGTGCATGTGCGCACGGTTTCCGGCTCAAGCATTATTGACCCCTACGGTTACACCGGTGGCACCGGCCTGTCGAAACCCATGCAAGCGATTTTTGACGTGGAAGATCAGGATTGGCGTTCCGACAATGGCATCACCGCCACCGATGCCGAGCTGGCCGACCCGAGCAAGAACACCTACTTCGTGGATTGGGTACGTTTCTATAAACCCGTGCCAGATTCCGGCGGCACCACGCCTCCGCCCGCCAATGGCGAAACGGTGGTGAAAGAAATGGCCGATTTCACAGCCACCGGGAAAACTGGCGCCGCGGTTGCGGGTGACACCATTACCGGATTCAACAAAAACGGCACCAATATTAACTACAACACACTCGGTGACTACGGCGATTACACGGTGAATCTGCCCTCAGCCGGCAGTTACAAAATTGAACTGGTGGCGGCGTCGCCTTCGTCCGGCAATCTCGGTGCCGATATCAGTATTGATGGCAGCTACGTGGGAAGCATCAACGTCGCGGCAACCGGCGGCTGGGAGGTTTATCAAACCAGCACCTTGGCAACCAATGTATACGTGGCCAGTGCCGGCAATCACTCAGTGCGCGTCCAAAGCAGTGGCACTGCCAGCTGGCAGTGGAACGGCGACGAAATCCGATTCGTGAAAATAGACGACGGCAACACCCAGCCGCCCATCAACCCAACGCCCACCACGGTGACCGTTGAAGCGGAAAATTTTGATGCGGTGGGCGGCACCTACGCCGACGGACAGGCACAGAAAATCAGCACATACACCACCGGCGGTGTCACCGCGATCAACTATGTGAACAAAGGTGACTATGCCGACTACACCCTGAACGTGAGCGCGGCAGGTAACTATGCGTTAACTGTCTATGCAGGTTCCGGCGTTGTGGGTGGCCAGGTGGATTTTCTGGTGAATACCAACGGCAGCTGGGTGAATCAATCACAAACCACGGTTCCGAACAACGGTTGGAATAACTTCCAGGCACTCAACGGCGGTGTAGTCAGCCTGCCGGCGGGCAGTGTGAAGGTGCGCCTGTTTGGCGGCGGCTCGCACGATTGGCAGTGGAATATGGATAAGTTTGTGTTAACACCACAATAATCACTGAATCACATGCGGATCGGGTGCTGCCCGATCCGCTTAAGACTATTCGCTACGCAAAATCTTTTCCATGGCCTTGCCTTTGGCAAGCTCGTCTACCAACTTATCGAGATAGCGGATTTTCTGCATCAGTGGATCTTCTACCTCTTCCACCCTTACCCCGCACACCACGCCTTTGATGAGCGAGACATTGGGATTCAATCGCGGCGCCTGATCAAAAAACGTTTGAAAATCGACTGACTGATCAATGGCCCTGGATACTTGTGTGGGCGAATAGCCGGTTAACCAACGGATAACCTCATCCACTTCGCCTTGGGTGCGTCCCTTCTTTTCAGCCTTTTGCACATAGAGTGGATAGACTTTGGCGAAGGGCATGCTAAAAATTCGCTGGTTTGTCATAGTGAGCCCCTTTAGGGATTGAATCAAAGGGCTCACTGCCAGGCAGAGGAATCCTTACTTTTCCAACTGTACCGCAAGCCCCATGTGGTCGGTCAATGCGGCCGCCGCGCTGCTGTCATGAGTGAAGCCGGCTTGTGAGAGGTAGATATAGTCTACCTTGCGCGCGGTCGCACTATTGTAAACCGCAGTGTCATACATGCGGCTGCCATTACTGTTGGTGCCACCAAAGCTGCGCTCATAAGCATCATAGGGGTTCACATCGGTTTGGCTGTGCACATTGAGAAACGTTTTGCCCACCGCGGCACCCACGCATTTGGCTGTAAATGAAGGGCTTTGCTGGTTGGTATCGCCCATCACCAGGTCAATGTCTGCACCGGTTTTCTGATTGACCAACTGATTAATGGATTTGTAGAAAGCTTCTACTGAAGCGGTCTTGGTAGCGATGCTGTTGGGCACATGCACAAATACCACATTCACGTTCATCACCTGATAAGCCGCCCAACCCATACCGCTACCCAGCTCAACAAAAATGCCTGGTTTTACCGCAAAGGCGGAAAAGCTGTTGCAGGTTTTACCGGTGGTAACAGCGCTGAACAGATTGCCCACATGATCGTCCAGGCCTTTCCACTCTGCATTACTGGCATTGAGCTCACCAATCACATACAGGTCACAGGCAGTGCCGAATTTGCGATGCATGTGCTGATGGCTTTCGCGCATCTTGGCTTCCACCATGCCTTTGAACTGCCGATCAGAATGCGCACCTTTGGCCATGTAGCCTGCGGGTGCAGAGGGCACCAGATGTGCCGGGCCATGAATGGGCGTAGTCGGTTCAGCACCGCTGGCCACCGGTAGTGACAAGCGCCAGGCTCCCTGATTAGCAGCCTGCTGGTTGTGGGTTTGCACGGTAAAGCGCTGACTATTAGAAGCCGCAACACCCTGCGAGTGGCTGGAATTGGAATTGATGGATTGATAGAAAAAGAGCGGCATTGGCCAGATCATCCTTGAGGGCAAAAACACTTTCTACCGTAAGGCTTGCGCCCTGCCAAGCGCTGGCTGGTCATGGCAGAAAATACGGCACAAAACTCAACCTCTATGGCGATTCACACTACTCAATCATAAACCATGGTACCAAAATAGCTCACTCCAAAACTCACCGACTGCGGAGTTGTATATGCCGCCATAAACCGGCCGCATACAAACTACCAATGCACAAGCAGATTCCCGAGCTGACCAACCAGAACGCAACACTCATGCCTTGCACCTGAGGGTGTTGACTGATCCAAGGCAATAATAAACCCACGCTTCCACGCGCACAAAAAATTGCCGCGATGATAACAAGGGCGGTGCGCAGTAGTGGCAGACGAAAAAGCTTTCCGGCACCCGAGAGCGCATAGCAGCCCCACACACAAAGCAGCAGGGCTATGCCGAGCGTGACGATTACCGGATACCAGTCCCCCTGCTCCGCCATTTGTGCCATTGACTCACCGGCGCCAAAAAAACGGTACCAGTCCGGCCCGCCAAAAATAATCAACAGGTGAACAAACGCGGCAATAAAACAGGCACCGGCGCCGAACAGCAAATACCCGTTTTGATCAGAGGATGCTTCGCTACTCATGATTTTTCCGGATCACCGCCACCTTGCCATTTTCCAGTTCGAGTAGCTCCATTACCACTTCCTCATAAGCCACTGGCTCTTTGGTATCGGGCCTGACGCCTTTGGCACTATGGCG
Organism: Simiduia agarivorans SA1 = DSM 21679; assembly: GCF_000305785.2. Taxonomy (NCBI): domain Bacteria; kingdom Pseudomonadati; phylum Pseudomonadota; class Gammaproteobacteria; order Cellvibrionales; family Cellvibrionaceae; genus Simiduia; species Simiduia agarivorans. The sequence continues at coordinate 3,709,124 of NC_018868.3, read as the reverse complement.
GTAGCGGATAGCTATGGCCGATTGGTTGAAGGTAAACACATTCAACAACTCGGCCTGATAATGGGAATGCGCGGCCAGATAAAACATCATGCCTTCGCGCATCTGCGCTTTGCCCTCTGGCACCCGGCTGTCATCGTTAAACCAGGGCAGATGCGTATGGCCTACATCATCGGTAAGCAGTGATAAATAGGCTTCGATATCCGCCTCGGTGGCATCGGGCGCCTGGGTGTTTACCGCCGCCTGAAAATAGCGTTGGGCAAAGGCCTTCATGTCGATGTCTTCTGCCAGTGATGGCATTGCGAATAGGAACAGAGTGAGAAAAATCAGACAATGGGGCATGAGGTCATCCTTGTGGGCGAGTGTGAGCCCGATACTAGTGTCCTGTCCGGGTAATTCGTTGATTATCAGAGCCATCAGGAAGTGCTTTTGCAAGACGCGATCCGAAGGGAATACTGCTTGTATTTCCAAGGGTCGCAACGCAGCAAAAGCGCTTCCTGATGGCTCCCGAAGGGCGCGCCAGCCAAGGCCCCTGGCGGCGTTGCGCCTTTTGACAAGGGCGACAGCCACAAGGTGCCCTCGGGGTATTGCCGGCAAGCCGCGCTTTGCCAGGAACCTTGGATGGCCCGCTGATAATAAACGAATTACCCGGACAGGACACTTGCCCGTGGTTAGCTGAGACACAACGTTGAGTCCAGCTGGAGGCATGCCACAAGATCAGCTGGTGCGCGGCCATTCGGCCAAGGGATTGGCCTCCTACAAATAAACGGAAAAATAATCGTACATAAAAAAGGCCGCTGACTGGCAGCGGCCTTGGTAGTTAAAGGTGCAATTAACGCGCGGGTATGGCGCTGAATTCCTTCACCAGCAAGTTCGCTACTGCCAGCTCGCCATTGTGGTGGAAGTCCACCGTAATCACGTTGTTGGCTTGCAGCGCACTCACGGGCACCGGAATTTCCAGGGTGTTGAAGAAGCGCTCGGCACCGTTCACACGTTGACCCCGCCAATCAATGGGCGCAGTGACTGCCACGCCATTGACGGTGAGTGAGTCGATGCTCAGGTGACCATTGGCCATGTCATCTTCACCCGGGTACAGAGATACTGTCAGCAGCAGCTTGGCTTCTGCGTAACCGGCAGGCACAGACACACCATTGATGTGCAGTGATTTTGCGCCGCCATTGACGCTGATGCGATGCGGTACGTTACCGCTCGGGCTGTTGCCGTAGTACTTCTTCTCGGTCATGGACTGATTCACCGCCACATTGGCTGCCATGCTGTAGCGCAGCACGACTGTAGCACTGCCTTTCAGCGTTACGCTGGAGGGCGCTTGCTTCATGTGGTGATAATCCAGGTGCGTTTCCTGATCCTGATTGGAGAAGTGCATGTTGCGCAGTTCCACATTCTGCAAACTACCGGTGAGGCCGGCCACGTTCAGGTTAACGGTGGTGTCGGTGGTTTCCAGATTATTGATCACCACGAACAACTCGTTATCCTTCACATAGGACTGCACCTGCACATCCGCATCACTGGATACAGAATCCACACGGGTACCGTCTACGCCCTTCCACAGTTCAAAGAACTTGATGTAGGAAGACCATTCCCAATTGCCGCTGTTGAGCGTGGGTTCAATCAGCATGGCGTAGTGGTAGCGGGTGTCGCAATCCGGTACAGGCTTGTAGCCACAACCACCCGGCAGGTAGCCCCACAAGGGTTTTACCGGCGTGAACGGCATGGACTTGATCACATAGTCCGGATGATCCAGCACCTGCATCAGGAAGGCGTTGAACGACTTGAGACTTTCCACGTCGTAACGCTCTTCGTGGCCGATGTAATCCCAGCCGCCCTGCACCGCACCGTACTCAGACAGCACGATAGGTTTGCGGTTAGCCGCGCCATTGGAATAGACGTCGTACCACTCCACCATTTCCAGCATGGCATTCAGATGACCACCGCGACGCAGGGTTGGCATGCCACCGTAATTGACAGAGGGCCAGTCGTATACGTGCACGGCATAGAAGTCCATGTTGTGGCCAGCATGATCAATAAAGCCTTTCCACATCACGTCCCACTGGTACCAATCCTGATCTTTGGTGTCGTCCACACTGGTGACCATGGCATCGCGATAAAATGCTTTGGCCGCGGCTTCTGCAGCAGGATCACCTTCAACCTTGATGTAGGCATCGTAGTTATCATCGGCATAGCGGGAGATACCATCGCGACGATAGAAGTCGTGCTGGCCCCAGGTCATACCGCCGATCATGGGTGCTTCGTTACCTAGCTTGGCACGAATTTCCTGCGCCACCAGATTGTGGTATTCCCAGATGGCTTCCTGGTTGGTGACCATGAACTGACCGGTTTTCATTTTCATGTCCGGCTCGTTAATCACTTCCCAGTATTTGGGTACCGGCTGGCCAACATAACCATTACCTGAATGACCGAAGTATTCGTACAGGTACTGCCCCATCCAGGCGGCGGAGGTTTCAATGTTTTTCGGCTGCCAGCCATCCCAGGTAAAGCCATTGTCATACCACGACAAGGTTGGGTAGGTGGGATGCGGGTTGGTACCGTTGATCATCTCGGTTTTCGATTCAGGGAAGCGCGCCAGCAACTCATCGGCCGCATAGGCTTCACGCAACTCTTTACCGCGGGTCACCATGTAGTTCATATCAGGCCAGTTAGGCTTGAGTGGATCCTGCACGGTGTCCTGGAAACGCCAGGTGGCTGAACCATTGTCGCGCCCCATGTACACATCCAGGGTGTTGATCAGGTAATTCAGCTTGTCGTGGTGGGTATTCCAATCTTGCTCGTAGAAGGCCGAGTGCAGCGTCATGTGACGGTTGCGACCAAAATCAGACACGCCGTTAACCGTGTGTTTGATGTTGGCATTCACCGTGACCGTAGCCACCTGAGTATTGGCCACCTGCGATGAAGAGCAACCGGCTTCGTTGGCAAATTCACCGGCCGGTGTAGCCGCACACTGATCTTCGCTGTTGGCGACACCGTCACCGTCAGAGTCGGCTCCCACGGAACAACCACTGGCGTCGGCATTTACACCAAAGGGTGTGGCCGGGCACTGGTCGAACACATTGTGCACACCGTCGAAGTCGTCATCATCACCGCCGGAGCTTTCGCAACCTTTGGCGTCAACAAACGCGCCCAGTGCGGTGTTCGGGCACTGATCAAGTTTGTCGTTGATGCCGTCTTTGTCGGTATCCAACTGCGAAGGCGCACAACCCACACTGTTGGCTTGCTCACCTGCTGGTGTAGACGCACAGGTATCCGATACATCGGGCACACCATCGCCATCAGCATCCAGATTAAGATCGGCATCGCCCACGCGGGTGAAGGTGATGCGATCAATATTGAACTGGAAGTCTTCGGTACCGGCGCCGTAAATTCGCAGCGTGGCCGCACCTTCAAACAGGTTCAACTGGCTGGACGCATTGGCCGTGTAGAAGTTATCCCAACCGCCCTGACTGGTCACGGGTGTAATACTTTTTTCAACCAACTTGCCCTGATGATCCGTCGCCATCAGACCCACTGCGGTGCCGGACGCATTGCCGGTACCCACGTAGTAGCTGGCGCTGTACAGGCCGGATTTATCGAGAGTAACGTAAAACTCCAGGTAGTCGCCCTTGTTGAAATAGTTAACGGCCAGGCCACCATTGATGGGATAAGTTTCCACTTCTCCACCCACGGCCTGATAGTTTTCCGCTTCCAGCACAAAGGTTCCGCTGACCGGCACACTGCCTACGGGCGGTGTCGGCGTTGGTGTTGGCGTTGGCGTCGGCGTTGGCGTTGGTGTTGGTGTTGGCGTCGGCGTTGGCGTCGGCGTTGGCGTCGGCGTTGGCGTCGGCGTTGGCGTCGGCGTTGGCGTCGGCGTTGGTGTTGGTGTGGTGCCGGATTGCTTGGTCAACACAAAGCGATCCAGGTTCCATTGCCAATCATTGGTGCCGCCACCGTAAACGCGGACCTGATGCGTACCGGCAGACAGCGCTACGGTTCCACCGCTTAACAGCTGGAAATTGTCCCAGCCCACGTTGGGTACATTGGTTTGGGTTTTGGTGACCCAGCTGCCGCCTTCCAGAACCTGGAAGTGAATGCTGGCGCCGGTAACAGCGGTACCGGCGTAGAACGCCAGATCATAGTTACCTGCATCCGCCACGGTAATGCTGTATTGGGCATAGTCGCCCTTGTTCACATAGTTAATGGCGGTGGCGCCATTCACGGTGTAAACACTGATCTTTTGTGGTTGCCCATCCGCATAGCTGCCACCCACCGAGGCAAAACTTTCTGCCTGCACCGTTAACGCCGATGGCGGCGGTGTGGGGGTTGGAGTGGGTGTGGGTGTAGGCGCAGACTGCAATGTCAGCTCCAGTGCATCCAGATTCCACTGCCAGTCGTGGCTACCGGAGCCAACCAGGCGCACCTGAATGTTTCCTGCCGGCAATACCACCGAACCGCCATTGAGCGACTGGAAATTATCCCAGCTGCCCTGCGGCACCGCGGTTTTTTTGAGCGAAGTCCAGCCGCTACCGGTATTGATCTGGAATTCAATTTCGCCGCCCACAATGCTGGTGCCGGCAAAATAGGTCAACGAATAGGTGCCTGCGGTGGCAACATTGAGTGAATAATCCGCGTAGTCACCTTTGTTCACATAGTTGATGGCGGTGGCGCCATTCACATTGTAAATACTGATTTTTTGCGGTTGGTTGTCGTTGTAGGTTCCGCCAACGGCTGTAAAATTTTCAGCCTCCAGGCGATAGTCTGCGGCCACTGCATTGGCCGCCAGCCCGAGCGACGCGCACGAAAGCGCGACTGCCAAGGCAGATCGTTGGAAGGGAGTCCTCATTATAAGCTCCGGGTAGTTCAGACACTGCTGTCTTATTTTTATTGTGCCCGCCAGGTACTGCTTGCCGCCGCGCTACCTCATTACCTCCTGCTGCGGCAACCTGAGCAGGCTGCCTTGATCAACCATCCACCCTCTCCCTGGATAAGGATAAAAACCCTCGCGCCCGGATGAATAGTCGTCCAAGCCATTAAAGCACACATTGTTGACAATTTACATTTAACAATCGATATTGTGACGGGTATGTCATTCTCTGGCGCCAGATGGCACCAAAGCGAAGAACCTAGCAGGACGTGAGTACGGGTTTTTGCGAACCGGAAATCAGAGACCAATGCGGGCAGAAATGTCTGCCGCTGCGGCACTCACTTCGGCAATAAGCTCGGCGCGCTCCAATCGCTTATCCATGACCGAGGTAAGGCAGGACACCGCCAGCACCGCCATCAGCGGGCTTTGGCGGGCGCCCACCAATACCGCACAGTCGGTGACGCCATCGGTCAGCCGGCTCTGGCTGAGTTCATGGCCACGGCTTCGCAATTCCGCCAAGGCAGCGGCTGTGGCGTCGCGCTGTTCCGGAGCGATTAAACGGGACAGCAGATCGGCCGATTCCGCTTCCGGCAGATGCGCCATCAGCACCCGGCCAGAGGCGGTGGGCAACAGAGGAAAACGCGTGCCTTCGGCGATGGCGAGCGATACCGCGCCGGGGCTTGGCGCCTGCAACACCACCATTAATTCATCGCCCTGGCGCATGGATAAATGGCAGGAGTGGCCCAAGCGGGACGCCAACGCCTCCATGATGGGCAGCGCCTGCTGGCGCAACAGGGCCAGCGGTTGGAGTGACCGGGCCAGGCCCAACAGCTTGAGCGAGGTGCGGTATTTGCCCGACACCTCTTCGCGCACCAGATAACCGCGGGCCTCAAGGCCCACCAGCACGCGGAAAATTTCGCTGGGTTTGCGCCCCACCCCCTGAGCGATTTCCGCCTGCGAGCGCGGTACCCGGTCACCGGCAAGAAACTCAAGGATTTCAAAGCCCTTATCCAGAGCAGGTACGGCGTATTTGGGGCTGGCGTCGCTCACTAGGGCTCCGGATAACAGGTTGATCAACAGGGCGCGGCTATTAAAACACAGTTGACCGGCGGCAAAAACGATATTTATACTTAAACTATCGATTTATATATAAATTACAAGAGAGCAGTCACACTATGTCCAACCCCGTCCACCTGAAAGGCATGACCTGGAACCACACCCGCGGCTACACCCCAATGGCCGCCTGCGCACAACGCTTCGAAGAACTGAATCCGGGCGTCACCATCAGCTGGGATAAGCGCTCGCTGCAAGCCTTTGCCGATGAACCCATCGACCAACTGGCCGAGCGCTACGACCTGCTGGTCATCGACCACCCCTGGACCGGCTTTGCCGCCAAAGAACAGGTGATCATGCCGTTTGAAGAATTGCTGCCGGCGGAATTCCTGGCCGATCAGGCCGCCAATGCCGTGGGTGAATCGCACAACTCTTACCGTTATTTCGATAAACAATGGGCGCTGGCCATAGATGCCGCCACCCCGGTGGCCTCCGGCCGCCCTGATCTGTTGCCTAACGGTGAATTGCCTCAAACCTGGGAAGCGCTGATGGCGCTGGCCGAAAAAGGCCAGGTGGCGGTACCGTCCATTCCCCAGGACACGCTGATGAATTTTTACATGCTGTGTTCAACCCTGGGCGAAGACGTTTGCCTGCGCGATGACTCAGTGGTGACCCGCGCCATCGGCGAAGAGGCGTTGCGGATGTTAAAGGCCTTGTCCGATTGTTTACCGCGCGCCTGTTTTGATTGGAACCCGATCAAAGTATACGAGGCCATGACCCGCACCAATGACATTGCCTATTGCCCCTTTGCCTACGGCTATTCCAACTACAGCCAGCCCGGCTATGCCGACCATTTGCTGACATTTGGTGACACAGTGGCGCTTAACAATGGCAACCGGCTGCGCACCACGCTGGGCGGCACCGGTCTGGCCATTTCCGCGCGCTGCCAACACAAAGGCGTGGCCGCACAATTCGCCCGCTTTGTGGCATCGCCCGAAATGCAGCAGGGTTTCTACGTGCAGTACGGTGGCCAACCAGGCCATCGCAGTGCCTGGACATCATCAGTGGCCAATGCCCGCACCCACAACTATTTTGAAAATACTTTGCCTACGCTGGACCGCGCTTTCTTACGGCCCCGCTACCACGGTCACATGGCATTCCAGGATCACGCGGGTGCGCCCATTCGCCGCTTTTTAATGGAAGGTGGTAATACCACTGCCCTGCTCGACACATTGGATCAACTTTATATGCAATCACGTCAGGGATAACCCATGCCGCTGCCACTTGCCGGATTAACCGTACTGGAATTCAGCCAATACCTGGCCGGCCCCTATGCCGGTTTGCGTTTGGCTGATCTGGGTGCGCAGGTCATCAAAATCGAACGTCCTCAGGGTGGCGATGCCTGCCGCAAACTGGCCACCAAAGATCTGTGGGTGGGCGACGACAGCCTGCTGTTTCATACCATTAACCGCAATAAAAAAAGTTTTTGCGCCGACCTGAAACAACCCGCCGATCTGGAACACGTAAAACAACTGATCGCCAAGGCCGATGTACTGACCCACAACTTCCGCCCGGGCGTGATGGAAAAAATCGGTTTGGATTACGCCAGTGTGCAGCAACTGAACCCAGCCCTGATCTACGGGCAAGTTAGCGGCTATACCGATACCGGCCCCTGGGCAAAGAAACCCGGTCAGGATTTATTGGCGCAATCATTATCGGGCGTAACCTGGCTCACCGGTAGTGCCAACGATGGCCCGGTACCCATGGGGCTCGCCATTGCCGATATGTTGTGTGGCACGCATTTGGCCCAAGGCATACTCGCCGCCCTGGTGCGCCGCAAACGCCCGGGACCAAAGCAAGGATGCGGCGCACTGGTGGAGGCCAGTCTGCTGGAATCCATGGTGGATTTTCAGTTTGAGGGTTTCACCACCTTTTTAAACAATGGCCGACAGGCCCCCGAACGCAGTACGCTGGCCAATGCCCATCCACTATTGGGCGCACCCTACGGCGTGTATAAAACCCAGGATGACCATGTGGCCATTGCCATGGGTTCACTGCACACGCTGGCCACCGCCATCGATTGCCCGGCCATCGATGTGTCTGATGATCACGCCTTCACCCAACGCGAATCCCTTAAGCAACAGCTGCAACACCACTTACTGAAAAACACCACTGCTCATTGGCTGGCCAGGATGCGCGCACACAATATTTGGTGTTCCGAAGTGCTGGGCTACACGCAACTGCTCAATCACCCGGCATTCAAGGCGCTGGATATTACCCTCACCACACAACGTAGCCCCGGCCAACCGATTCACACCACCCGCTGCCCCCTGCGCATTAACGGCAGCAACCTGAAATCCATCCGGCCGGCACCGCTGCTGGGTCAGGATACCGATGCCATCCGCGAGGCGATGTTATGAATGACCTAAATGAACGCCCACTTGCGGGCCTTTGGGTTTTGGATTTCTCCCAGTTTTTATCCGGCCCCTGCGCATCTTTGCGACTGGCCGATCTGGGCGCAAGGGTCACTAAAATAGAGAAGCCCGATGGCGATGACTGTCGCAAGATCTATTTGTCTGACTGTGAACTTGCCGGTGAGTCCACCCTGTTTCACGCCATCAACCGCGACAAAGAAAGTGTATGTATTGATTTGCACACAGACGCAGGGCTTGCACAGATACACCAACTTATCCGTCAGGCCGACATCGTCATCAGCAACTTCCGCCCGGGCGTGATGGCGCGGCTTGGGCTGGAAAAAACCCAGCTGCGCAAGCGCTACCCGCATTTGATTGTGGCGGAAATTTCCGGCTATGGCAGCGCCGGCCCCTGGAGCAAGAGACCCGGACAGGACCTGCTGCTGCAAGCGGTTTCCGGATTGTGTTATTTGTCGGGCAATAAAGACGATGGCCCGGTGCCTATGGGCGTGCCGGTTGCCGACATCTACACCGGCCAACAACTGGTTCAGGGGATTCTCGCGGCAGTATTTGAACGGGAATTTACTGGCCACGGCAGCCTGGTAGAGATAAGCATGCTGGAAGCGATGATGGATTTTCAGTTTGAACCGCTGACGATTTTATTAAATGACAAAGCCCAGACTATTGAACGCGCCGGCAACCACGGCGCCCATGCGCTGGTGGCCGGCGCCTATGGGCTGTATCAAACGGCAGATGGTTGGCTGGCACTGTCCATGGGGCCGGTGGCGCAATTGGCCGAGCTGTTGAGCTGCCCCGCGTTGCCCGACTATACCGATCCCGCCCTCGCCTTCCGCGAGCGCGATGCCATAAAAGCCATTCTGGGTGGCCATCTAACCCAACAAAGCACTCAGCACTGGCTGGCGATTCTGGAGCCGGCCGATATCTGGTGTGCCGAAGTGCTGGACTGGCCGGCGCTAGTGGAACATGAAGGTTTTACGGCGCTCAACATGCTGCAGACACTGCCCCTCGGAGAGAGACACATAACCACCAGCCGCTGCCCGATTCGCATGGATGGCGACTTTTTCTGGGGCCAAAAGGCCGCGCCTGTGCTTGGGCGTGACAGCCAGCGGATTCTTGCCGACAGCTCGGAGAAAAATGTATGACCCATGCATGGATTCAGATGCAAACATCGGCGGGTGTGGCACGCGTAGGGCTTAACCGCGCTCCGGCCAATGCCTACCAAACAGAACTTCTGCAAGCGATCAATCACTGCCTTACCCAGCTGGAAGCTGACACCAGCATCAGAGTGGTAATTATTCACAGCGCACTGCCGAAATTCTTCTGTGCCGGCGCCGACATCGCCGTATTCCAGGCCAACAGCGTGGAGCAGAACCTGGCGCTGGTGGCACAGGCTCGCGCCAATGCCGCGCTGATTGAGCAAAGCCATAAAATTTACCTGGCGGAAATTGCCGGCCATTGTCTGGGCGGTGGCCTGGAACTGGCCATGGCCTGCGACCGGATTTTTGCAGGCCAAGGCCAATACTTGCTGGGCCTACCGGAAATCAAACTTGGCCTGATACCCGGCAATGGCGGTAGTCAGCGGCTGGTGCGGCGTGTGGGCCTGGCCAATGCCATGAAACTGCTAGCCACCGGCGATAATGTGAATGTTGAAGCGGCACACCGCATGGGTCTGATTGACGAAACCATTCCCGCGGAACTACTCACCGAATCAGTCAACGGTTTTGCGGAAAAAGTAGCCGCCAACAGTGGCACAGCGCTGGCCGCCACCAAGCGCGCGCTGCGCGAAGGCGCCTTCCTGCCGCTGGCGGAAGCGCTGACACTGGAAGCCACACTCGCCGACAGCCTGTACGAAACCCAGGATGCGCGTGAAGGCCTGACCGCCTTTGTGGAAAAACGCAGCCCGCAATTCAATCAACACAAGAATAACTGAACGGAGCCACCCATGAGCAATGCACAGGACTACCGCGGCTACATCAACGGCCAGTGGATTGAGAACGACGCCCGCCTTGCGGTAGAGAACCCCGCCAACGGACAGGTAATTGGCAGCGTGCCCGATTGCAGCCTGCAACAGGCCGATGATGCACTGGCCAGCGCTCAGGCTGCACTTAAAGGTTGGAAAAAATTGCCCGCCTTTGAGCGCGCGCGGCATCTGTTCCGGTTAATTGAAACCATGAAACCCAAGCGCGATTTATTTGCCCGCCTATTGGTATTGGAACAAGGCAAAACCCTGAATGAAGCCTACGGCGAGTTCGATGATACGCTCAATTACCTGAACTATTCTGCCGAAGCCGCGCGCCGCATCGAAGGTCAGATATTCCCCGCCGATAATGCTGGCGAACAGCTCTGGATTCAGAAGGTGCCCTATGGCGTGGTGGTAGGCCTGTGTGCATTCAACTACCCACTGGCATTGATCGGACGCAAGGTGGGGCCGGCGTTGGTCACCGGTAACACCATCATCATCAAACCGCACGAAGCCACGCCCATTACTGCCTGCGTATTCGCCGAATGCGTGGAAGCCGCCGGCATCCCTGCCGGTGTGATTAACGTGATTACCGGGCGCGGTCTGGCGGTGGGTGAGCATCTGGTGAAAAGCCCTATTACCCAGTTAGTCACCCTCACCGGCAGCATCCGCGCAGGGCAAGCGGTGTGCGCCGCCGTGGCCGAAAACGTTACCGCCGTATCGCTGGAGTTAGGCGGTAAGGCCTCGTTCATTGTGCTGGACGACGCCGATATTGACCGTGCCGTGGATGCGGTGGTGATTTCACGCTACGCCAACTGCGGCCAGGTGTGCATTTGTGCCGAATTAGTGTTGGTACACGAATCCGTGGCCGCACGCTTTACCGAAAAAGTGATCGAAAAAGTCAGACAGATTACGTTGGGTGACCCCATGAACAATCCGGGCATGGGGCCATCGGTAACCGCCCAGGGCCTGGCCCGCGTTGATCACATAGTGCAACAAACATTGGCCGCCGGTGCGCAGCTGGCGCTGGGCGGCGGTAGGCCCGAGGGTGCAGAATTTGCCCAGGGCAACTGGTACCAGCCCACGGTGCTGACTCAGGTTACCGCCGATATGGAAGCCGCCCGCGAAGAAATTTTCGGCCCGGTGCTGCCCATTGTCACCATCAAAAATCTGGATGAAGCCATCGCCATTACCAACCGTCGCAACGATGGGCTTTCAGCCTATTTGTGGACCGACAACTACCGCACCATCATGCGCGCTATCGATGAGCTGGAAGTGGGCACGGTTTTTGTGAACAAGCAGATTGTGGGCTACATCCAGGGCTACCATTCCGGCCACAAGCGCAGTGGTATTGGTGGCGAAGATGGTATCTATGGTATTGAGGGTTATCTGCAGAAACGTACCGTGTATCTGAACTGCAATTAATCCGCTGTTAATACAACTCGATCTCAATAGTCCATTCGCGCACAGCGCCGGGGGCCAGTTGCCCGGCGCGATTATCGCGGATCGCCTCCGCCAGACTGTCGCGATCGCCGATACAAGGCTCAACGCCAATATGGTATCCGGGTGCATGCTCGCCACCCGACCAGCCGCCGTAATTCAGCCATAACCCCAGATGCGGCACCTCGGCGGTGGAAAAACGGAACCAGATGCCATGACCATCTGGCCGCACCAAGCCCACAGATATCAATTCGTTTTCCGGCAACGCTACAAAGGTTTTATTGGCCCAACCAGCGTCACTGCCGGGCACCTGTTTTAAGCCTGCGGCCAATGTCACAGCCGGGGGCAATACCAGCTGCATGCCGGGTTCAGGCGCCAGTAACGGATGCATACTCCAGACAAAATCCAACGCGCAGGTACCGGTATTTTCTACACGATAATCCACACGAATTTTTGGCCCCTCCAGTGTGATTACCCGGCTGAATCCATAAGGCTGTTGACGCCCCTCACAGTGCAGATGCAGCCGGCTCGCAGTGTAGCTCACTAACTGCCAGGGCTGACACCACAGCTCGCCATGATCGGGATAGCCATTGCACTCAGCTACCGTGGGAAAGCATTCATCCCAGCCTCCGGTGTCATGGTCGCGGATAAAACTGTCGCCATAGCCTGGCACTTTCTGTACTACGGTGGGATGTCTGGCGAGCCATTCGATCCCGCTGGGCGCATGGCGAATAGAAACAATTTTCGCACCGGCGCCAGGCAAGCAGCGCAGCGACAACTGTTCACTTCTGAACTCAAGGGTTTGCATAGCGACGTACTGCACAAAGACCAAACCGGCATTGAACCAACTCCTGACTAGTTTGACCAGCGGCAGGGCTCATTCAAGGAACAATGACCACATAAAAGCGCAAATAAAAAAAGCCAGCCCGAAATCGGGCTGGCTTTTGCAATGCGAATCCGTAGATACGCTAGCGACCACTGCAAAGAGTGGCAGGGCTACTGATGTTAAGGTTTTACATTCAGTCCCTTATAAAGATCTGAATACTGCTTGATGATATCGCAGACAGGCTCATGCAGATCGAGGTGAATGATGCCGCCTTCTTTATTGCTACCAGGCGCACCCACACCGGCGATGCTGTACTCACTGGCATTAAGTACACAGTAGTACTGGAAGCCGTCATGGTTACCTGCCCAACCACCGGAGTACTCACCATAAGGTCCTGAGCCCCACTGGGTGCCTATTTCGCCACCGTTACCCCACTCCAGACCACTCAACTGCCAGCCGAGCATACCGCCAATGGCATCGCGGTTTTCCCAGGCTTTGGCATACCAGGCGCTGAAGTATTGCGCGCGTTGCGCCAGTGTTTGAGTCACCCAGGCCGTTACCGCACTCTGATCTGAGGAAGGACCATAGTTCTGGATCACGTCCCGGCCATCAGCACCGCGCAGGGTATTTACCGGCCAGCTGAATTCACCAATATAAGTGGGCTTGTTCAGTTCGCGACCGAGCGCTGCCAACTGATCGAAGTTACCCAGCGTTTGTGCATCGGTCATATTCCACCAAGTGGGATAGAGGTGAGCCGAGATGGCATCCACATTGGGGTTATCGTTCACGTACCGCAGGTTAGCGTAAGAGTCGACCTGTTCAGCAGCACCGAAGGATGACTCCATGCCAATGGATACCAGCTGATTCGGAGCAACCAATGCGAGATGCCCGGCGATATCGTCAACCCAGGTTTTAAACGTTTCCACTCCACCAGACATACGCGGTTCGTTCGCCAACTCCCACATCATGATGGTCGGGTCTTCGTTATACCGTTTACCCGTTCTGGTGTTGTAGTGATTCACCAGATTGGTGATGAACGCTTTGAACTGCTCGCGACCGCTGGCACTGCCGTAGCCACCATAGGTCTGGATGTTACCGAAGTAATCCCAGTGATCTGCGAGGGACAGTACCAAGCGGATGTTGTACTGCTCAGCCAGTGCAACGTAATTGTCGAACAATTCGAAACTCCGATCGATCAACGCCTGTTCTTCAGCCGTGCGATCTGCCGGGTCCTTACTCAGAATAAACGTATCGCCTACCTTGCGGTTGATACACACGCCATCATGGGTACCGGTACTGTTACAAAACATCCAGGTCCGAACCACGTTCAAGCCCACACTGGCCGCGCGCTTGAAGAAGTCTTCAGCCATGGCTTCGGGTTTGTACATCAAGTAGTACTGGTTGGAACCATTAAAATAGAAAGGCTGATTACCCAACGCAAACTGGCTGCCCGCGGTATCCACAAATACCGGACCGGTCAGTTCACCCACCTGCACACGGCGGTTCTCTTTGGTGCTCAATCCCACCATACCCAGACTGATGTCATACAAACCATCGCCGGAAGTAGGAATCACCAGCGGGCTTTCACCAGTGTAGAGCTCGGTGGCCCCCCCATTCACAGAGTAGGTCACTGCGCCCTCACCGATTTTGGTGAAAGCCACAGCAATGTCTGAACCAGACGGAAGATCCGAGAAGTTCTGCGGCGTGCTGATGGTCAGGCCACCCACCATTTCAACCTGAAGGCCGTAGATATTCATCCAGCCGTCATCGCCTTGTAATGCCTCAACCGCAATCGTGTGCGAACCCATATCGAACGACACGTTTCTAGTAAAGAAGGCACGATCTTTTGAGGTAAAGGTCACCTGGCTACCCGAACCATCGATAGACAGCGTATTTCTGCGCGGACCATGGGCCGCGGCGTAGTCGACCATTACCCGGTACTCCGCCGCCACCGGTACATCCACAGTCCAGGTAACAGAGGATACCGGGCTCATGATTTCCATCCACTCATTGGGCTCATAATGTCTGGTATTCACCAAGCTAGACTGCTGATTCCAAGTGAAATACTGAACATCGTCAGGTGTGGGTGTTGGCGTCGGTGTCGGCGTTGGCGTCGGTGTCGGCGTTGGCGTCGGCGTCGGCGTTGGCGTCGGCGTCGGCGTTGGCGTCGGCGTTGGCGTCGGCGTTGGCGTCGGCGTTGGCGTTGGCGTTGGCGTTGGCGTCGGCGTTGGCGTCGGCGTCGGCGTCGGTGTTGGTGTTGGTGTTGGTGTTGGTGTTGGTGTTGGCGTTGGCGTTGGCGTTGGTGTTGGTGTTGGTGTTGGTGTTGGTGTTGGAGAGCCAGCCAACACGATATCGATACCTACCACATCAATGTAGCCCCAACTGCCATTACCACCATCAACACCGGCGATCTTGGCGCCTGCAGTCAGCGTAACATTGCCGATGGTCACCCACTCGTCATCTTTATCGGTAGAGGTGAACTCAAATACCTGACTACCCACAAAAAACTTGTTTCGTTTTTCGCCCTGCGGCGATCGCACCAGCAGCGAAACGGTGTAGTTACCGTCGGCAGGCGCTTCAAAATTCCAGCTGGCTTTGCCATTTTTCAATTGGATAAAGCCGTTGAATAAGGTTGCACCGGCCGACAGGTCAGCGGTGGCCGCGGTGAGCGTGAAGGGATGGGGCGCAGGTCCTGGATTTTGTGGGTCCTCACACGCGCCCAGGTACTTCCAGGAATCCCATTCATTTTTGTAATTTGGCGCGGCACCAATAACCCAGTACTTGGCCTCAAACTCAACGCCCTGATAAGTCACCAGGTCGCCGGTTTTATATTGAGTGGTTTCGCTCCATTGGGGTGCAGAACAAGGCGCAGCCAATGACGCCGAGGAATAGCAACTCGCCGCAATTATGCTGCTGAGCGCCACTTTTTTCATTGCTTTAATATGACTCATATAAAGATACCTTTATTTCAGTGTTATCCGGCCTTTCTTGTCATCAATTTCCATCGGTGTAGCACCGACAGGTGTGACGCGAACAACCAAAAAACCCAACATTATTATCAGGTACATCTGTAGCTGATCCGCGATCGCAGACCACTCTCTTTTTCATGTGCGACCGCACATGTGCTACGTTTTTTATTTGGGGTATTAACCGACCGCCATGGACGACGAAAACCTCATCCAACAGTGCGGCATATCGTCCTCGCTGATGCCACCAACCGCATGACCATCAGCCCCTACCACAGACCAATCCATAAACGACGCCATTGAAAACGGAAAACCATCGGGCCTGTAGCCAGATCACGAATGTCGTCTGAACCTCAACCGCTACAGCAAAACAGAAAAACTGGTGTTACCTGAGCTTGCTTTACCTTGCACGACAGACCATGCTGCAAATACATCCAGCCGGGTACGCGGAAAAAACCCCCGGCGTTAGAGCCGGGGTAAGACCTATTTCAGCGAACGAGAACGCCTTGCAGGCAAGAGAGACTAAACAACCATCGTGAATCCAATGAAGGCCCGCTCAGAGAGCAGGCATCCCCATCAGAACTTTGCGCGAAGCCCAAGTGTATAGCGGGGCTCGTATTCATTTTTCCAGGCTTTCTGGTTTTCCCACTGGATGTAGTAATCTTCTACTTCGCCTGTGAGGTTGGAACCGTTCAGGTAAACGGTGATGTCATCAGCTACGTCATAACTGACAGAGGCATCAATATAGCCAGTCGGTGCCTGGAACAGGGTCATGCCCTCAGTACCCCATACCTGATTGAATGCCACCACCCGCTCGGAACGATAGTTGTAAGCAATACGCGCCTGCAGCTTCTCGCCCTGATACCAGCCGATAAAGTTAAACAACTGATCAGAGTTATCAATGAAGGGCAGCTTTTTGCCATTAAGGTCTTCATTGCCTGAATCAGACGGTGAATAGGTGTAGTTCACATCAACACCGAAGTTAGACCAGATACCTGGCAGGAAATCGAACGCCTGGCGGGCTGATACTTCGATGCCTTGCAGTTTGCCACCTTCACCCTGAACGTTGGTCTGCACGTTGGTGGTGCGACGAATCACGCCATCCTGATCCGGCAGATCCATGGGCACCGAGCCGCGTTCCACAAAACTTTCAACGTCAACCCGAAACAGGCCCACACTTACCATACCGGAATCGCCGTGATACCACTCCAGCGATACGTCGTAGTTGTTAGCGCGCCATGGGTCGAGTTCAGGGTTACCATCAGAGCTTGCTGCGATGATTTCAAAAATTCCGGTAGAAGAATTCAGCGCATAATTAGGCGACAGACCACCGCCCCACTGATTCAGATCCAGTGGTGCCATGGTCTTTGCGGCAGCAGCGCGCAAACGCCAATCTTCAGCAAAGTCCCACGCCACGTTCAGGCTGGGCAGCACATCGGTATAGCTGCTGTCGGTAACAAAATCACCGTCATCGAGCTCTGGCGCACCGTAGGGCCGGGACGCACCCACCAGCGATTGAGTCACGGACAGATCTGTCTGCACAATACGCAGGCCAAGATTACCGTGTACCGGTGTGGCTGAATCGGTGGAGAAGTTCACTTGTGCATAGGCACTGGTTTCATTCAGATCTACTTCATAAGACTGTCCGGGCATCACACCACGCACATTGTTGGGATACAGGCTGTTGTGGAATGCCAGCACATTGTCCATGGCGGCAGGGTCCAGCGTGTAAACACTGCCCGCACCCTTGACGCTGCCGAAGTCGCTCACCTGAATCACATTGGCACCAAAATCGGACAGCGGCGTTGGACGCCCGGCGGTGTAGAAAGTGCCGGCACCATCACCGAAGGAACAACCACCGGCATTCAGCGTCACGTCGGTTGATTTCCAACGAACCAGACAACCTTCGTTACCAAAAGGTGCCAGCAGGTGGAAACCTTCGTTTTCCGCCTTGCGTGCGCTGTGGCGCACACCCGCGTCTACCGACTTAACAAACCCGTCCAACTCGTAAGAGCCATCCAGGCGGAATACATTCATGGAACCTTTGCGGTCGTAGTTATATTCCGAAGACAGTCCACTCAGCGCATAGGCATCCAGATCACCGGTAATCGCCTGAGGCACGCCGCTCCATACCGGGGCATCACCGCGGTAGTCAACCACCACTGGAATTTCTGCATCGGCATAGCCGCCCGGGTTGGTGGCCAGTGAGCCCTCGGGATAATTCTGGAATTCCACGCCCCACTGTGAACCATTGGCCATATCAATATCGGCGTAGCTGTTCAGTTTCAGCTGATTGGCACTGCTGGACAGGGCCCGCGCAGAACCGGTGAAGCTGCCGCCGTTGTCGTAGCTCAATTCGATATTGAAGTTGGTGGATTCCGATTCAATCACATTATTTTCGGCATAGGACTTCAGGCGACGACCATCGGCCTGGTACACCTGAGTGGTATGAATTTCCTGGCCAGCAAAGGCACCGGTGGGTGTGGATTCAATCGGCCTGGCCCAGGCCCAATCCTGCCACTTGTCGGAAATGGCAATACCGGCGCGGCGATCCCACTCATCCATTTTGGTGTAGAAAAAATCCGCATCCAGCGCGAAACCGCTGCCCAGATTCCACTGTACTGCGCCATTCAGACCCAAACGCTCGCGCTCGGTGAATTTGCTGTAAGCAGTGTGACCCTGATACGCGATGTAACGATCGTCCAGTGAGCCATTGCCGTTCACATCTTCGCCACGGAAGTTCCAGTTATCGGTTGGCGCACCGTTTTCCGGCGGGAAACCCGACCAACCTGCATCGCTACCGCCACCGGCCATACCCGAGTAATAGTTCGCCAGATTGGCAGTGGAATAAGAAGCCGCAACCATGGCACCGAAATCGCCATTGTTGATACTCACCAGACCATTCAGGCCATAATCGTTTTCAGCGGTATCGCGACCCGTCTGGTATTCGGCCGTGAGTGCGGTGGTAACGCCTTCTTCAAAATTGAATGGCTTGTGGGTTTTGAGATCTACAACGCCGGTGATGCCACCCGACAAGGTTGCCGCTGTCTGGGATTTTTTCACATCGGCGCCGGCGAACAGCGAGGAAGGAATATCGCCAAAATTCGGCTGCGTCGTGGTCACTGAACCGGCCGCCATATAGGCCTCGCCGTTCAACGTGGTCAACACCTGCGGCATGCCGCGTACGTTGAGCGCACCGCCTTCACCTGCAGAACGACGAATCTGCACACCGGTAATACGCTGCAAGCTATCGGTGATGGTGACGTCGGGCAGTTTGCCGATGTCTTCCGCCACAATGGAATCCACGACGGAATCGGCATTGCGTTTGTTACTGATAGACGTGGCCTGCGACATGCGGATGCCGCTCACTACGATTTCTTCCAGCTCGCCCGCTACTTCTTGAGAAAAAGCTGGGGTGCTGAGCGTACCAGCGGCAATACTGACCGCCAGCAGATTACGGGTAAAGGATGATTTCATTGCCATCACGTGAGTCCTCATGAATGGTCGTTATTGTTATCAGCCCCACACCGAGATGGTTCCAGGGCACAAGCACATCATTGAGAGCGCCAACACCTTGTCGGAGAAGGCTTTATGTAACCGGTTACAGTTGGTGAGCAAAAAAATGGGTTATTCGATCTGCCACAACCATGATGGGTGATCTCTGTAACCGGTTACATGCAGGCTAATGGAATTTCTCACAGGATGCAAGCGGTTAAATTGTCTTATTTCACAAGCTGGCAGGGCAATGACAGTAAAATCTTGAATTGCAATCTGTAACCGGTTACATTTTGTGATCTTACGAAAGACATCAGGGAAGCGCCATGAAGCCTGCACGTTACGGCGCCATTGAGGCGGGGGGCACCAAAATTCTGTGTGGCGTCACCGGCGAGGACGGGCGCTGGTTGGCCAGAGATAAATTTTCCACTGCCGAGCCAGAACAGAATCTTGCCGAACTGATCGGTTTTTTCAGCCAGCACCCGGTCAACAGCCTGGGCCTGGCAAGCTTCGGGCCGCTGGACATTGATCCCACCTCGCTGCACTACGGCCGGCTGCTCAATACCAGCAAGCCCCATTGGAGCCAATTCCCCTTTGCCCGCCGGCTGGCAGATGCGCTGAATACTGACGTGGTCGCCACTACCGATGTGCTGGCCGCGGCGATGGCCGAACAGCGTTTCGGCGCCGCCCGGGGTTGCGATAACTTTTGCTATGTCACCGTAGGTACCGGCATTGGTGTGGGAACTTTCATTGCGGGTAAACCGTTGACCGGCAAGCACCATCCAGAGCCCGGGCACCTGCCACTGATCAGAAACACGCAGGACAATGTAGCCAGTGCATGCCCTTACCATAGCCACTGCGCAGAAGGTCTGGCCAGCGGACCCGCGCTCAGCCGGCGCGTGCCGGTGCCACTCACCGAACTCGCAGCCACCGCGCCACTATGGGAACTGGCAGCAGACTATCTGGCGCAACTTTGTCATTCACTGATGCTGTGTTACCAACCCGACCGGATCATTCTCGGCGGCGGTGTGATGCGGGCACCACATCTTCTCCCAATGATCACCAATGCCTTCGAGAGCCAAGCGCGCAATTACGCTCAGAGCCTTACTGAGCAAAACCTTTTAGTCAGTGCATTGAAAAATGAAGCCGGCCTTCTCGGCGCTCTTGCACTGGTTCACCCCTTGGAAAATGTTCATGTTTACACCTGATAGCCCCGTTCATCACGCGCTCGTGCAACACCAATTGCGATTGGCACAGGTGCCAACCACTCAATTGTTCGACCACGATCCCAATCGCGTACAAGCATTCAACTGCCAGGCTGCAGGACTGCATGCCGACTTTTCTAAGCACCGGGTAGATGCCAATGCGCTCAATGTACTGATCCAATTGGCTGAATCGGCAGATCTGATCACAAAACGAGATGCCATGTTCAACGGTGAAGTGATCAACCACACAGAACAGCGCCAGGTACTTCACAGCATACTTCGCGCACGACATGCGCACCCTACACTGGGCCACTTGCAAACCGATGTGTCGAACACCTTGGATCGCATGGCGACATTTGTAGACGCTATACATTCAGGACAATGGCGCGGGTTCAGTCATCTGTCCATCACCGACGTAGTCAATATCGGCATTGGCGGTTCCGATCTTGGACCACAAATGGTTACCGAAGCACTGGCGCCCTATCAGACTCAGGTAAATTTACATTTTGTATCCAATGTAGATGGCGCAGATCTGGCGCAAACACTGGATAAGCTGAATCCGGCCACTACCCTGTTCGTGGTGGCTTCCAAAACCTTTACCACCGCAGAAACACTCACAAACGCCCGCACTGCACGCCGCTGGTTGTTGGCAGCCGCCGGCACAGAGGACGCCACAGCGAAACATTTTGTTGCTGTGTCTTCCGCCGTGGCGCGAGCGGTCGACTTTGGCATAACACCAGATAATATCTTTCCTCTATGGGATTGGGTGGGCGGCCGCTATTCACTCTGGTCTGCGATTGGATTGCCCATTGCGCTGGCCTGTGGCATGCCCGTATTCGAGCAACTGCTCGCAGGCGCAGAGGCAATGGACCAACATTTTGCAAGCGCCCCGCTGTTAGAAAATATGCCGGTAATCATGGCCGTGCTCGGCATCTTCTACATCAACTATTGGCATTGTGATACCCATGCGATTCTGCCTTACAGCCACTATCTCGGCAGTTTCACCAAATATATTCAGCAGCTGGATATGGAATCCAATGGAAAAACTGTTGCACTGCAGGGCACAGCCAGTAGCGGCCATACCGGCCCGATAATCTGGGGCGAAGTAGGCACCAACGGTCAGCACTCATTTCACCAATTGTTACACCAAGGTACACGCATCGTACCCGTCGACTTTATTCTGCCACTAACCACACCTGCCGTTTCTGCGATAGATACTGAAACGCTGAAACACCATCAAGCACAACTGGTAGCCAATTGTCTGAGCCAATCACGTGCTTTGATGCTGGGCAAGTCACGCGTGCAGGCAGAGCAGGAGTTCAGGCAAATGGGCATACCGGATGCAGAGGCCTGCGCCCTCGCGCCACACAAAATGATGCCTGGCAACCGCCCCTCCACCACCATCACCATGCACTGTTTGACGCCGGAAAATCTGGGCGCCCTTATTGCTCTCTATGAGCATAAGGTATTTGTGCAGAGTGCTATCTGGAATATCAATGCCTTTGATCAATGGGGCGTTGAGCTGGGCAAGCAGCTGTGCAATGAAATACTCCCCGTATTGACGACCGATGCCGCAACAGCGTTCGACCCTTCCACCAATGCACTGATCCAACGCTACAAGGATGCACACCAATGATAAAAAAAATGCTGTTCACCCCCTTAGTTGTTTTACATGTTTTGGCATGCAGCGAACCGGGTACCACATCCCCACCGACTCCGGAGGCGGTATCCCACTTTGTGAAAGTCGAAGGCACTCAATTTTTACTGGATGACCAACCTTACCGTTTCGCAGGAACCAACTATTGGTATGGCGCCTATGTGGGTGCTGAAGACCCTGCCCGCCTATCGGCTGAGCTCGATTTTCTGGCAGCGCACAAAATCACCAATCTGCGGGTGTTGGCGGTAAGTGAAAAAAGCGAACTGACGCGCGCGGTCACGCCTGCGATGCTGGACGCCGAGGGCACGCTGGACGCCACTCTGGTAAAAGGACTGGATAGATTTCTGGCAGAGGCCGGCAAACGCGACATGAAAGTGGTTCTGTTTCTCACCAATTTCTGGCAATGGTCGGGCGGCATGACCCAATACAATCAGTGGTTTTCCGGTACGCCACTGCTCGACCCGGACACCACCGGCCGTTGGGATGACTATATGGAATCCAGCGCCGACTTTTACACCTGTAGTGGCTGCCAGGCTCATTACCAATCCGTCATCCGGCAGCTGGTCAACCGCGTGAACAGCGTGAATGGTATTGCCTATAAAGATGACCCTACCATCATGAGCTGGCAGCTCGCCAATGAACCCAGGCCCGGCGGCAATGAATACAGCCAGTCGCGTGCGGACGCTTACGTGGCATGGATCGACACCAGCGCCCGCCTGATTAAATCGCTCGCGCCCAACCAACTTGTGAGCACCGGCAGTGAAGGGATCAAGGGCAGCCAGGAATCAAAAGACACCTACCTGCGCGCACACCAGAGTCCCTACGTGGATTACATGACCGTACACCTCTGGATTAAAAACTGGGGCTGGTTTGATATTCACAACGCCGAGACCACCATCGAAACGGCCAAGACCAACGCGTTGAACTATTTGCGCGAGCACAACGCCATGGCTATGCAACTCGGCAAACCCTTGGTGCTGGAAGAATTTGGCGCCGAACGCGATGAAGGCGAACTCGCGCCGGAAACCAGCACCCTATACCGAGATGACTACTACCGTACCGTGTTCGAATTCATTGAAGAAAATACCGGCAAGGCTTTTGCGGGTACGAACTTCTGGGCCTTCGCAGGAGCCGGGCGAGCGGGCGCCAATCCGGAGCTCTGGGCACCCGGGGATGATTATCTGGGTGACCCGCCGCAGGAACCGCAGGGTTTGAATGGGGTGTTTGATAGTGACAGCACTACGCTCAGCATTATCAGGCGACATGCGGATAGGATAAGGATTGGCCCAATAAAAACGGCGCCCTGAGGCGCTGTTTCGTGGCGTCAGTTACAGCTCGCAATCCGTATCTCAGACCCAATCGACTCGCCCGCTGGGTTGACCGCGGTCAACCGGTATTGATCGCCCGTCTGGCAATTGCTGTCCTGATACAAATTCATTATGGCCGGGTCCCAACCGTTGCTGCCATCGGTCAGGTCCGCCTGATACAAATGCCACTCAGTTCTGGCGTTGGCCTTGTACAGGTTATAGCGCAGTACCATGGGTGAGCCCATCCAGTTTATTTGTCCTTGCGGACCAATGGGATGCAACAATGGGGCTTCCGGATCGGGCCATTCGGTGGCAAAGCGACGCTGTTGCTCATTGGTGGCAAATCCGGCCTGCACCTGACGGATCAATTCAACCACAGCTTGCTCCTGGTTTGCAGCATTTACGGCAAAGCCCGGCAGATGGTAACTCAGGTGCCCGCTGTCGCCTTCTTTGTGCCAATAAAAGCCGCCCGCTTCACGGTGGCCACGATAGCCCCAGATCAATGCACCGCCAATGGCTTCGTGAGCGACGATGGCGTCTGTGACCTGGCGGATGGTTTCCATGGGCTGCAAACCGTATTCCCCAACAAAAAATACCTTGCCGTATTGTTTTGCCAGATCGGCCTGACGGGTTACTACATCTGCCGACATGTAATCCCCGTAAAAATGATTGGACATGATATCCACGTTGGGATCGACAAGGCCTAGAAATTCGGAGCCCACCGCTACGGCTTCATCAGGCAAGTTGATGGAATCCGCCTGCTGATCACCATCCACAATCAGCTGATGCGGCGCCAAAGATTTAATCAGCGCAGCAGTCTGGGCGAGAAACTCAGCATTGGTACCCCGTAATTCGTTACCGGTTTCCCACGCCATAATAGCCTTTTCTTCAGAATATTTTCGGCCGGTAAGCGTGTTCGTACGGCCAATAACCTGCCGTATCAGATCCTGATACAGCGCATAGGTTTGACTGTTAATATCATAAATGGGCCCGGTCACTTTATCGTCCATATCCGGTTCGCCTGCCATCAACGCCAGCTCCCGCTTTCCGCCCCACCAGCTCCAGTGATCAACAAATGGAATGATCAATCTCAATCCGTGTAGATCCGCCAGATAGACCAATCGATCCAGCACCTGCATGCCGTCCTCGTTCAATACCAGGCGCTGGCTTTCCTGATCCCACAGCACGTGCGCAGGCATATTTTTGCGCACATCAGGCGCAAGGCTGATATCGTCAATGCTCAAGGCGTAAATGCGGGTAGCGGTATGGCCGCTCCATACCAGCGATTTCACCCAGTTTTCCTGCTCACGGGCAGTAGGCCATTTGAAATGATCCGACTTGCCTATCTGACTCGCCTTTGAGCGGACATCATCTTCAATTCTGTGCAACTCGGTGGCGTGCAAACCAAAAAAGCGAAACGGTTTTTCTCCGTCAAAAAGCTGGTGTTCTTTACGCTGGATAAACGTATCAAATCCCGATGTTGCCCCGGTCAGCTCAGCCGCAGCAGGTGCCGCTTCCACGGCAGGCGCCGGTTTTTCGCCGCAGCCAAGCAGCATCAGCAACCCCAGACAGAACAAATGTGGGCCTATGTGCTTCATATTCTCTATTCCTTATTATTCTGATTTCTGGCAAGCAGCGCTGAGTCGATTAGCTACTTCCAGCATAGCCCGGCCATTGTGATAGGGTGCTTTCCAGAAGCCCATTTTATAATGTTGATGTCCGCGCGCCTGATCCAGGGTTGAGTACCAGAACCACTCCCCCAGGTTTTTATCCAATTGATACTGTTGGATATAAACCCAGACCGCTTCGGTGGCCCTAAGAAATTTTTCGTCGCCGGTGAGCTGCCAGGCATTCACAAAGCCCACCATCGCTTCGGCCTGCACCCACCATTCAGATTCGGGATGTCGCTCACCGCTGGTTTTATCGAATTTATCCAGCACCTGACCATGCTCACCAATACCCTCGGCCAAACAGGTCTTCGCTAAATTCACCACCAACGGGCTGAATCGGTTAAGCAGCACCTCATCGCCCAACACTTCCAACGCCTCACATATCAACCAGCTGGCTTCAATGTCGTGGCCATAGGAATAACATGAGGAGTGATCATTCCACTGCATATCGAGAAACAGCTTAAGATGGCCGGTATCAGCATCGGCGATGCGTTCGCACATCCACAGAATATTGTTGCGCAGCGCCTGTTCGGTTTCCCGGGTGGGGTTGGCGAGGTAGAGACCGGTATAAGCTTCTAAAACATGCAGGTGATTGTTCATGGTTTTCGGCGCATTGTCATCTTTGGCCGACAGGCGCACATCAACCAATGGTTCCCATTGGCGGCTTTTGGCTTCCACATAGCCGCCACTCGCCCGATCCAGACAATGCTGCTCAATCAGCCGAAACAGATCCATTGCAAACGCCAATGCCTCAGGTTTTTTCGTCAAACGGTAATAGGCGCTTAGTGCATAGATGCCAAATGCCTGTGCGTAAGTCTGCTTTTTGTCGCCACACATCTGACCGGCCGCATCCAGGCTCCAGAAAAGCCCACCGTATTCTTCATCGAAAAAGTGGTCGGTCAGATAGTCAAAGGCCCGATCCGCCAGATCGCCGCATTCAAGCGCCGGCCTCTGAATGGCCAGCTCGCTGAAAAACCACAGGATACGGGTATTGAGGATAATGCCTTTTTCCGCGTGCACATTGCGCTGGCCATTATTATCCAGCTCTGCCACAAAGCCCTCTGAATCCAGCGTATGGGTACGCCACCAGGCAAGGATATTTTCCAACTCCTGTTCACACGCCATCGACAATTCTTTCGCACTATTGCTCACAGTGATAGCCACTTACAAATCAGCCATACAAGACTGGTTGGCTTCAATCAGCGCCAACCGCGCCTGCACACTGGTAGCTGAGCGCAACCCATCTTCAGGGGTATTCCTACAGTAATCTATCAGCTGAGCCACGCTGCTGGTGGCTACGTGTAACCGGGTGTCGGAAGAGGCGTAATAAATGAACACCTGGCCATCGTCGCGCGCAATCCACCCGTTGGAAAACACCACGTTTGATACGTCACCGACGCGCTCCTTTCCCTCGGGTGCAATCAGATGACCCGCCGGGCGGTGAATCACTTTCCAGGGTTCATTCAGGTCAGTCATGAACGCGTAGAGCACATAGCGCAAACCGGCGGCGGTATTGCGTACACCATGGGCCAGATGCAGCCAGCCGGCCTCCGTTTTAATGGGCGCAGGGCCCTGACCGTTTTTAACTTCTTTGATGGTGTGATAAACCTTGCCATCCACAATGGTTTCTTTCTTGACTTCCGCGCCATCCATGGTGGGAGTCAGCCCCCAGCCGATTCCCCCGCCGGCGCCCACAGAAATAAAGCCATCCTGAGGGCGGGTATAAAGTGCATATTGACCATCGACAAATTCCGGGTGCAGCACCACGTTCCGTTGCTGACCGGAGTAGGTGACCAGATCAGGCAAGCGCTCCCAGGTGACCAGGTCTTTGGTTCTCGCGATGCCACACTGAGCTTCAGCCGCGGAGGTATCGTTGGGTTTATCCAGGTCTTTTCGCTCGGTGCAGAAAAGCCCGTATATCCAACCATCTTCATGAGCGGTCAGACGCATGTCGTAGACGTTGGTGTCGGGCCGGCCGGTTTCGGGCATAACGATAGGTTTGTCATGGAAGCGGAAGTTATCCACTCCGTTATCGCTTTCGGCCACAGCAAAAAATGATTTGCGATCATCGCCTTCCACACGTACAACCACGCAGTATTTGCCGTTGAAAAAAATCGCGCCGGCATTCAGCGTGGCGTTGATGCCCTGACGTTCCATCAGGAAGGGATTGGTGGCTGGATTAAAATCGTAGCGCCAGGACACCGGCACATGATCCCGCGTGATGACCGGCCGTTGCCACCGCTGATACACGCCGTTGCTTACAGGCATAGGTTCGTTACCCCGTTTCAACAGGGAATCTTGCTGCGCGATCAATGCACGCGCACGGTGTTTAAAATCAGACATGGCAAAACTACTCATTCAATATCAGGTTTTGTTTTATTTCGACTTGAAACCGCCACGCAGTAACCGGTTACAACTCAACTAAAAAATTATCTGGCCGCAGAAAGCGCAACATCATTCTGCTCAGCAGGCGCATCCTCCGGCGTATTTTTCAGGTGGCGATACCAGTTCAGGTATAGATAAATGGTGGCACACGCAATCACCGCCACTGCTACGAAAAACTCCGGCCAATGTTTAATCACCAGGAAAATGGGGGCGGCGGTCAGTGCCGTGTGCCACACCAATCCCACCGCACAATTCACCATGTCGCGAACGAAATCGGTGTTGCGGCGAATGCCGGGTTGCTCTTGTTCCAGCGCGGTATGCACCGGCGCCCAGAACCCCCAGGGGCGGGTTTTAAGGTAAAACTGTTTGAGCACGTCCATATCGTCGGGTTTGGATAGAAGCGCGGCCAATACACTGGCCAACAAACAGAAAGCAAACAGAAACGGGAAGGCATACAGCGGCGACACATCGGTAAACATCAGCGGAATAGCCGCCACAATGCCGGCGAGCATGCCCAGGCAATAGCCCACACCGTTAAAGCGCCACCAATACCATTTGAGAATGTTGGCCGCGGTGTAACCGCCATAGAGCGCACTTACCATCCACAAAATAAAATCGTTGAGCGAAGGGACGAATAATCCGATCACCGTACCCAACACTACAAAAAACAAGCTCACCGCATAACTCAGGCGCACGTAGGTTTTCTGGCTGGCATCGGGATTGATGTAGCGCTTGTACACATCGTTCACCACGTAGGCAGGCGCGGCGTTTACGGTAGCAGCAAAGGTAGACATAAAGGTGGCCAGCAAACCCGCCAACACCAGGCCCAACAAACCCGCCGGTACATAGTTAGCCAGTGCGAACGGCAGTATCGCTTCAAAGTCCACATCCGGCCCCATGGCACGCAGGTCTTCGGCAAAAAATACCAGCGCCAATACCGTCAGGCCGGTGATCATCATATAGCGGGGAAACAACAGCACGAGGCTCACCACGCCGCTCATTTTGGCGGCCTCCACTGGAGTGCGGGCCGACAAAATACGCTGCATATCATAGTTCGGCGCCGGCCCCGCTAAGGATTGAAGAATCCCTTTGAGCAATACCAGCATGAAAAATACAGAGAACAGCGACCAGCCGTCGTTGATAATTTTCTGATTGGCAGAATCAAGAATGCCGCTCCAATCCAGATCCAGCGTATGGGTGACCGCCATACTGCTCCAACCTTCAGGCACCGCTGCACTGAGCATCTCGGGCGACACCTGCATCATGGCGATAACCCCGATGGCGATACAGGCAACCGTCATGATGAAAAACTGCACCACTTCGGTGAGCACCACGCCAAACATGCCACCTTTCACCACGTAAACGGTGGTGATCGCCGTTAAGATGAGACCATAGAAAATTTCATTGGTGTGCGGGTCTGCACTCAACTGCCAGGGCATGATACCGGCCGCAAACTTGCCAGCGCCCACAAAACTATAGGCGAGGTACCCCAGCACCACCAACAACGCAAATACCACAATCACCTGATGCGCAAATTCAGCGCCGCGACTGTTACCAAACCGGAAACTGATCCATTCGGCGCCGGTCATCACATTGGAGCGACGCAGCCAGAGCGACAGGAAAACCATCAGGAATATCTGGTTGAACGCAGGCCACAACCAGGGAATATAAACGCTCTTTAAGCCGTAGATGAATAACAAATAAATCATCCACATGGTGCCGCCCACGTCGAACTGACCAGAGGCGTTACTCAACCCCAGGTAATACCAGGGCAGCTGGTTGCCACCCAGAAAATAGGTACGGATATTCTGCGATGCCTTGCGGCTCAGCCATACACCAATCCCCACAGACAGGGCCATGTATAAGCCGATGATAATGATGTCGATGACAGCGAGCTGCATTGGCTGATCCTGTTGTTACCGGGGTGCCCCTCTGAATCGACCCGCCGGATTGATTATTCTGTTGCCAGCCACGCTGGAACCTTCATAGATACATCACCCACAAAGCAGATTATGCCTACTGAGTCAGGTGCTTTTTAATAATGTAACCGGTTACAATTCGTTTGGCTAGTACCAATTTCCCGTATGAGGTAAATTGCGCCCTGTAACCGTTTCCACAGGATTTGCCATCGGAGTGGCTCACTTATGTCCAGTATCCGCGAAGTTGCCCGCATTGCAGGGGTATCGATTGCCACTGTGTCGCGCGCACTCAGTACCCCCGACAAGGTATCCAAAGCCGCACTGGAGAAAGTCCAGGCCGCTATCGCCAAGGTAAATTACCGGCCCAATATGATGGCCCGCAATTTCCGCGCCGTGCGCTCCTATTCCATTGTGGTACTGGTGCCGAATATCGCCAACCTGTTCTTCTCCACCGTAATCCGGGGCATTGAGGATGCTGCGCAGCAGGCAGGCTACGCCGTATTGCTGGGCGATACCCGCGATTCCGTCAAGCGCGAAAAGGACTATGTGAATCTGGTGGAAACCCGTCAATCTGACGGGGTTTTGCAATTGCGCCCCCACATTCCTGGCGTGTCGCTCGAACCCAACCCGCACATCCCCATGGTCAATGCCTGTGGCTGTGAAAACACGCCTTATGCCTCGGTGCGCATCGATAACGCCGGTGCCGCCCAGGCGGTGATGGAGTATCTGATTGGTCAGGGCCACACCCGTATTGGCGTGATTGCCGGCAAGGCCGACAACCCCCACACCATCGACCGCTACAAGGGCTACATGCAGGCACTTGAAGCGGCCGGTATACCTTTCGACAAAAATCTGGTGGTCTACGGCGACTTCACTCTGCGCTCCGGCGTGGTAGCCGCCAGCCATTTCGCGCGCATGAAAGAGCGCCCTTCAGCAATTTTTTCCATGAACGACGAAATGGCCATTGGCGCCATTCAGGGCCTGCGCACTGCCGGAATACGGGTGCCGGAGGACATGTCTATCACCGGTTTTGACGACATTGAATTTGCCCGCTACAGCGACCCCGCGCTCACTACCGTGGCCCAACCGGCGGAAGAACTGGGCAAAACGGCCTTTCAGTCCCTGCTGACCCTGATTGAAGGCCGTGAACTGCAAAACAGCGAAATCGTCCTGCCCTACGAGTTTGTGGTGCGTAAATCCACACCCAATCGGCGCTGATACGCGCAGATTGCAGACAGATCCCGAGCGCCCTCTTTACTTCGAAAATGTAACCGGTTACATTGCAGCGTAATCAGGTCGCACCAGCAATGCGATTAAACCCAATAATTTGTAACCGGTTACTTTATGTCTGTACACGCGCTTTCACAGGCCACCGAACGCCTGGCGGATTGGATGGTCCGCCAGGCATTACCACTCTGGTCTTCGCAGGGTTTCGACCAGCTGCACGGCAGCGCCTTTGAACAACTGGATGCGAGCGGCGCGCCCGATGCCCAATGCCCCAAGCGCATCCGGGTGCAATACCGGCAGAGTTTTGTGTTTTCTGTGGCCGCCAACCGCGGCTGGCTGGCCGAAGCGGGCGTCAGGGTCGGGCAAATCCAGCGCTGGCTGGACGCCAAGGCCCGTCACCCCAATGCACAACATGCCGATGCCATGGATCTGTATGTGCATCAGCTGACTGCCGAGGATCAACCGCTGGACAACCGATTGGACACCTACGATCTCGCCTTTTACTTGCTCGCCTGTGCCTGGCGCTATCGCGCCTTTGGCGACAGTCAGGCACTGGCGCGGGCCAATCGCATCCAACGCTATCTGGATACCCACATAAAAGGCGATTTTGGTGGCTGGCGCGAGGGCGATTACCCGGCCAAGGTGCGCCGGCAGAACCCGCACATGCACCTGTTCGAGGCCTATATGGCGCTTTTTCAGGCCAGTGCCGACAGCAGGTGGCTGGCAAGGGCCGGCTCCATATTTACCCTGTTCGAGACGCGCTTTTACGACCCGGAAAAACATTTCCTGCTGGAATATTTTCATCCCGACTGGCGGCCAGTCGCTGAGGGGCAAGCAGTAGAACCCGGCCACATGCTGGAATGGGTGTGGTTGCTGCACCAGTACGGCCAACTCTCTGGCACGCCGGTGACACACTACACCCGTTCGCTGTACCGCACCGCACTGGAACTCGGACAAGAAAAACACAGCGGCTTGCTTTTCGATGAATTGGATACCAATGGCAAAGTGCAAAAAGCCAGCAAGCGATTGTGGCCAATGACAGAGCTTATCAAAGCCAGCCTGGCGGAAGCGGCGTCACATTCCGACGCCAGCAGCAAAGCGGCGGCCGAGCTGGTGGCGGCAAATGCCATCAGTGCCTTGTTTGAATTTTATTTCTCGACGCGCGTTGACGGCAGCTACTGCGACCAACTGGATGCCAACAATCAGGTAATCAATACCAAGGCGCCGGCCAGCACCTTGTACCATTTGCTGGTTGCCGCAACCGAAGCCATCGACTATCAGGACCAGCAGCGATGAATGCCCATTACCCCACCAGTGGTTTCAAAACCTATGACATCCGGGGGCGTGTACCTGAAGAACTGAACGAATCACTGGCCTGGCGCATCGGTTTTGCTTATGCATCCCAACTTAACGCCAAACGTTTGATCGTGGGTCACGATATCCGGCTCACCAGCCCGGTACTGGCACAAGCATTGGCCGAAGGCATTTGCGCTGCCGGCTGCGACGCCTGGCACATTGGGCAATGCGGCACGGAAGAAGTGTATTACGCAAGCTTCAGCCAACCGGTGGACGGCGGTATCTGCGTCACCGCCAGCCACAACCCGAAAGATTACAACGGCATGAAACTCGTCACCCGGGATTCCCACCCCATCACGGGTGAACAACTGACTCAATTACGGGAACAGGTTGCCTCGGGCGACTTGCGTCCCAGCGCAGAACCGGGCCAGATTCATGTAATTGATTTCCGCCAGGCCTACGATGCGTTTTTGCTGGAGCAGGTAGACGTTTCGAAACTCAAACCATTGCGCATTGTCACAAACCCCGGCCATGGCGGCGCCGGCGATCTGGTTGATCGGCTTGCACGCTATCTGCCGTTTGATTTTATCCGCATACAACACCATGCCGATGGCCATTTTCCCACCGGTGTGCCCAATCCCTTATTGCCGGAAAACCGGGCCGCCACCCAAGACGCCGTGCTAGCAAGCAAGGCCGATCTGGGCATTGCCTGGGACGGTGATTTCGACCGCTGTTTTTTCTTTGATGAACAAGGCCAGTTTGTTGAAGGTTATTATATCGTGGGGCTGCTGGCAGAAATGATGCTACAGCGTCACCCCGGCGCCACCATCGTGCACGACCCAAGGCTCTACTGGAATACCCATGATCTGGTGAGCCAGAATAACGGTACCAGCGCCATCTGCAAAACCGGGCACGCGTTCATCAAACAGAAGATGCGTGAAACCGACGCGGTTTACGGCGGCGAAATGAGTGCCCATCACTATTTCAAAGACTTTGCCTACTGCGACAACGGCACCCTGCCCTGGCTGCTGCTCACTGAATTGCTCTGCCGCACCGGTAAGACATTGAGCCAACTGATCAGTGAACGGCAAACCGCGTTTCCTTGCTCGGGCGAGATCAATCTTGAGGTGCTCAACAGCCAATCGCTGATTGAACAAGTGCGCGCACATTACCGGCACCAGAACCCTAAAGAAAGCGAGTTGGACGGGCTGGATATGGACTTTGGCAGCTGGCGATTCAACCTGCGCCAATCCAATACCGAACCATTGATACGTTTAAATGTTGAAGCGCGCAACAACCCTTTACTTCTGGCCGAAAAAACGCGCGAGCTTAAGACTCTACTTACCTGACATATTCACGCACTTTCCATTTTTTTTCCTTCCGATTGAATAGGCCGGCAATCGGAGTCCCATCCGACTCCAAATATTCCGCGCCCAGTGGTGTAAAAAAAGCCCGGCATTGCCGGGCATAAGCGGTGCATATAGCGAGAGAAAAAAGCTACTGCATCGAGGGAGAACATAGGGAAATCGCATCTTACACCGGCCCTTGCATAGCGCGCAGGCCGGGACTCCAAAGCCTGCGTTAATAGCGGCCGATAATGCCTAGCTGGAACACGCGATCCAGTTGCTGGTATTGCAGAATCCGCTCCTCCACTTCCACATAGGATTTAAGGCTGGATTGGGTCAGATTCAGGCCTTCAAAGGTGATTTTGAGGTTATCACTCAAATCATAACTCAGTGACAGGTCTAACTGACCGTAGTCCTTGAGGTACTCTGAACGACCACCTGATCCATCGGCGGCACTCAAACTGTCATCGCGCCAGTTGTAGGCCAGACGCGCACCAAAGCCATGCTTCTCGAAAAACAAAATCGCGTTAGCCGAATGCTTGGAGAGCTGAGGAATCGGTAAACCGTCGGGTGTTTCACTGTCTACGTAGGTGTAGTTCAGCACGGTACCGAAGCCATCAAACAGGCCGCCGTACAGTTGCTGATAGGAAAATTCCGCACCCTTTACCTGGCCTTCATCGTTCACCGCTTTGCGCGCAGAGTATTCCACGTCGGGAATATCACCGTTCACGTCAGGTGTACGGCCCGGGCCCATGAATGTTTCAGAGTAGTCGTAAGTAATGAAGCTGTTGATGTCTTTAAAGAACGCTGTGACAGACAACAATGAGCCTTCATCAAAATACCATTCCAGCGAACCGTCCAGCTGATTGGCGCGATAGGGATCGAGATCCGGATTGCCAATGATGCCCGTGCGCGAGGTGATAGAGGTAATGAAAATACCCGAAGTCAGATCAGTGAGATCTGGCCGCGCCATGACTTTCGATGCCGCGAAACGCACTTTCAGGTCATCGGTCACATCCCAGTTAACGGTCAGGCTTGGCAGAATGTCTGTGTAAGAACGTTCCAGTGTATTCGCCTCATAGTCTGCACCTGTGTAGATAGGTACAAACAGGTAGCGAGAGCTTGCGCCGGATTTAACCGAATAGTTGGTAGAATCCGTAAAGGTACGTACCACACGTACACCCAGGTTACCCGACACATTTTCAGCGCCATTGGCAAAGTTGACTTTGAGGTAGCCAGCTTGGGTGTCTTCACTCACCTTGTAGTCGTTGATCTTGTCCGACACAGGGTAGATTCCCCAGATGTTGTTAAGGTCAGCCAAAGGGTTGTTGTAAACGGAAGGATCACCGGCAATCCACTGACGCGGTACACTACCCGCAACGCCATCCAGGAAGCTGCCGTCATTCACCGCTACCGCATTGCGAATTTGTGGCGGCTGAATGTAAATGGAGTTGGCATCTTCAACGCCTAAACGCTGGTCGGTTTCCACCGCGCAGGTATTATCGGTGCACTCGGAGCGCCAATGGGTACCCATGCCACGCTCCACTTCACGCTCATTGCTGCGACGCGCAATGCGCAAACCGTATTCAACAGAATCCAGTGTCAGGCCGGCAAAGGCTTCATCCAGGTTGTAATCAAAATCCAGTGCCAGTGCATCCTGATTTGAAGTGAATTCATCTTTCCACAGACTGACAAATGCTATCGCATAGCTGTAGGGATCGGTAAGGTAGTCCCCGCCATTGGGAGCCGAAGGATTCACTCCGGTCAATGCCGGATTGATCATCACAGAGCCGATATCACCCTGGGTAATGTCATAACCCCAGCTGACATTCTGTGCACAAGCTACCGGCTGACCACTGGCCGGGTCCATCGGACGCGGGTCGCGCCAGGCACAGTTCACATTGCCATAACTGCCTTTCAGATCCTGGCGCAGCCAGATGCTGTCGAATTTGGATGCGCCATTGGAGTAGTTCACACTCACGGTGAGATCATCCTGCCACCAGCTTCCACCCAAGCTGATGTTGCGGTTTTCCACTTCGCGGAATGCAGCCTGCCCACCCAAGCGGTGCGCGTTACCATTGTTGTTCCAGCTGATGGGCGCAAAGCCGCCGGACAGTAGCGTAACTTCACCATCCACACCATTCAGATCACCGGGCTTGATTGACGCCGTAGAGGGAACATCAGAGCCTTCGGTGTATTGCCCCAGCGTAAAGGGCACGAAGCTCTCATCCAGTATCACGCCCGTGTGTGGCCAATCGATATCGCGAATGCCCAGGGTGAGAATCGAGGCACTCTGCTTTTCGTCGTACTGGCTGCCGATAATGTCAGCGTACAAGCTCAGGTTATCCGAGGGCTTAGCTTGCAGCGAAATATTGACACCGGTGCGCTCGCGGACAATTTCTTTTTGTTGCAGCTCAACTTCCTGCGGTGCAATCACCTGCGCGAGCTTGCCGGTTTCGGGATTGAGGTACATGAGCGTTGGCATCCAGCCTCCGTTTTGTACCGGGGCATCGGAACCCGGATTGGTAGGGTCTTCGCCCCAACCCACATTACGCCAACAGAAAGGTGTACACACGCTGGCCGGATCTTGTGCGCTGTCCCACCAGACACTTTCGTTCCAGGCCTCAAGGCTTGGCACATTGGAATTCCAGTTCTCAAACGAAAGACCATCCCAATTGCGGTAGTCGATGGTGTCATTGCGGCTGGTGGATTCACCCTTGGTGACATTCACCAGTACGCCAAAGCGGTCATCCCAGTTATTGCCAATCAGAAACGAATAGCGACCGTCGTTGGCGTCCGCGAGTTCGGAGTGCACCCCCTTGGCAGAACCCGCCAGCTGGAAACCTTCGGTATCCAATGGCTTACGGGTTTTCATGTTGACGGTACCGCCAATGGCACCTTCGATCCGGTCGGCGGAGGGCGACTTGATCACTTCGAGCCCGGCCAACAGTTCAGAGGGAATATCTTCCAGCGTGGCATTGCGGCGAACCGTTGAACGGAAGCCCGGTTGACTTGGCGTACCAAGATACGAAACGCCGTTCACCTCCATATTCACCTGAGACATACCGCGCACCTGGATCTCAGAGCCTTCGCCATCGCGGTTTGAAATCTGCACACCCGTTACCCGCTGCAGCGCTCGCGCCGCGTTCTCATCGGGTAACTTGCCAATATCCTCAGCGGAAATGGCATCCATAATGGCCGCCGAATTGCGCTTCTGGTCGACGGCATCGGTGAGTGATTGCCGGATACCATAGATCACCATTTCTTCCAGCTCGGTGGCGTTATCTGCGGATTCCGACTGGGCCTGCGCCAGAGGCACTATCGCGCTCATCACCAGCGAACTGGCAAGTCCAATAGGCAACCAGGCTTTGGGAATGCGATTGGGTGTTTGCATGAGATCTGTCCCCGTACTCTTTCGTTATTATTCGTTTCAACACTGCACCGACGGTTTCCCCAGGCTGGATCTTGTCAATACAGCCTACAAGTGTAACCGGTTACATCGTTATTTTTAAAAAATACCCGTCAGGGCCACGCTATAATGACACCAAGCGAACACCTTCGCAAGCCATACTTAGACATTAAGAAATCGCGCCACCCATCACAAATACTAGTATTTTATATTTACAAATCAATACGTTAACAACAATCCCAAACTAGCGCTCAACAAAAGACACATACCAAATCTTTGCGGATTCGGCGGATAGTCTGGCCACACCTGAGCGGTACAAGGCTTATGTTTTTTGTAACCGGTTACTGTCATTCTGACTTTAACCTAAGGCCAATCCTACGTGCTCGGATTCAAGACTCACGCCGCCCCCACCTGTAATTAACGACTGCTTGAAGTAGGCTAACGCTCATTAATGCCGTTTCAACCAAAGGAAGCACTCCATGACAGACACGAAATACCTGCCCCCCAAAGTCTGGACCTGGGACCAGGCCAGCGGTGGTAAATTTGCCAATATCAATCGCCCCATCGCCGGCGCCACGCACGACAAGGCCTTGCCCCGCGGCGAGCATCCGTTCCAACTCTATTCGCTGGCCACCCCCAATGGCGTGAAGGTCACCATTCTGTTTGAAGAATTGCTGGCGCTGGGCATTGAGGCGGCGGAGTACGACGCCTGGTTGATCAATATCGGCGACGGTGAACAGTTTGGCAGCGGCTTTACCGACATCAATCCCAACTCCAAAATTCCGGCGTTGCTCGACTGCAGTCAGCGCGAGCCCATTCGCGTGTTCGAATCCGGCGCCATCCTGTTGTACCTGGCAGAAAAATTTGACCGGTTTATTCCGAAGGCGCCGGCACAGCGCGCCGAATGCTACTCCTGGCTGATGTGGCAAATGGGCAGCGCGCCGTTTCTTGGCGGCGGTTTCGGGCACTTTTATGCTTACGCACCGGAAAAGTTCGAGTACCCCATCAACCGCTATGCCATGGAAGTCAAACGCCAGCTCGATGTGCTGGATAAGCATTTGGCCAACAATACATTTATGTGTGGCAACGAATACACCATCGCCGACATGGCTATTTACCCCTGGTACGGCGTGTTGGTAGAGGGCAAGCTGTATGAGGCAGCGGAGTTTTTGGATGTGGCGTCATACACACACGTAGCGCGTTGGGCCAAACTGCTGCACGACCGCCCGGCAGTTGCCCGCGGCCGGCGGGTGAACCGGGTGTGGGGGCACGAGCCGCTGCAAATGAAAGAAAGACACAGTGCAGCTGATTTTGGGGACTAGTTATTATTTTGGTTGAGAGACGTTACCAACCAACAGGAATAAAAAAGCCCCTGCCTGATTTTCGGCAGGGGCCACGTGAAAGCCAGACTAAAAATCTTCTTGTTCAGCGTGAAAATGGCCCTTTATTTCCGCTTACCCAGACTGTCTTTGATCTCCATCGCATCGTAGACATCGCCACTTGCGGGTTTCACACCTTTACCCATGCGGATTTCCAGGCTGGCGATGGCTTCATCCGCGCCGTTGCCCGAGGACATGCCCACACCGTATTGAGTGCTCGGATGAACCTGGGTTGTGCAGCTCAGTAACCCGCAACTTTTCGTCACCGTTTGGCCGGTTTGCATACTGGTGCTGAAACGGTCTTCGGTTTTTTCCACCCGGGTTTCGCGATCCACCACAACGAACCAGTCATAGCCCTGATCCAGGGTCAACTCCGCGGCGCGCAACAGCGCATAGTTTTTGGCTTTGGCCGATTGGTGGCTTTTGGCTTTATAGTTAATACGGTAGCGGTTTTCGGTCAACGCCGTATCGGTGTACCCATAGCCATTGCCCTTGGCCTGCTTGTAGCCATTACTGCTGGCACACCCTACGGTCATCAACGCAACAATTGAAATAACAATAAATTTGTTCATGACATCACCTCACTGATTGCTATCGGGCAGGCGCGCCCATTGTGTTTCGATTGCATGCGCTTCTTGCGTCGCGCTGAAAAAATTACCCACGGCCATCTGATCTACCATTGCGTTGATTGCGCTGGCGCCACTGGCGGATTGATAGTGCCCTTGATCCGCTGTAATCCGCTGGCGCAGGGCAGCCACTTCGCGCCATTGGCCGTCAATTTTGCACGCGATGGCCTGCACCTGTTGGCGGGCAGACTGCAGCTGATATTGCCGGCAGACCTGACTCTCGGCATTCTGAAAACTGACCCGGGGCGTCAGCGTGTGGCCAGCAATAGCCTGCTGGGCGCCGCTGGGCGTGGTATCCAACGCCTGCGCAACCGAGCGCCATTCGGCCGCCGGTGCCGCGCCTGACAACCATTGGTTCAGCCCGAAACCAGCAACAAACGCAATACTCGCGGCCATGGCCCATTGAGGCGCCCAACGCGGAAAGCTGAAAGGTCTGGCAACCGGTTTAATGGCCGGTGCACTGTCGTCACTGGCGGCCGGTTGCGAGGCCGGCGATTGTGCCAGTAAGCGGTCGATTGCAGCGGGCATGGGTTGTTGATCAATGGCGCTATAGGTATCGCGCACCAGGCTGTCGACTGTCGCCAATTCTGCCAACCGCAGTGCCAACTGCTCATCTTCCGCAATGCGTGCGCGAACAGCCTCCATCTCGGCTTCGGACAGTTCGGCATCCAGAAATGCGGACAAGGTTTCGTCGGTAATGTTCATGCGGTTACCCCTTCGTTGGGTGTATTCAATAGTGTCACCAGCGCCTGGCGGGCTCGTGCCAGCCGGCTCATAACGGTGCCGATGGGCAGGCTCAACACCTCCGCCACGTCTTTGTAGGCCATACCCTGCAGGCATACCAGTGCCAGGATGGAGCGCTGATCGTCCGGCAGTTTCGCCATCGCCCGGTTGACCCGCTCCAATGTCATCTTGTGCTCCATTGCACGCTCGCCATCCACAACCTGCCCTTCCGATAGCTCCGGTGCCAGGGCAGCGGTTTGGCGTACCTTGTGCGCCCGGTATTCATCAATCCACAGGTTGCGACACACGGTGAAGGCCCATTTGGCCAGCTCGACGCCCGCCGGCGCCGGCTTACTGAGCAGCTTCTCTACCGTGCTTTGCAGCAGATCATCTGCATCCGCCATCTGCCCGGTTAGGGAATAGGCAAAGCGCCTGAGTCCGGGTAATAATTCTGTTAACTCTTGTTGCATAGGTTTCCCCTGGTTTCATAGGGATAACGGGCCAGCCCGGGTTTTATTCCCGCCGATGGGAATTTTTTTTGCCCGGGCACGTTAACGTTACAGGCGCCCTGCGGTCAGACCCGGCCCGGACGCCACCGACTAAGACGCCAAGGATAACGACCATGAACCCGAAACGCACCGCAATCGCACTGGCCCTGATATGCAGCACCGGCTTGCCCCTGACCGGCGCGCAGGCTCAATTGATCAACGCCGAACCCATCACCGGCGCGCTGGAAAATCCTGTGCAAAACGCCCAGCGCGAGCTGGCTCCCATCGCAGAGCCCGCCCGGCGTGCGGCACTGGCAGCGGAAGCTGCCGCGCGCGAGGCCGCATTGGACCCGATTGAACGCAGCCTGGGCAATCCGCTGGCGGCGCTGCCCGACGCCCTGCCAATTCTCAATGCCCAGGGCGATATGGTCCTGCAGGAAGTCATCACCGACGACGGCTGGCGTGCCATTGCCGGTGAGTGGCTGCTGTGGCTGACCGGTGAAGAACTGAACACGCTCAACCAACCGGGCATCACACTGATTTCCGCCACCCCCATGCCGGCGTTGGGCAAGCAGTTGGTCCGTTTCCGGGTCACCCAATCACTGGATCAGCGCAGTGCATTGCAGGCCCTGCTACCGGCCCACTTGCACCCCATGCTCGACCGCAACCATACCTACGACAGCCAGAGCGGAGCGGAAGATATTGCCGCAAGCAACCGGTCGATTGATAGGCTGGCCACACCCTGCCCCCACCCGGTCAAGGTGGGCATGGTAGACACCGGTATTCAGGTCGAGCACCCGGCATTCAGCCACAGGCGCATAACCCGGGCCGATTTTCTGCCCGCCGACCTGATTGCCCCCGATGCCCATGGCACCGCAGTCGCCGGTGTGCTTGTGGGTGAAGCCGAGGGCCTTACACCCCGGTTAGGGGCCGGCCATCTGTTTGCCGCGGCGGCCTTTTACCAGCGCTCGGATTTTTCCCAGGGCGCCACCACCGACAGCCTGATTCAGGCACTCAACTGGCTCAGCAGTCAGGAGGTCCGGGTCATTAATCTGTCCCTTGCCGGCCCGCCCAATAAATTACTGGGCATCGCCATCGAACTCATACACGCACAAGGCATTGCGCTGGTGGCTGCGGTCGGTAACGAGGGGCCCGCAGCGCCACCCTTGTATCCCGCCGCCTTTGAGCCGGTGATTGGTGTGACGGCGGTGGACGCCCGGCAAGCTATTTATCGCTGGGCCAACCAAGGACATCAGGTCGATTTTTCCGCACCGGGTGTAAGTGTGATCACTGCACGTGCGATCAATCCGCAACAATCCAACCCCCTTGGCCGCGAATCCGGTACGTCTATGGCCGCACCGGTTATTGCCGCCCACCTCGCCTGTCTTTTGGCTCGCGGTGAACGCCTGGAGACGGCGCTTTCCACGCTGCGTGCGCAGGCCACAGATCTGGGTGCGCCCGGACGCGATACGGTATTTGGCGAGGGCTGGCTGCCCTGAAACACGGCAAAAAAAAATCCGCAGGTGGTGAACCTGCGGCAAGCGGGTGTATACAAACGATGGGCGAGTGGGATGCCTAGAAACTCAGGCGCGCCGTAACAGATGCAGTGGTTTCGGTGTAATCGGCAGTCGCCAGATTCGAGCGATGGTCTGCGTACACCAGCTGGGTGCCCAACGACAAAACATCATTCACTGACAAGCGCCATTTCGCTTCCCACTGCTGCACAAGATCCGACCGGTTTGCCGGCGTCGGCATCGCTGCCTGTGATGGATTCAACGCGGATTGCCCCAGCGACGTCACTTCCGGTGAAATTCCCGGGCCGTCATAGCCTCTGTCCAGGTACCGCCACTGCAGTTGCAATTGGCTGTTTTTATTCAACAGAGAAAACTGATTGGACCAACCGAGACGTACACTCAGCGCCTGATTACTGTAGTCGTGGCGATTGGCCTGCTCATCTTCCACGGCAATGGCGGCGGTCCAATAGCGGCTGGCATCGTCGCTGAACCAATAGGATTCCAGCGCCCATCCCAGCCCCTCGGCATCGCGCGCCGGCTGGCTGGCAATCGACTTTGTTTGCTGACTCACCTGGGCACGCAGGTACAGGTGGGACGTCAGCATTTTGCCGGCGTAAAGACCGGAGCGGGACAAGGTCAGAAACGGTTCGCGGTCCAGCTGGA
Source organism: Simiduia agarivorans SA1 = DSM 21679 (assembly GCF_000305785.2). Classification (NCBI taxonomy): domain Bacteria; kingdom Pseudomonadati; phylum Pseudomonadota; class Gammaproteobacteria; order Cellvibrionales; family Cellvibrionaceae; genus Simiduia; species Simiduia agarivorans. The sequence continues at coordinate 3,667,265 of NC_018868.3, read as the reverse complement.
CAACCACTGCATGATGATTGAGGCCCACGGTTAGCGGGCTGAACCGATAGCTCATATCCACATGGCCGCGCACCCCTGCCTGATCATAGGCACTGAATGTCCGATAGTGTTTGTGGTCGTATTGCGCGCCGGCAGAAAAGGTCCATCCTGGACTGATGGTCCAATCCAGTGTTGCGCCGGCGCTGGCCGTGGCCGCCCAATCACTTTCACGACTGAGCTGATCCAGTTCCTTCACACCCACATTGCTGTCGTATTCTCCACCCATATCAAAAAAACCGTTCAGGGTGGGCGCAGCGGTCAAAGGCATTGTTAAACCCATACCGATTGCCCCGGCGATCAGACGCATGAACAATGCGGCTTTCTTTTGCTTGGTATTCATGATTGTGCTCTCCCAAAAAAACTGCCTGGCGCAAAAATTGCGGCGCTTGCGCGCCGCAGCTTCAGTTACAGTTGTTGGCTGAGGGTATCGGTAATCGACGCATTGACCGCGGCATCTACTGCAGCATCCACTGCCGCCGAAACGGAATCATTGACCGTCGCCGCCACCACACCGTCTACCGCCGATGCAACGGCAGTATTCACCTGCTCCGCAACGGCCGCATCCAGTTCAGTGCTGAGTGATTGATCCAGACCGACGCTTACCTGCGCGGGCACAGTCTGGCTGTCGACCAAGGCTTCAGCCTGATTTATTGCGCCTTGCGCCTCGGCAACGGCATTACCGGTTGTCTGGCGGGATACACCGGCTACAGTCTGCGCACCGGTAGAAACCCGACCTTGAAGTGCTTGCCCCACGCGCTGGGTAGAGGCGACAGACTGGTTGGCGAGTACCGTGGCATTGGCTGCAACACCTGCTGCACTGTCCGAAGACGCATCAGCCACGGAGGCTGCATCCGGCGACGCCAGCGCTTGTTGTTCAGTCTGCGTGCCGCCAGCGACATTGCGTTCTGCACTGACGCCTGCTGACTGCTCGCCGCGCGCCTCAGCTTGCCCGGAGCCCGATGCCTGCGCACGGGTGTAATCGCTATTGCCCTGTACTGACGCAGCACCCTGAGTCCTGACGTCCACCGCCACTTGTTGACTGAAAGCGGTACCGGAAATGGCAGTACAAGCAATGAAAAGAAGTGTTGGTTTGAACATGTTGAGTGATCCTCTGTGTTGGGGTTCACTCAGTTAACGGTTCAGCCGCAGATTTATTCCCGGTACCTGGTAAAAACGTGAATGCGTTATGGCAAGCGATCACCTAAGACATGTGCAAGAGGAACCAAAAAAACTATCCGGGATGCAACGAACTATTGGCGCACCTAATCAGATGACATCCGCCGCTGCAAACCCAAAAATGCCGTCCAGGCACAATGCCCGGACGGCACAGTTAAAACGCCAGCGTTTATT